>NZ_JBHMFS010000022.1:0-76579 GCF_051433165.1 Falsiroseomonas sp. E2-1-a4 | reverse complement strand
ACGGCACAGTATCGGCCAACAAAAAAGGCGGGATCCATTGGACCCCGCCTTTTTTCGTTCGATCGGTCGGCCTGATCAGCGCGAGTAGAACTCAACCACCAGGTTCGGTTCCATCTGCACCGGATACGGCACATCGCTCAGCTTCGGCGCGCGCAGGATGCGGCCGCGCATCGCGCGGTGGTCGATCTCGATGTATTCCGGCACGTCGCGCTCACCAGACTGCGCGGCATCCAGCACGCAGGTAAGCTGCTTCGACTTTTCCTTCACCTCGATCACATCCGTGTCCTTCACAAGATAGGACGGGATGTTGAGGCGCTTGCCGTTGATCAGCACATGACCGTGGTTCACGAACTGCCGCGCGGCGAAGGGCGTCACCGCCAGCTTCATGCGGTAGATGATGGTGTCCAGGCGGCGCTCTAGGATCTCGATCAGGTTCTCCGAGGTGTCGCCCTTACGGCGCACGGCTTCCTCGTAGTACTTGCGGAACTGCTTCTCGCCGATGTTGCCGTAGTAGCCCTTCAGCTTCTGCTTCGCCATCAGCTGCACGCCGAAGTCGGTCGGCTTCTGCTTGCGGCGCTGCCCGTGCTGTCCGGGGCCGTATTCGCGCTTGGCGATCGGGGACTTCGCACGGCCCCAGAGGTTCACGCCGAGGCGGCGATTGATCTTGTACTTGCTTTCTGCGCGCTTGGTCATGCGCTTCTCCTGCCCGGCACCCGTAGGGGTTGCCGGTTCTTGCTTGTGCCGGCACCCTTGTGGGCATCGCGGCGGGTTGTCCCGGTAGGCCCGAGGCCGGGATGGCCAAGGGCGGGCGCAGGCCCCGAAGGCCTGTCCGCGTTCCCGGAAGTGGCGGCGCTATAGAAGCGCGAGAGCCGGCTTGTCAAACCGCGCTGTCCACCCTTACTCCCTGCCCATGGTCACACGCGAAGATATCTTGATCCTCGGCCTCAGCGCCGGCGTCGTCGGCAGCTTGGTTGGCGGCTTGATGCTTGGCATCGGCATGGGGTTGGTCATTGGCGGGCAGCATCTCGGCTGGCTGCTGCTGATGCCGGCAGCCCCGGTGGCGGGGCTGATCGGCTATGTGCAGGCCCGCCGTCTGGCCAAGCGCCTGAACTAGACCTTGTCCGGTCGCGTGGTTCAGACCTCTCCACCTCAGGTCATCACGCCCTAATCCGGCGTGATGCCGGCGGTCCGGATCAGACCGGCCTTGTAGGCCAAGTCCTGCTGCAGGAAGGCCGCCGTCGCCTCCGGCGTCGCGGCATGCACCGTGTAGCCCGAGGGCAGCAGATGCCGGTCGCGCACCTCCGGCGTCGCCATCGCGGCGGCGATGTCGCGCTGGATGCGGGCCAGCAACGCGGGTGGCGTTCCGGCCGGGGCGAAGGCGCCGAACCAGGTGCGCGGATCGATATAGCCGAAGCCCGTTTCATCCAGCGTCGGCACATTTGGCAGCGCCTCGAACCGCGTCGGCCGCCCGACGGCCAGCGCACGAAGGGTCCCGGCCCGGATATGCGCGGCGCCGGAAGCGATGCCGGCCAGCGTCATCTGCACCTCTCCGGCCAGGGTGGCCATCACCGCCGGGGTCAGGCCGCGATAGGGCACATGCACCATCTCGATCCGCTCGCGCGCCATCAGCGCCGCAAAGCACAGATGCGGCTGGCTTGCCGTGCCGTAGGAGGCGAAGTTGAACCGCCCCGGCGCCGCCCGCGCGGCAGCCACCAGCTCCGCCATGGTCTGCGCGCCGACCGAGGGGTGCACCAGCACCATCTGGTGCACATCGACCAGCAGGCTGACCGGGGCGAGGTCCTTCATTGGGTCGAAGGGCAGGCCGCGGATCAGATGCGGGTTGGAGGTGATGGAATTATCCGCGGTGATCAGCAGCGTGAGACCATCCGGCGCCGCCTTCGCGACCAGATCGGTGCCCGGCACGGTGGACCCTCCCGGCCGGTTGTCCACCACCACCGGCTGCCGCCAGACGCCCTGGAGGTGGTTCGCCAGCGCGCGCGCCAGCGCGTCCAGCCCGCCGCCCGGCGGGAAGGGCACCACGATGCGGACCTGCCGCGTCGGAAACTCGGCCGATTGCGCGTGGGCGATGGCAGGCGCGGCCAGCGTGGCGGCGAGGAGGTGGCGGCGGGTGAGGCGCATGGTCAGGCTCCGAAGAAATGCTTGCGGAGAAGGTCCAATGTCCTGGCCGGCGCTTCAAGCTCCGGCAGGTGCCCAATCCCCGGTGGCGAGACGAATTCCGCGCCGGGAATCGCCGCCGCGATCAAACGCCCCACCGTTTCCGGCGGATTGACCGCATCCTCCGCGCCGCTGATGCAGAGCGTCGGCGCGCGGATCAGCGGCGCGAAATCGGCGATGACGTCCACCTGGTCCGTGCAGCGCGCCGCCTGCAGCAGTCCGCGCGGATGCGTGGCGGCGACCATGCCCTGCACCAGGTCCCGCACCAGGGGCCCGGCCGCCGGCGCCACCAGCTTTTCGGACCGCGTGCGCGCCAGGGCGACGCCGCCGCCGGCCACGCTAGCGTGCCGCATCGCCAGCATCGCCGCGCGTCCGTCCTCCCCCTTCCAGCGCTGACCGCGGGAGGTGCCCATCATCACCAGCTTCGCCACCCGCGCCGGATGGCGCGCCGCCAGGCAGGCGCCGAGCATGGAGCCGAAGGAGGACCCCGCGACGCAGACCGGCCCCCGCACGCCGACGGCATCCAGCAGCGCCAGCGCCACCGCCGCATAGGCCTCGGGCGCCGGTGCCTCCGCAACAAAACTGTCGGACAGAAAATATCCCGGCGCATTCCAGGCGATCACCCGTGCCCGGTCAGACAGCCCGGCGAGCGAAAAGCGCCAGCCCATGCTGTTGGCGCCAATGCCATGCAGACACAGGATCGTCTCCGGCCCCTGCCCCGCCTCCATGTAGGACAGGCGTGGCCCCTCCAGGCCGAGCGCCGCGGCGTCCACCTCGCAGAAGCGCGGGTCGGGCAGCGCGGGAACCGGGGTGCCGTCCGGGTGGATCATGCGCTGTCCTTTCGCGCGACCTCATGCCAGGGCGGCAGGGGGTCTTCCGCCGGGAAGCGGCCGCGCTGCATGCGGCCGGTGGACAGTTCCGTCACCACGCCATGCAGCGTCCGCAATTCCTGCTCCGTCACCTCGCCGCGCTGGAACCAGTGGCGCAGGTTGCGAACCATGCCGGGGCGCTTGGGCGGGTTGTGCAGGAAGCCGGAGGCATCGAGTTCCGCCACCAGCCGGCTGAGGAAATTCTCCAGCTCGCCCTTGGTCGCCACCGGCGTGCCGTTGGTCAGGAACTGGCGCGGCGGGGTGGTCTCGGCGGCCATCCACCATTCATAGGCCAGGATCATCACGGCCTGCGCCAGGTTCAGCGAGGTGTGCTGCGGGTTCAGCGGGTAGCGGACCAGCGTGTCGCAATGCGACAGATCCTCTGTCTCCAGCCCCGCGCGTTCCGGCCCGAAAAGGACTGCCGCGCGCAGGCCACGGCCGTTGATCTCGCGCAGATCCACCGCCGCCGCGCGGGCATCACGCAGCGGCACAATCACGTGGCGGGGCCGTGGACAGGTACCCATCACGCGGTGACAATCGGCGATGGCGGAGGGCACGTCCGGGAACACCTCCGCCGCATCCAGAATGGCGTCGGCGCCGGATGCCGCGGCATAGGCGTTAGGCTGCGGCCAGCCATCGCGCGGCGCCACCACGCGCATGTGGAACAGCCCGCCATTGGCCATGGCCCGCGCCGTGGTGCCGATGTTCATGGCCATCTGCGGGCGCACCAGCACAATGATAGGGCTTTCGCCCGGCAGCGCCGTCAGCACCGCGCGGCCATCCGCCCGCCCGCCCGTCATCGCGTGGCTGTTCGGGCGAGGAAGGCGCGGAGCATGGCGATCTCGGCTTCCTGCGTGCGGATCACGGCCTCGGCCAATTGGCGCATCTCCGGATCCGTGCCGTGGCGCAGCTGGATCCGGGCCATGTCGATGGCGCCCTGGTGATGCGGGATCATGCCGGCGGCGAAGTCCCGATCCGCATTCCCCGTATAGGGAATAGCCATGTCGCGATGCATGCGTTCGCTGGCGGCGCGGTATTCGCGCGTGCTCGCGGTTTCCGTGGTCGCCGGTGCCGCATGGTGGCCATGGTGCTGGTGCCGGGGCTGCGCGAAGGCGGGGCCGGTCAGCACCAGGGACAGGGCGGTGACGATGGCGAGGCGGGGCATGTCGGATCCTCCGGTTGACGGGCCGGAGGGTTCGATAGAACCTTCCCCCGAGGGGAAAGCAAGTGGGTCATGCACGGCGCCAGCTCGTGCCCTGCGGTCCGTCTTCCAGCAGGATGCCCTGCGCCGCCAGATCATGCCGGATCCGATCCGCCTCCGCCCACTCCTTCGCCTGGCGTGCGGCAAGGCGCGCCGCAATGGCGACCTCGATCGCCGCAGCATCGCCGGCCTCGCCGCGGAACCAGGCCTCCGGCGCCGTGCCCAGCAGGCCCAGCAGCGCGCCGCAGGCCAGGATGCGGCCCTTGAGATGGGTTAGGCCCACCTCCGACCCCTGGGCGAGGCGGTCGTTCACCGTGGAGACCAGGTGGTGCAGCGTGGCCAGGGCGAGCGGCGTGTTCAGATCATCCGCCAGCGCCTGTTCGAAGGGCGGCGCTTCCACCGGATGCGGCGTGTCGCCCTGCTCCGGCTCGATCGCCGCCAGCTTCGACAGGGCACGGTAGAAGCGATCCAGCTCCCGCCGCGCTTCCTCCAGCGCCGCCTGACTGTAGTCCAGCGGGGCGCGGTAGTGGGTGCGCAGCAGCAGCAGCCGGAACGCCTCGCCTGCCCAGGGGCCGTGGCGCAGGATGTCCTGCACGGTCAGGAAGTTGCCGGCCGACTTGGCCATCTTCTCCCCATCCACCAGCAGCATGCCGTTGTGCAGCCAGAAGCGGGCGTAATGGCTACCCGGGAAGGCGCAGAGGGATTGCGCCACCTCATTCTCGTGGTGCGGGAACATCAGGTCGGCGCCGCCGCCATGAATGTCGAAATCCGGCCCGAACTGCTTCCAGGACATGGCGGAGCATTCGATATGCCAGCCCGGCCGACCGCGCCCCCAGGGGCTGTCCCAGCCCGGCTGTTCCGGGGTGGAGGGCTTCCACAGCACGAAATCGCCCGCATCGCGCTTGTAGGGCGCCACCTCGACCCGCGCGCCGGCCAGCAATTCATCCGTCGAGCGGCCAGACAGCGCGCCGTATTCGGGGAAGCTTGCGACGGAGAACAGCACATGGCCCTCCGCCGCATAGGCATGGCCATTGGCAATCAGCCGCTCGATCAGCGCCACCATCTCCGGGATGCTGCCGGTCGCGGTCGGCTCCACATCCGGCGGCAGTACGCCGAGGGCCGTCATGTCGCGGCGGAATTCGGCGGTGGTGCGGGCGGTCAGTGCCTCGATGGTCTCGCCGCTTTCCCGCGCCCGGTCGATGATCTTGTCCTCGACATCGGTGATGTTGCGGGCATAGGTCAGGCGCGGATAGGCCTGCCGCAGCAGCCGCGCCAGCACGTCGAACACTACATTGGGCCGCGCATTGCCCAGATGCGCCAAGTCATAGACGGTCGGGCCGCAGACATACATGCGGACATGCTGGTCATCGATCGGCGCGAACCGCTCCTTGCGGCGCGTCGCGCTGTTGTGGAACTGGATTTCCATGGAGATTAGCCTGCAACGGCCTGGAGCAGGCGCTTCAGCGCCCGCTCGCGGCCGATCAAAGGAAGGAAGACCTTGAGGTCGGGGCCGTGATCCTCGCCCGTCAGGGCGCGACGCAACGGCAGGTACAGAGCGCGGCCCTTGCGGCCGGTACGGGTCGACAGATCGGATGTCCAGGCCGGCCAGGTGGCCTCATCCCACGGCTCCTCGGGCAGCGTCTCGGCGGCCAGGCGCAGCAGGTCTGCATCCGCCGCTTCGCCCTGTGGGACGATACCACCAGCGACAATCTCCCACCAGTCGCGGGCTTCGCGCAACAGATCGAGGTTGCCGCGCACCGCCAGCCAGAAATCCTCCCCCGCCCCCTCCGGCAGCCAATCCCGCACCGATGCGAAGGGCAGCGCATGCAGCCAGCGGCGGTTCAATGCCAGAAGCTGCTTCGTGTCGAAACGGGCTGCGGATTTGGACACGCGGCCGAGATCGAAATCCGGCACCAGATCGGCCGGCATGGCCGCCACCGGGTCCGCCGAGGTACCGAGCGCCGCCAGGTAGCCAACCAGCGCCGCCGGCTCCACCCCATCCCGGCGCATCTGCCGCAGGCCAACGCTACCGGTCCGCTTAGACAGCGGCCCGCCATCCGCATCGGTCAGCAGCGGCAGATGCGCGAAGCGGACGCTGCGCGGGTCGCCACCAAGGGCAGCCAGGATATCAAGCTGGATGCCGGTATTGGTGACATGGTCCTCGCCCCGGACGATGTCCGTGATGCCGGTATCCAGGTCATCGACGACCGAGGTGAAGGTGTAGAGGAAGCTGCCATCGGCGCGGATCAGCACCGGGTCGGACAGGCTCGGCAACTTCACGTTGCGCCGGCCAAGCACGCCGTCCTGCCATTCCACATGGCCGCCCGAGAGCTTGAACCGCCAGTGCGGCGTCTTGCCATTGGCGATGGCGCGGGCGAGTTGGTCCGCCGTCATCTTCAGGGCGGCGCGGTCATACAGCGGCGGCTTGCCCTGGCGGGTGCGCTGTTCCCGCTTGAAGGCCAGCTCCTCCTCCGTCTCCAGGCAAGGATAGAGATGGCCGGAGGCCTTCAGCCGTTCGGCGGCGGCGGCATACAGCGCCAGCCGGTCGGATTGCCGGGCGAATTCGTCCCAATCCAGGCCGAGCCAGCGCAGATCCTCCTCGATCGCCTGGGCGAATTCGGGTCGGGAGCGTTCGGTGTCGGTGTCATCGAGACGCAGCAGGAATCGGCCAGACCGGTGCCGGGCGAGGCACCAGTTGGCGATGGCGATACGGGCGTTGCCGACATGCAGCAGGCCTGTGGGGGACGGGGCGAAGCGAACTTTCATCAGGCGGGCACAGGAACGGCAAATGGCGGCACAAGGCAAGGCGCGCGATACACTTCGCCGCATTCCTGCTGCCCCAGCGATGCTAAAGTTGGCGGGTAAGGAGATTTCCCATGCTCAGGCTTCCTGCGGCGATCGTGGCCGGCGTACTGGCTTTCGGGACCTTTGCCCCCCAACCGGCGCTGGCCGATTGGCGCTACCGCGGTCACGGGTACCAGCATCATCATCGCCACCATGGCGGCGCAGCCGTGCTGGGCGGGGCCTTGCTGGGGCTTGGCATTGGTGCCGCGCTCGGGGCCGCGCTTGCCCCGCCGGCGGTGATCTACGCGCCGCCGCCGGTGGTCTACTACGAGCCGCCGCCGCCGGTGGCTTATTACCAGCCGCCGCCGGTCCACTGGGCGCCGCCAGCCTATGTCCCGCACTACGTCGTCCCGGCGCCGTCCTACGCCCTGCCGTCCCATGATGGCGGGTGGAAGTAGGAAGCGGGCTAGACCTCGCCCTCCTCCTCCTCGTCCTCGTCATCCTCGTCACGGCGGGGGTCGATGATGCGCCAGTTGCGTTCTTCCGCATCGGTCGCGGCGCGGGCGGCGAAATTGGCCAGCTCATTGGCGCTGCGCCAGGCATCCTCGCCGGCGCCATGCACCTCGGCATCCTCGCCAAAGGTGCCCCAGGCCTCCATCACCGCCTTGGCGTCCATGCCGGGACCGCGGCAGATATCCACCGAATCCCGGACATAGCGGCGGGCGAAGGCATTGGCATGGGCAACGGTGCCGAAGCCGCGCACGACCTCCACCGGCTCGGCGCCATTGGCGCCGGACAGGTCCATGATGCGGACCTCTAGCCCCTCGACCTGGCCGAGCACCTCCCGCGCGAAAATGGGGTCTTCGTCCCCCTCGTCCTGGCCGCTCATGCAATCAATCCGGAAAAGCCGTTGGTCAGCGGGTAGCGGCGGTCACGCCCGAAGGCGCGGGGCGTGATCTTCACGCCCGGCGGGGCTTGGCGGCGCTTGTATTCGGCGCGGTCCAGCATGCGCCAGATCCGCAGCACCGTGGCGCGGTCATGTCCCTGGGCGACCAACGTATCCACATCCAACTCGCGTTCCACCAACCCCTCGAGAATCGAATCCAGCACCTCGTAAGGTGGCAGTGTGTCCTGATCGGTCTGGTCGGGCTTGAGTTCCGCCGAGGGGGGCTTGGTTATCACGCGATCCGGCATCACCGGGCCCTGCGGCCCCAGCGCATCCGGCGGCACCTGTTCATTGCGCCAGCGAGACAGGGCGAAGACCGTCATCTTCCAGACGTCCTTCAGTACCGAATAGCCGCCGCACATGTCGCCATACAGCGTGGCGTAGCCGGTGCTCATCTCGGATTTGTTGCCGGTGGTCAGCAGCATGTCGCCGAACTTGTTGGACAGCGCCATCAGCGTCACGCCGCGCAGGCGGGACTGCAGGTTTTCCTCGGTGGTGTCGGCAGGCCGGTTGCCGAAGGCGGGCGCCAGCATGCCGTGCATGGCCTCCATCGCCGGGCCGATCGGGATGCTCTCATACCGGATACCCAGCAGCTTCGCGCACTGCTCCGCATCATCCAGGCTGTCGCGGGAGGTATAGGGCGAGGGCAGCATCACCGCCCGCACCCGGTCCGGCCCCAGCGCATCGGCCGCGACGGCGGCGGAGAGCGCGCTGTCGATACCGCCCGAGAGGCCCAGCACCACGCCGGGAAAGCCGTTCTTGTTCACATAGTCCCGCAGGCCGAGCATCATGGCGCGATAGATCTGCTCCAGTTCCGGCATCGCCGGCGGCACGGGCTGCGGCGCGCAGACCCAGCCCGCGGGGCCGCGCGACCAATCCGTGATCGCCAGCTTTTCCTCGAACATCGGCATCTGCACCGCCAGGCTGCGGTCGCCGTTCAGGACGAAGGAGGCCCCGTCGAAGACCAGCTCATCCTGGCCGCAGATCTGGTTGAGGAAAACGAAGGGCAGCCCAGTCTCTACCACCCGGGCCACGGCAAGCTGCACCCGCGTATCCTGCTTCGTGGACTCGAAGGGGGAGCCGTTGATGCTGATCAGCATCTCCGCGCCGCTTTCGGCCAGCGTCTCACTGACCGCGGGAAACCACCAATCCTCGCAGATCATCAGGCCGAGGCGGACGCCGCGAAAGGCCACCGGGCCGGGCGCCGGGCCTGCGATGAAGACGCGCTTGTCATCGAAAACGCCGTAATTCGGCAATTCGTGCTTGGCCCGCCGCGCCAGGATGCGGCCGCCTTCCAGCACGAACAGCGCATTGTGCAGCCGGTCGCCATCCCGCCAGGGGCCGCCCACCACCAGGCCCGGCCCGCCATCGGCGGTCTCGGCGGCCAGCGCCTCGATCCGCTGCATACAGGCCTCGACGAAGGCAGGCTTGAGAACCAGGTCCTCCGGCGGGTAGCCGGCGATGGAGAATTCGGGCGTGACCAGCAGATCCGCCCCCGCCGCCGCCGCCTCCGCCCGCGCCTGGCGGATGCGCGCAGCATTGGCGTCGAGCGCGCCCTCATGCGGGTTGATCTGGGCGAGCGCGATGCGGAGCCGGTCTGTCATGATCCCGCGAAACTAGGGACGCCCCCCCGAAGGGTCAACGCGCGCGCGGCGGGAACCGCACCACCGTCAGGATCATGCCGGCAGAGACCAGCCCCACGCCGAGCAAACCGAGCAGACCCAGCGGCTCCCCCAGCAAGGGCCAGGCGGCCAGTGCCGCCATCCCCGGCACCAGGGCGGTGATGGTGGTCGTGGTCGGTGCGCCGATTGCCGTGACCGCCTTGGTGAACAGCAGGCCAGCCAGGATGGTGGCGAACATGCCCTGGTAGACCAGCTGGTACAGCGCCACGCCCGCACTCGCCTCGCCGATGCTGGAGGGCAGCAGGAACCACCAGACCGGCAGGTAGATCGGCGCCGCCCAGAGCGCGATCGTCAGGGTCGCCTGCATCGCACCGATGCCCCACAGCCGGATCAGCAGCGTGTAGACAGCCCAGCAGCAGGACCCGGCGAGGAACAGCAGATCCCCACGCCAGGCGCCCGGGTGGGCACCCAGCGTGTCGCTGGCCAGCAACGCGATTCCCAAGGCAACGACGGTCAAAGACACAACGCGCCGCCGGGTCCAGGTCTCGCCGAGGAAGGCGGCGCCCAGCGCGGCCATCAGGAAGGGCAGCGTGCCCGGCAGCATCACGCCGCCATGGGCCGCCGGTGCCAGGGTGAAGCCATGATAGGCCAGGATCGGAAAGCCGAAGGCGGCCGTGGCGAGCAGCGCCAGCGCCCGCAGCGGCGGCAGCCTCGGCAGGCCGAGCACCGCCGCCAGCGGCAGCGCGGCCAGGAAGGCGCCCGCATAGCGCAAGGCGGCAACATCCCAGGGCGTCAGCGCCTGCTTCGTGGACAGCCGGGAGGACAGCAGGAAGCCGGTCCAGACGAACAGCACCGCGAAGGCGCAGGCATAGCCGATGCGGCGCTCCCGTGCCGCGGGGCTCGCGCCCGCTGCCGCGGCGGTTGGGAAGGGTGCTTCGCCGGACATCCGCTTCAGTCTAATGAAGGGCGGGCCGATTGCCCATGGAACGAGGGACCCCGCATGGCAGCACCTGACCCCTTCCTGCCCGGCGACCTTCTGCCGGCCCTGTCGCTTCCGGACGCTACTGGCGCCCAGTTCGACCTGCACCACCAGTCAATCGCGGGCCTGTACCGCGTGCTGGTCCTGGGCGGCCCGCCAGTGCCGGCGCAGATCAAGCAGGCCGAGGCGGTGGCAGGCCAGCTTCAGGCCCGAATCATCCTGGTGGCCGGCGGCAGGCCCGGGGACAACGAAGCAAAGGACGGGCCGACCCGGCTTTTCGATGCCGACCGGAAGCTGTTTCTCGGCCTGGGGCTACCGCAAGGCGGCGTTGCGGTGATCTCGCCGCGCGGGCGGCTCAGCTTCGCCCAGCCAGGCGAGACGGCGCTGAAGGCGGCACTGGCCACCCTGCCCGAACCGGAAGCCCCGGCCCTGCGGCGCAGCGGCGCGCCGGTGCTGCTGATACCGGGCGTGCTGGAGCCGGCGATGATCGCGGCGCTGCTCACGCATTGGGAAGAAGGCGAAAAGCAGCAGGGGCGCGTCGCCGCAGCCGGCGCCGGGGCCGGCCTCGTGACCGACATCAAGCGGCGCACGGATGTGTTCCTGACCGACCGCGCGCTCTACGCCGCCTTCCAGCGCCGCCTGGAACGGCGGGTGCTGCCGGAGATGTGGCGTGCCTTCCGCTTCCGCGCAGCGAGCTTCGAGGCCCCCCGAATCGGCTGCTACGCCGCCGAGACGGCCGGCGCCTTTGGCGCGCATCGCGACAACCGCACCCCCTTCACCGCGCATCGGCGCTTCGCGATGAGCCTCAACCTGAACAGCGGCGCCTATGAAGGTGGCACGCTGCGGTTTCCGGAATTCGGGACCGACTCCTACGAGCCGGCGGCCGGCGGCTGCGCCATCTTCTGCTGCGACCTGCTGCATGAGGCGCTGCCCGTCACTGCCGGGCAGCGCTTTGCCATCTTCACCTTCTTCACCGATGCCGAAGGCGCCCAGCAGGAACGCAAGCTGATGGCGGACGCCGCCGCACGCGGGCAGAAGGGCGTCGAGCTGCGCTAAGTCTGGCCGCGCCGCCTGGCTCCGTTCCGCAGCAGGAATTCCCGGCCCACCTTCACCCGCGGCACGCCGTCATACGCCACGATGTCGGCGGTCGCGTAGGTTTCGTACCAGGCATCCGGGATGAAGGATCCGGTGCCGACGACATCGATCGGCGCCTTGGCTTCCGCCATCACCCGGCATTTGCGGACCCCGAAGCCGGAGGAGGCAACGATGCGGACCTTCGGGAAGCCGGCCTCGTCCAGCGCTTCCCGCATCCGCCAGATCGCCGCCGCCGAGACGCCGGTGCCAACCAGGTGGCGCAGTTCCGTTTCGCTGCGATAGCGCCGCACGGCCTGCGGCGCGTGGCGTTCCAGCACGGCATAGGATTCGCCAGGGTCCAGCCCTTCCAGGAAGCGACCGCCATGGGTGTCCAGCCGCACCGCCATCCGCCCCGCCGCGGCGAGCTCCGGGAAGCGGGCGCAGACGGCCAGGCTGTCCGTCACCTCCCGCCCGAAATAATCCACCAGCACGGTGAGGTCTTCGCCCGGATAGGTCTCGTGGAACATCTCCGCCGCGCGGACGGTGGAGCCGGCATAGCCGATCAGGGCGTGCGGCATGGTGCCGCGGCCGCGGGCGGCGCCGAACCAATGGGCGGTTGCGTCATTAGCGTTGCCGATGAAGCCCTTGGCACCTTCCCGCTGCGCCGAGGCGCTGCCGATGGACGCCGCATAGGCCATCATCTCCTGCATCTCGGCCCCCGCACAGTGCCGGGCCTCCATGGCCAGGAAGGGCACCTGCGGCAGTTCGACGCACATCTGATAGGCGTTGTGCGCCGCGACACAGGCTGGCCCGACCTTCTGGAGCAGGATGGTCTCAAGATCGGCCAATTGGGCGAAGGATCCCGAGAGGTAGAAGATCGGGTCGCCGGCGCCGACCCAATCCCCTTCCCGGTGCATCAGCTCAATCTCGAAGCGCGTCTCCCGGCGCGCCGCCACCGCTTCCAGCCACGTCGTCGCCAGCCGTGGGGCGGAGATGACCGGGCGGCGCAGGAACACCGCATAGGTCACCCGGCAATCGCCGAATTTCTCGACGACCGTGCGGGTGCGGTTGAAGTAGCTGTCGGTCCAGGCCGGAATGTCATCCACCACGGGCGGCAGCGATCGGCCGCCAGGGGACATGGGTGGCGGCATGGCGGTCACTGGGCGGCCCTGGCCGGCAGCACCGCGACATCCGGGCGGCGTGCCTTCAGCTCCTCCGAAATCAGGAAGGCCAGTTCCAGCGACTGCTCGGCATTCAGCCGCGGGTCGCAGAAGGTGGCGTAGTTGGCGGCCAAATCGGCCTCCGACATCCTATGCGCGCCGCCGAGGCATTCCGTCACGTTCTGCCCCGTCATCTCCACATGCACGCCAGCCGGGATGGTGCCTTCCGCGGCGTGGCAGTCGAAGAAGCGGCGGATTTCGGACAGGATCAGGTCGAAGGGCCGCGTCTTGTAGGCGCCGGCCTTCACCGTGTTGCCGTGCATCGGATCGCACAGCCAGACCACGTTGCGGCCGGCGCGCTTCACCGCGCCGAGCAGGCCAGGCAGCTTGCCCTCCACCTTATCCGCCCCCATCCGGGAGATCAGGGTGAGGCGACCCTTCTCGTTGGTCGGGTTCAGGATTTCGGTCAGGCGGACCAGCTCATCCGCCTCCATCGTCGGGCCGACCTTCATGCCGATCGGGTTAGCGACGCCGCGGAGGAACTCCACATGCGCGCCATCCGGCTGCCGGGTGCGGTCGCCGATCCAGAGGAAATGGGCCGAACAGGCGTAATGCCGGCCCGGATGCGTAGAGGGCTGGCGGGTCAGCGCCTCCTCGAACGGCAGCAGCAGGGATTCGTGGGAGGTGTAGAACTCCGTCTCCCGCACCTGCGGCAGGTCCGACATGCCGCAGGCGCCCATGAAGCGCAGCGTCTCGTCAATCCGGTGCGCCAGGCCGGCATAGCGGTCGGCGAGAGGGCTGCGGGCGGCGAAATCCAGGTTCCAGCGATGCACCTCATGCAGGTCGGCATAGCCGCCGGTCGCGAAGGCGCGCAGCAAATTCAGCGTGGCGGCCGATTGCAGATAGGCGAACTCCATCCGCGACGGATCGGGCACCCGCGCCTCGGGCGTGAAATCGGGACCGTTGACGATATCGCCCCGGTAGGAGGGCAGCGTCACGCCATCGATGGTTTCGCTGTCGCTGCTGCGCGGCTTGGCGAATTGCCCGGCCATGCGGCCGAGCTTCACCACCGGCACTGCGGCGCCGAAGGTCAGCACCACCGCCATCTGCAGCAGGACCCGGAAGGTGTCCCGGATGGTGTTGCCGTGGAATTCGGCGAAGCTTTCAGCGCAGTCGCCCCCCTGGAGGACGAAGGCGTGCCCATCACCCGCGCGAGCCAGCTGGGCCTTCAGCCGATCCGCCTCGCCTGCAAATACCAGCGGCGGAAATCGACGGACCTTATCCTCGGTGGCCCGAAGAAGGGCCTGGTTGGGATAGTCCGGAACCTGCCGGATGGGCATTGCCCTCCAGCTATCCGGGGTCCACGCGCGCGAAATCATTTTTGTCCGTGCTCCACTCCTGGCGGTAACCTTAGCGCCCGAAGCCAGGATGTGAAACTCCGGCCTGTCGAGACTACTCCGCCGCCGCCTGCTGCGGCGGCTGGACACCGGCTTCCCGCGCCCGGGTGCGGAGCGTGACGAACTCCTCCGCCGCGGTCGGGTGGATGCCGATGGTCCGGTCGAAATCGGCCTTGGTGGCGCCCATGCCGACGGCGATGCCGATGCCCTGCATGATCTCCGCCGCATCCTCCCCCAGCATATGGGCGCCCAGGATCTTGTCCGTGCGCTGGCAGACGATGAGCTTCATCAGGGTCTTGCGGCCCTCGCGCCCGCTGATGGTGTGGCGCATCGGGGTGAAGTGGGTGACGAAGACATCCACCGGGCCACGCGCGGCGGCATCAAGTTCGGACAGGCCAACCGTTGCGATCGGCGGGCTGGTGAACACCGCGGTCGCCACATTCTCGTAGGAGGCGCGGCGCGGCTTGTTGCCGAACAGCGTATCCGCCAGCGCATGGCCGGTGGCCGTGGCCATCGGAGTCAGGTTGATCCGGTCGATCACGTCGCCCAGCGCATAGATGTTCGGCTGGCTGGTGCGGTGTTCGTCGTCCACGGTGATGGCGCCCGCTGCATTCATTGCCACGCCGGCGGCATCGAGGCCGAGGCCCGCCGTGTTGGGGCTGCGGCCGGTGCAGAAGAAGACCGCATCGGTCTCCCGGATGAAGTTGCTGGACATGCCGACCAGCAGGCCTTCCTCCACCTGGGTGATCCGCGTGGGCGAAACATCCGGGTTCAGCCGGATGCCCTGGGCCGTCAGGGCGGCCACGACAGCCGTTCGGATATCCTCATCGAAGCCGCGCATCGGCAAGGCAGCGCGGTACATCACATCCACCTCCGCACCCAGGCCGCGCAGGATGCAGGCGAATTCGAGCGCGATGTAGCCCGCGCCGATAACCACCACCCGCTTGGGCAGCGCCTTCAGGGTAAACAGATCGTCCGAGATCAGCCCCAGTTCGGCGCCCGGAATATCCAGCCGCTGCGCGGTGCCGCCTGTCGCGACCAGGATGCGCTCCGCCGTCACCTTCTGCTCCCCCACCTGGATGGTGTGGGCGTCGAGCAGGGTGGCGCGGGCGTCGAAGGTGGTCACGCCATTGCCTGCAAGCAGCTTGCCGTAGATTCCGGACAGCCGCGCGACCTCGCGGTCCCGCGCCGCTGCCAGCCTGGCCCAGTCATGGCCCCGGATCTCGATATCCCAGCCGAAGGCGGCGCCGTCTTCCGCCCATTGGCCGTATTCCGTGGCGTTCACCATGATCTTCTTCGGCACGCAGCCGACATTGACGCAGGTGCCGCCCCAGAACCGCTCCTCCGCCACGCCGACGCGGGCGCCGTGGGCTGCGGAAACACGCGCGCAGCGGACGCCGGCGGAACCGCCGCCGATGACGAAGAGATCGAAATCATAGGCCATTTTCGTCAGGTCCCGATGCCGCCAAGGGCGAGATACTTGATCTCAAGGTAATCATCGATGCCGTATTTGGAGCCTTCCCGGCCCAGGCCGCTTTGCTTCACGCCACCGAAGGGCGCGACTTCGGTGGAGATGATGCCCTCATTGATGCCAATGATGCCGGCCTCGATCGCCTCTGCCACCCGAAAGATGCGGCCGATGTCGCGAGAGTAGAAATAGGCGGCCAGGCCGAATTCGCTGTCATTGGCCAGGGCCACCGCCTCCTCCTCCGTCTTGAAGCGGAACAGGGGGGCGACGGGGCCGAAGGTCTCCTCGCGGAACACCAGGGCGCCATGCGGCACATCGGCCAGGATGGTCGGCTGGAAGAAATTGCCGCCGCGCTCGTGGCGCTTGCCGCCGGTGACGATGCTGGCGCCCTTGGCGGTGGCGTCGGCGATGTGTTCCTCGACCTTCGCCACGGCCTCGGCATTGATCAGCGGCCCCTGGGTGACGCCTGGCTCCATGCCATCGCCCACCTTCAGACCCTCCACCGCCGCCTTCAGCTTCTGGGCGAAGGCGTCGAAGACCCCGTCCTGCACCAGGATGCGATTGGCGCAGACGCAGGTCTGGCCGGTGTTGCGGTATTTGGACGCCATGGTGCCCTGCACGGCGGCGTCCAGATCCGCATCGTCGAAGACAATGAAGGGCGCATTGCCGCCCAATTCCATGGAGGTCTTCTTGATGGTCGGCGCGCATTGCGCCAGCAGCTTGCGGCCGACCTCGGTGGAGCCGGTGAAGGATAGTTTCCGGACCAGCGGGTTGGAGGTCAGCTCCCCGCCCGTCTCGCCGGCCGGGCCAGTGATGACGTTGCAAACGCCTGGCGGCATCCCGGCGCGTTCCGCCAGCACCGCCAGCGCCAGGGCGCTGAACGGGGTCTGGGAGGCAGGGCGAATCACCCCGGTGCAGCCCGCGGCCCAGCCCGGCCCGGCCTTGCGGGTGATCATCGCGGCCGGGAAATTCCAGGGCGTGATGGCTGCGAAGACGCCGATCGGCTCCTTCAGCACCAGGATGCGCCGGCCCTTGGCGTTCTGCGGGATGGTGTCGCCGTAGATCCGCTTGGCTTCCTCGGCGAACCATTCGATGAAGGAGGCCGCATAGGCGATCTCGCCCTTGGCCTCGGCCAGCGGCTTGCCCTGCTCGGCAGTCATGATCGCGGCGAGGTCATCGGCGTTGGCCAGCATCAAATCATTGAGCTTGCGCAGGATGGCGGCGCGGTCCTTGGCCAGCATGGCGCGCCAGCCGGCGAAGGCGGCCTGCGCGGCCTCGATCGCGCGGCGGGTCTCGGCGGCGCCGAGCGCCGGCACTTCGCCGATCACCTCGCCATTGGCCGGGTTGCGGACCGCGATGGTCTTGCCGCTATCCGCCTGGATCCATTGGCCGCCGACGCAATTCGCCTGGCGGAACAGGTCCGGATCCTTCAGCGGCAGCTTGGCCGTGACATCCAGCATGTCGGCTTTCCTTCCCTCGGTACCCGTCGAAGATAGAACTTCGACGGGGCGATGTCAGGGGCCGGGATGTCTCACTCCACCGTCACGCTCTTGGCCAGGTTGCGCGGCTGGTCCACATCGGTGCCCTTCAGCACCGCCACGTGATAGGCCAGCACCTGCACCGGAATGGCGTGCAGGATGGGCGCGGCGAAGGGGTGCACCGTTGGCAGCTCAATCACCCGCTCGGCGAAGCCGCGCAGCGCCTTGGCGCCCACCGCATCCGTGAAGGCCATGATCCGCCCTCCCCGCGCCGCCGCTTCCTGCAGATTGGACGCCGTTTTTTCGAACAGCGGCCCGCTCGGGCACAGCGCGATCACCGGCACGGCCGAGTCGATCAGCGCGATCGGGCCATGCTTCATCTCACCGGCCGGATAGCCTTCGGCATGGATGTAGGACAGCTCCTTCAGCTTCAGCGCGCCTTCCATGGCAATCGGCATCAGCGCGCCCCGGCCGAGAAACAGCACGTCCCGCGCCTTGGCCACTTCCGCCGCCATGGCGCGGATTTCCTCATCCTGCTCCAGTATCTGCGCGGCGTGGCCGGGCACTTCGGTCAGGGTCGAGGCCAGCAGCCGCGCCGTCGCCTCATCCAGCGTGCCGCGGGCACGGCCGAAGCCGATGGCGAGGCAGGCCAGCAGCGCAAGCTGCGCGGTGAAGGCCTTGGTCGAGGCCACGCCGATCTCCGGCCCCGCCACCGTCAGCAGCGCGCCATCGCTCGCGCGCGCCATGCTGCTCTCCGGCACGTTGACCACCGCCAGCACCTTCTGGCCGCCCTGCTGGAGCAGGCGCAGCGCCGCCATGGTGTCCGCCGTCTCGCCGGACTGCGAGACCAGGATAGCTCCGCCGCCTTCCACAAGCGGCGGCTCGCGGTAGCGCAATTCGCTGGCGACATCGGCATCGACCGGAATGCGCGCGAGCTGCTCGATCCAGTAGCGCCCGACCTGCGCGGCCAGGAAGGCGCTGCCGCAGGCGGACATGGTCAGGCGCGGCACCACGGCCGGGTCGAAGGGCAGCGGCGGCAAGGCGACGGCGCGGGTGGTGGGGTCGAGGTACTGCTGCAGCGTGTCACCCAGCACGGCCGGATGTTCGTGCAGCTCCTTCTCCATGAAGTGCCGGAAATTGCCCTTGCCGACCGCGGCGCCGGAAATAGCGGTCAGCCGGATCTCCCGCGTCACTTCGCGATCCGACGCATCATGGAAGACGGCGCCGCTGTCGGAGACGACGGCCCAGTCGCCTTCCTCCAGATAAGCAATGCGGCGCGTCAGTGGCGCCAGCGCCAGCGCGTCGGAGCCGACGAACATCTCGCCCTCGCCGAAGCCGATCGCCAGCGGCGCGCCCTGCCGCGCGGCAATCAACATGCGCGGATGGCCCGCGAACATCATGGCCAGCGCGAAGGCGCCGTGCACGCGCTTCAGCGAGACGGCGGCCGCTTCCGCAGGCGTCGCACCCTGCTGCAGATGCCAGTCCACCAGGCGGGCGAAGGTTTCGGTATCCGTCTCCGTCTCGAATTCCTGGCCCTTCGCCTCCAGCTCGGCGCGCAGCTCGGCGTGGTTCTCGATGATGCCGTTATGCACCACGCTGACGCGCGGCGTGCCGTGCGGGTGCGCGTTGCGCTCCACCGGCGCGCCATGCGTCGCCCAGCGGGTGTGGCCGATGCCGGTGGTGCCGGATAGCGGCGTCTGCTCCAGCACCACCGCCAGGTTGATCAGCTTGCCCTCGGCGCGCCGGCGATCGATGTGGCCATTGACCAGGGTTGCCACCCCGGCGCTGTCATAGCCGCGATATTCCAGGCGCCGCAGCGCCTCCAACAGGCGCGGCGCTGCCGCCTCGCGCCCCACGACTCCGACAATGCCGCACATCAGGCCTTCACTCCCTTTCCGCGAAAGCCACGCCCAGCCTTGTTCGCCTGGCGGCCACGCCCGATCGCCATGGCATCGTCCGGCACGTCTTCCGTGATCACGCTGCCAGCCCCGACCAGCGCCCGCGCGCCCACCCGCACCGGCGCCACCAGCGCCGTGTCCGATCCGATGAAGGCACCGGCGCCGATCTCGGTGCGGTGCTTGTTCACGCCATCATAATTGCAGGTGATGGTGCCGGCGCCGATATTGGCGCCGGCGCCGATCTCAGCATCGCCCAGATAGCTCAGGTGGTTCGCCTTGGCGCCCTCACCCAACACGGTGGCCTTCAACTCGACGAAATTGCCGACATGCGCGCCCGGCTCGATGCGTGTGCCGGGCCGCAACCGGGCGAAGGGGCCGATGATGGCGCCGGCGCGGACGACGCAGCCTTCCAGATGGCTGAAGGCGCGGATCTCCACCCCATCCTCCACCACCACATCGGGGCCGAAGACCACATTGGGGCCGATGGTGACATCCTGGCCGAGCCGCGTGTCGAAGGCGAAGGTCACGCTGTCGGGCTGGACCAGCGTGGCGCCAGCGTCCATCGCGGCCAGTCGAAGCCGCGCCTGCACCGCGGCCTCTGCGGCGGCCAGTTCGACGCGGCTGTTGATGCCGCGCAGCTCGGCCTCCGGCGCCTCGATGGCCACCACACGCTCGCCCGCCTGCCGCGCCAGCGCGACGATGTCGGTCAGGTAGTATTCGCCCTTCGCATTGTCGTTGCGGATCGCCCGCAGCCAGCGGAACAGGCTGGCCGCCGGGGCGCAGATCACGCCGGCATTGCACAGGCCGACGGCGCGTTCCTCCGGCGTCGCATCGGCCCATTCCACCACGCGCTCCACCTCCCCCGCCGCATTGGTCAGCACGCGGCCATAGCGCCCGGGATCGGCTGGGCGCATGGCGACAAGGGCCAGCCCCGCGCCATCGCGTGCCGCGGCCAGGCGACGCAGGGTCTCCGGCGTGATGAGCGGGTTGTCGGCGTAGAGCACCGCGACATCGCCCGTGAAATCCTCCAGCAGCGATGCTGCCTGCAACGCCGCATGGCCGGTGCCGAGCCGCTTCGCCTGCACAACCACCGGATGTGGTGCCGCAGCCCGCTGCACCTCCGGCATCTCCGGGCCAATCACGACCACCGCCCGGTCGAACACCTCCGTCGCGGCGGCCAGGATGTGTTGCAGCATGGGACGCGCCGCGATCGGGTGCATGGCCTTGGGCAGGCGGGACCGCATGCGGGTCCCGAGCCCGGCAGCGAGGATGACGGCGGCAATGTTCATGCGGTCCGGTAATCCGACCTCGCATCCTAGCGCAAGGTGGCGCTGGTCACGTCCCGTTGCGCGGCGTAACGACGCCGTCTTGCCGCTGCGGGCATCCGGGCCTATCGGGGGCCATGCAACCGATCGCCGTCTTCGACCTCGATGGCACGCTGGTGGACAGCGCGCCCGATCTCCACGCCGCCCTGGACCGCCTGATGGCGGGTCGGGGCCTGCCAGGCTTCGTGCGGGCGGAGGTGGTGGCGATGATTGGCGATGGCGCCAAGGTGCTGGTGGAACGAGCACTGGCGGCACGCGGCCTGCCCTTCGACCAGCCGGCGCTGGACAGCTTCCTCGAGGATTACGGCGCCAACGCGGTGGTGGAGACCGCCCCCTTCCCCGGAATCCGGGAGGTTGTCACCGACCTGGTCCGGGACGGATGGCGCCTGGCCGTCTGCACCAACAAGCCAGTTTCCCCCGCGATCACATTGTTGCGGGAGCTCGGCCTGGCCGAGCGCTTCGCCGCCATCGGTGGTGGCGACTCCTATCCCACCCGCAAGCCGGACCCTGCCCACCTGCTCGCCACATTGCAGGATGCTGGCGGCAGGGCAGAGGATGCCGTGATGATAGGCGACCATCACAACGACATGGCAGCGGCCAGGGGCGCCGGCGTACGCCCGATTTTCGCAGGCTGGGGCTATGGCCCCATTGCCATGGCGGCGGGCGCGCCGGTTGTCGCCACCCCGCAGGAGTTGCAGTCGCTATTGGCGACGCTGCGCCGAGGTTGAAGTCTCGGCCCGCAGGAGGACTGCGGTCGCCGTGCCGAACCAGCGGCTCGGGATCTCGATGCGGACCGGAATGGGTGGTGCGCCGGGAAAGGGTGCCGCGATCCACGCCGTGCCGCGCTGCGGTGCCGCGGCCCGGTCGCGTTCCTGATCCCGCATGAAGCCGGCCACCTGCCGACCCTCGAAGGCGCAGCGCAGCGCCTCCCCGTGCCAGGCGGTGCGCCAAGGGCGGATCAGCTCGCGCCCCTGGGTCGAGACAGCGAAGTCGCTGCGCCGCCTGCCGTCATACACGGGCGCCTGGCCTTCGCAGGCGCCGCTGCCGGCAACTGTGCGGGACAGCAGCGCGATCGCCGACAGCGCATCGATGGTGCCGCGCCGCGCCTCGGCCGGAACCACGTCGCGTTCCTCATCATTGGCAGGCACCAGGGCCTCGACCACCGGGTCGCCCCCCGACCAGCCCAGTACGATCAGACGCTCCCGCCCCCGCCAGACGCCTTCGGACCGGTAGCTGGAAGGTACCACCCGGCCCGCGTCCCAGGCGCCGACGACGCGCGAGACCTGCTGGCCGGAAATGAAGGCCGCGGCGACGCCCTGGGTCCGCATCCGGGTCTCGACCCGGTATCCTCCCGGTGTGATTTCGAAATCCGCCTCCATCTGCAAGACCGTCATGCCGGCCGCATAGACGTCGTAGATGGCGCGCACCGTCTCCGCTGCCGCCGCGCGGGGCGCGAGCGTGAGGGCGAGGAGGCCGGCTAGGAACCAGGGCGTTTGGCGCATGGTGCGGATATCGGCCGCGCCTTGCGCATTCCAAGGACCTTCGCCGCAGCTTGACACACCCTGGCCTCCGCTTTATCCCCCGCACCCCAGGATGGGCGCGTAGCTCAGCGGTAGAGCATCGCCTTCACACGGCGGGGGTCACAGGTTCAATCCCTGTCGCGCCCACCATCCTGGCTCTCAGCAAAGCTTCTGCACGATATTGTCGTCAGGGGGGCCGAAGCCCCCCCGACCGGCTTGCTGCGTCAGTTCGAGGTTGCGGCGGGCGGCGGACCGCCACGGCCACCCGGGCCGCGCTCACTCGGACCACGCTCCTCGGCACCCCGCTGATGATGCTGGCCATGCCGCGGGCCGCGATGGCGCGGACGAACCTCCTCCCGAGTCAGCGCACCGTCGGCGTTGACGTCGCGCGCCCGGAACATCGCCTCGGCGAAGGGGCGGATTTCCTGCAGCGTCACCTTGCCGTCGCTGTTCGCGTCCAGGGCACGGAACATGCCCTCGCCGTGCCGCTGCATGCCACGCCCGGCCCGACGCTCCCCACCGCCGCCGCGACGCTCACCCATGCGGGCCTCGGCATAGGCGCGCATTTCCTCCATGGTCACGCCGCCATCGCGATCGGCATCAACCTCCTGGAACCGCGCCGTCATCCAGGCCCAGCCTTCCTCCTGCGTCACGCGGCCATCATTGTTCGCATCGGCGCGGGCGAACGCCTCGCCCATCGCGAAGCCGCGGCCGCCCTGGCCAGGGCTGGCGCCGGGCCCCTGGCCGGGTTGTGCGAAGGCCGGCATCGAAACGGCGGCCACGGCCAGGGCGGCACCGGCCAGCAGGGCGATCCTCATGGACTTCATCTTCATCTCCTTTGGCCGGCCCAACACCGGCTGCAGGACAAAGATGAGGCCCGCATGCAACAGGCGCGTGTCGGTGCGGGCTGCATCGCGTGAGGAAGCGTAACGCGCTGTCGCGGAAGCGTCAGCCGCGTGCCGGTGTCCCCGGCTCGCCGAGATCCCACCAGAGGCCGGCAAAGCTCGCGATCCCCTCTCGCGCCGCCGAGATCAGCAAGTGCTCATCCGGCCCATGCTGCTTGCAGCCATTGTAGCTGTGCGGGATCCACACCAGCGGCACGCCGAGGTGATCGACGAAGACATCGCCCGGCAGGCCACCCGAGCTGCTCGGAATGATCTGCACTCGCTTGTTCAGGGTGCGCGCGACGGAGGATTGCGCCCAACCGACCCAGGGATGATCAGGCGCGGTGCGGCTGGCGGGCATGCGGATGAAGGCGTTCTCGATCCGTACATCCTCCAGCCGATGCGCGTCGAGATGCGCGCGCAGCGCGGAAACGAAGCGATCCGGCTCGGCATCCACCGTGTAGCGGATCTGGCAGTGCGCGCGTGCATCCGGCGCCACGGCGTTCACCGGATTCTCCGGCCGCCCCGAGACCATGGCCAGGACAATGAAGCTGTTCCAGCCATAGATCTTCTCGGCCGAACTCAGGCCCGGCTCGCCCCAATGCGGGTCGATCGTCGCGGCGCCGTCGCCGCCGCCCACGGGGCAGCCTTCCAGCACGGCCTTCACGCGCGGCGGCACGCCGTGGCGTGGCAGCCAGTCCCGTACCAGGATCTTGCCGTCGCGGTCCATGATGGTGGACAGCGCATGCGCCAGCATGATGGCCGGGTCCGTGGTCAGGCCGCCCCAATGGCCGGAATGCACGCCGCCCTCGCGCAGCTTCACCACCAAGTCGAAATGGAAGGTGCCACGCGTGCCGGTGGCGATTGTCGGCATCTCTGGCTCCACCCGCGGACCGTCCGAGGCGATCAGCGCATCGGCGGACAATTCCTTCGCATGCAAAGCGATGAATTCGCGCAGACCCTTCGAACCCCGCTCCTCCGCCGTCTCGATCACCAGCTTCACATTGGCGCCGAGCTTGCCGCCTCGCTCCGCCAGCACGGCCTCCAGCGCCGCCAGGTTCAGCGCGTGCTGGCCCTTGTTGTCGGCGGTGCCGCGGCCGTACCAGCGGCCATCCTCCCGCGTCAGCTTCCAGGGCGAGAGACCCTCGCGCCATTGATCCTCAAGCCCGCGCACCGTGTCCCCATGGCCGTACAACAGCACGGTGGGCCGTGCCGGGTCCTCGATACGGGTGGCGCTGAGGATTGGGCCGAAGCCAGGCAGCGGGTTGGGCGAGATGGTAACCTCGAAGCCCAGCCGCTCCAGCCAGGGCTGCATCGCCTCGCCCAGATAAATGGCCAGAGCCGGCGCGCCTGCTTCCTCCTGCGAGGTCGAGGGGATCGCGACGAGGTCGGAGAGCAGTTGCTCAAAACCCCCATCGTCGAAAAATGCCATGGCGCGCCCTACGGCGCCCTCACGCGTGCTCATACTGTCAACGATCCCCCGTTCACTATTCGGGGGAAGATGGCGCAGCCGTCCAGGCCTGTCCAACCGCGGCCCGGCGAGCCTTGCTCTACCGCGTCGTGGCCGGTGCGCTGCCGGAGCCACCCGAGCCGGGCAGCCCGCCGCCCAACGCCAAGGCGGCCGCGAGAGGCAGCAGCAGGGGCAAGGGACCGGCCGCCAACCCAAAGCCCGCCCCACCACCAGCGGTGAAGCCGGTGTCGGCAACCGGCAATGGAACCGCCGCCGGCGCGGCAGCTGGCCGAGGCTGGGGCGGTAACGCCGCCGCACCACGCGGGGGGATGGCCACGGTCACATCCGCGCCCACGACCAGGCTCTGCAAAGTCTGCGCCTGGACCGCAGCGGCGGGCAGAAGCAGGGCGTGCAGACAGGCGAGAAGGAATATCGGGGTGGCGCGTCGCATGGCGGCACTCTATCCCGCCGGCGGTGGCGTCGTCGCCCCCATTCTGGGGTGCATCCTCAGCGCCCGAGCAACTGCCGCGCGATGATTACGCGCATGATCTCGTTGGTCCCCTCCAGGATTCGGTGCACGCGCAGGTCGCGCACGATCTTCTCGATCCCATAGTCCGCCAGGTAGCCATAGCCGCCGAGAAGCTGCAGCGCCTCATCTGCCACGTGGGATCCGGTATCGGTGGCGAAGCGCTTGGCCATGGCGCAGAAGGCGGTGGCGTCCGGCGCGCCGGAATCGAGCTTGGCGCAGGCCCGCCACAGCAGGGTTCGCGCCGCCTCCAGCTCCGTCGCCATATCCGCCAGACGGAACCGGGTGGCCTGGAAATCCGCCACCGCACTGCAGAAGGCCCGGCGGTCTTTGACATGGGCGATGGCGGTCTCCAGCGCCGCCTGGGCGCCGCCGAGGCTGCAGGCGCCGATGTTGAGCCGCCCGCCATCCAGGCCGCTCATCGCGATGCGGAAGCCCTCACCCTCCGCCCCGAGCAGCGCCTCCGCCGGGACCTGCGCCGCCTCGAAGATCACCTGCCGGGTCGGCTGCGCATTCCAGCCCATTTTCCGCTCATTCGGGCCGAAGCCGAGGCCGGGTGTCTCACGCGGCACCAGCAAGGCGGAAATGCCCGCAGCCCCCGGCCCACCAGTTCGGACCATGGTCAGATACAGGTCGGACACACCGGCGCCACTGATGAACTGCTTGACCCCATCCAGCACGTAGCCCGCATTGTCGCGCGTCGCGCGGGTTGTCAGTGCGGCAGCATCGCTGCCGGCCCCGGGCTCGGTCAGGCAATAGCTGGCGATCGCCTCCATCGGGATCAGCCGCGGCAGCCACGCCGCGCGCTGCGAGGGCGTGCCGTAGCGGTCCACCATCCAGGCGACCATGTTGTGGATGGACAGGAAGGCGGAGATCGTCGGGCAACCGGTCGCGAGCGCTTCGAACACTACGGCGGCATCGAGCCGCGTGAGGCCGGCGCCGCCGCTTTCCTCCCGCACATAAAGCGCCGCCATGCCGAGGCCGGCGGCTTCACGCAGGACATCGACCGGAAAATGCCGGCGCGCATCCCAATCGAGCGCCTGCGGCGCCAGGCGTTCGCGCGCGAAGGCCAGCGCGGTTTCGCGCAACGCGCGCGTCGCCTCGGGCAGTTCGAACTTGGCAGCGTCAGGGGACAGCATCCGGTCCCCCCGATGACAGGCGCGCCGTGATCTCCTGCCAGCGCTGCCGCACGGTCGCCAGGTTTCGCGCCTTGATCGGACCGAACCCCTTGATGCCGGCGGCGGCTTCCGCCCATTCGCAGATCGCGGCGTGATTGCCGGCACCGAGGCGCGGCAGCAGCGCCTCGATCGTCCCGCGGTATTCTTCAACCAAGGCACGCTCCATGCGCCGCTCCTCGGTGCGGCCGAAGGGATCGAGTGGCGTGAAGCGCAGCGCCTTGCCATGCCGCAGCAGCCCCATGGCCCGCAGCATCCAGGGCCCGAAGCGGCGCTTGCGCGGCAGCTTCGTCGCGGGGTCCATCGGTGACAGCAACGGTGGCGCCAGGTTCAGCTCGATGCGTGGCGCGCCGGCGAAGCTGGCGGCCAGGCTGGCGCGCCATTCCGGCAGGCTGTGCAGGCGCGCGACCTCGTATTCGTCCTTGAACGCCATCAGCCGGTGCAGCTGCACGGCCACGGCGGCGGCCAAGCGCTGCGCCCCCGGCAGCGCCGCCTGCTCCGCCTTCCGCACCACCGCCACGAAATCCACGTAGCGCCGGGCGTAGCGGGCATTCTGGTAGCCGGTGAGGTCGTCCACGCAGCGGGCGATTAGTGCATCCAGGCTTTCCGCCTGCGCCGGCTGTGCACGCCGATCCGCCAGGGCCGCCTGCCGGCCGAGCGCGAAGGCGGCCAGATTGCGCTCCACCTGCGCGCCATTCAGCGTGATCGCCTGGCGCAGCGCCTCCGCACTGATCGGCAGCAGGCCGCGCTGAAAGGCCAGCCCCATCAGCCAGATGTTGAGGAAGATCGCATCGCCCAGCGCCGCCACCACCTCGGTGGCCGCGGGCACCGCGACCAGGTCGCGGCAGACGGCCGCGAGGTTGGCCAGCATCGCCTCCGGCGCATACTGCGTCGAAGGGTCCCGCACGAACAGCGCCGTGGGTGACATCTCCGCATTCACCACCGCCGCAGTCCGGCCCGGCCCCAGCATCGGCCGCGCGCCGCGCCCATGCGCCACCACCATGTCCGAGGCTAGCAGCAGATCCACCTGGCCGGCACCGATTCGCGGCGCGGGAATGCTCGACTCATCCGTGCCCGCGGCGCCGATGCGGAGCTGTACGAAGACGCCGCCCCCCTTCTGCGCAAATCCCAGCGTATCGACGGAGCGGGAGGGGCGGCCATCCAGATGCGCCGCCATCGCCAGGATGGCGCCCACCGCCGTCACGCCCTGCCCGCCAACGCCGGCCACCATGATGTTCCAGGCAGTGCCATCGACCAGTGCCGGCGGGGTGGGATCCGGAAGTTCGGCGCCCGGCACCGCCACCGGCCTGGGTTGCGCCGGCTCCGCGCCGACCAGGGTGACGAAGGAGGGGCAGAAGGCCTCGACGCAGGACAGGTCCTGGTTGCAGGCGGATTGGTCGATGCGGCGCTTCCGGCCCCAGGGCGTGGCCAGCGGCTCCACCGCGATGCAGTTCGAGACGCGGGAGCATTCGCCGCAATCCTCGCAGATTCGCGGATTGATCATGGCGCGCCGTTCGGCCCGCGCCGCCGTACCGCGCTTGCGCTTGCGGCGGCGTTCGGTGGCGCATTCCTGGTCGTAGATCAGGCCGGTGACGCCTGGATGTTCGCGCAGGCTGCGCTGCACCTGGTCCAGCGCGCTGCGGTGGTGGAAGCCCACTCCGCCGGGCAGCATCGGGTCGCCACGATGCCGGTCCGGGTCGTCGGCCACGATCTCGATCCGCTCCACACCCTCTGCACGGAGCTGGGCGGCAATGCGCGGCACGGTGAACTCACCCTCGACATGCTGCCCACCGGTCATGGCAACGGCCGAATTGACCAGCACCTTGAAGGTGATGTTGGCCCGGGCCGCCACCGCCGCGCGCAGCGCCAGGCTGCCGGAATGCGCCCAGGTGCCGTCGCCGATATTGGCGAAGATGTGCGGCGTATCGGTGAAGGCCATCTGGCCCAGCCAGCCCGCCCCCTCCCCGCCCATCTGCGTGAAGGGCAGGCTGTCCCGCTCCGGCATCTTTGTCACCAGCCAGTGGCAGCCGATGCCGGCCAGCGCGCGCGATCCTTCCGGGATTCGGGTGGAGGTGTTGTGCGGGCAACCGGGGCAGAAAAAGGGGTCGCGCGCGGCCAGCGGTTCCGCCGCAAGGCTGTCCAGTTCCTGCAATTCCCGCAGCCGGGCAGACAGCGCCTCACTCCGCAACGCTTCCGGCAGCAGCGGCGCCAGGGCGCGCAGAATCTGCGCGGCATCCAGCTCCGCCACATCCGGAAGCAGCGGCGCGCCGGCGGCATCCCGCTTGCCGAGGATACGGGGCGGCCGCGCCGTGCCATACAGTGCATCGCGCAGCTGGGTCTCCAGGAAGGCGCGGCGATCCTCGACCACCAGGATTTCTTCGAGCCCATGGGCGAAAGCGCGAGCGCCCAGCGCATCCAGCGGCCAGGCCAGGCCCACTTTCCACACCCGCAGCCCGTGCCACCGGGCCATCTCCGGCGTGATGCCGCATTCGGCGAGCACCTGGCGCAGCGTTGCGAAAGCCTTGCCGCGCACCGCAATGCCCAGCCGCGCCTGCGGGCTGTCCATCACGATGCGGTCGAAGCCATTGGCGCGTGCGAAGGCCAGCACGGCGGGCAGCTTGTACTGCCGCAGGCGTCTTTCCTGCGCCAAGGCAGCATCCGGCAGGCGGATCGACAGGCCATCCGGCGGCAGCACCACGTCATCGGGCAGTTGCGTCGCGTAGCGCGCCACATCGATGCGAAGCGTCTGGCTGGCATCCATGGTCTCGGCCACGCATTTCAGCCCGGTCCAGGTGCCGGCGAAGCGGGACAGCGCGATGCCCTTCAGCCCGAACTCCAGCACCTCCGCCACCTCGCCTGGGTCGAGCAGCGGGATCTCAAGGTCCTGGAAGCTGAACTCGCAGCCCGAGGTAACGGTGGAGGATTTCGCGGAAGGATCGTCGCCGGACAGCGCCAGCACGCCGCCCAGCGCGGCCGTGCCGGCCGAATTCGCATGGCGCAGCGCATCCCCGCTGCGATCCAGCCCCGGCCCCTTGCCGTACCAGATTCCGAACACCCCATCATAGCGGGCGCCGGGCGAGAGGCCGAGCTGCTGCGTTCCCCAGATGGCGGTCGCCGCCAGGTCCTCGTTCAACCCGGGCTGAAAGACGATGTGCGAGTCCTTCAGCCGGGCCGCCTGCCGGGCCAGCTCCAGGTCATAGCCACCGAGTGGCGAGCCGCGGTAGCCGCTGATGTAGCCGGCGGTATTCCAGCCGAGTGCCTGATCCATCTGCCGCCGCAGCAGCGGCAGGCGGACCAGCGCCTGGATGCCGGTTAGCACCACCGGCTCCCCAGCCAGGTTCCAACGATCTTCCAGGCTGGCGTCCGGGCGCTTCAGGCTGCCCATGCAAACTCTCCCGCAGCAAGTTCCAGACCTTGGAAAGTATGGCCCGGTTGCACAAGGGAGCGTTTCCGAATTCTGCTGCGCCCATCATCCCGACCAGGCGGCACCTGGCCCGCCTGAGGTGCCCGGCAAGCGGGCGAGGGGCGACGACGACGACCTGATCAAGCCGGCAGTCGGCGGCACGCAGGGCCGTGAACGCCTGCTGCGCGACCGCCTGCGCCGCCTCTGAAGCAGGAAGCGTCACCGGCGCCGGTACAAACCGCGCTCAGTGCCGCGCCGCATCCTGCGCATCGAAATGGTGCTTCACCTGAAGCAGGGCGAACAGCACCCCGAAGGCGAACAGCGCCAGCCCGAACAGGAACAGGCTCGTCTCCTGCGCCGCCGCCGCCGCGACGAGGCCGATGAGGGCGATGATGGCGGAGAGGGCCGTGAAGTAGATCATTTCGGCAAATCCTTCTTAGGCAGGTCGTCGAACAGGATGCGGGATGCGGCGCCATCGAGATCTTCGTACTGGCGCGATCGCAGGGTCCAGAGGAACAGCGCCAGGCCCAGAAGCCCGAGGAACAGCGCCATCGGAACCAGCACAACAAGGGCATTCATCAGGCCATCTCCTTCCCGGCACGCAGAGCGTTCAGGATCACGATGATGGAACTGCTGGCCATCACCAGCGCCGCGATCAGCGGCGTGACGAAACCCAGCACCGCGGCCGGAACCGCGACCACATTGTAGATCAGGCTGAAGCTGATGTTCTGCAGCGCCAGCCTCTGCGCCCGCCGTGCCACCGCAATAGCGTATGGCAGCGCCGCCAGGCCATTGCCCCGTAGCACGATGTCCGACGCCGCCTGGGCGATGTCGGTGCCGTTGGCCGGGCTTGCCGAGACATGCGCCATGGCGAGCGCGGCCGCATCATTGATGCCGTCGCCGATCATCAGCGGCCGGGCCCCCGCCGCCCGCAGCGCACCGATCCGCGCGGCCTTGTCCGCCGGCGTCGCCCGCGCCTGCCAGGGGCCGATGCCGGTTGCGACGGCCGCTTCCTCCACCGCTGCCAGGGCGTCGCCGGACAGCAATTCCGTCTCCAGCCCCTGGGCCTGCAATGCCGCGACAACCTCCGCCGCATCCGCGCGCAGACGGTCACTGAAGCGGAAGAGGATCGGGGCTTCGCCGGGCTGGCGAAGATACAGGCTCATGCCGGAATCGGGCGCCTCCGCCACGCCGCAGAAGGCGGCGCTGCCGAGCAGCAGGTCGCCGCGCTGCAGGCCAAAGCCCCGCACCTCGATGACCGCATCCAGCGCCGGCGCCTCCGGGCAGGCGCGGACCAGCGCCTGGGACAGCGGGTGCCGACTGGCTCGCGCCAGGGAAGTCGCCAGCCGCAGGGTCTCGGGCGCCCTGGCCGCGTCCGGCAACAACTCCGGATGACCCTCGGACAGCGTGCCGGTCTTGTCGAGAACAGCGTGGTCGGCGCTTGCCAGCCGCTCGAGCGCCGTGGGGGATGCCACCAGAACACCGCGGCGGAACAGCGCGCCAACGGCGGCCACCTGCACGGCGGGCACCGCGATTGCCAGGCCGCAGGGGCAGGTCACGATCAGCGCGGCCACGGCAGGCACCAACGCCTCCTGCCACGTGACGCCGACGCCGAACCACCAGCCAAGGAAGGTCGCCGCGGCAACCACATGCACGACCGGTACATAGTAGCGCGCTGCACGGTCGGCGATGGAGACGAAGCGCCCACGCCCCTGCTCCGCCCGTTCCAGCAGGCGGCCCAGCGCGGCCAGGGACCCGTCGCGCACCGCCGCGGCCACCCGCATCTGGAAGCCCGGTCCCATATTCACAGAACCGGCCGCCAGCGCCTCGCCGGCCGGCACCTGCCGCGGCACCGATTCGCCCGTGGTTGCGCCGAGGTCGAGCACCACCTCCTCCGCCGCCACGCCATCCAGCCGCAGCCGATCGCCCGAGGCGATCAGCACCATGTCGCCGGCGCGAATGCTCTCGGCCGGCACGGCGCGGGTCGTGCCATCGGCGCAGATCAAGGCGACCGAGCCATCCTGCAACGCCAGCAGTTCCGCCACCGCCTGCCGCGCCCGCCGCCGCATGCCGCGATCCAGCACCCGGCCGGCCAGCAACAGGGTCAGCAGCATGGTGGCGCTGTCGAACCAGGTATAGGGGCCGTTGCGAAACACCTCGCTCAGGCTCATCACCGTGGTGGCGATGACGCCGAGCGACACGGCCAGGTCCATATTCGCCCGGCCTGCATGCAGCGCCCGCCAGGCCGATTTGTAGAAGGGCATGCCGCCGACCAGCACGGTGGGCAGGCCGATCAGCGCGGCGAGCCAATGCATCAGCGCGCGCGTGTGCTCACCCATGTCGCCGCCGACCCAGACGGCGACCGAAACCAGCATCACATTCATCGAGCCGAAGGCGGCGATGCCCAGCGCCCGCAGCAGTGCCTGGCCCTCGGCATCCTCCGTGGCGCGCAGGCAGGCGGGGGACCAGGGGGCGACGCGGAAGCCGAGCCGGGCCACCAGCGCGGCCAGGTCGCGCGCGCGATCCGCGCCGCCCCGCCAGGTGATGGCCAATCGGCGCGCGGAGAGACTGGCGCGGGCACGCAGCACATCCGGCTCCGCCGCCAGGGCCTGTTCGACCAGCCAGACGCAGGCGCCGCAGGTCAGCCCGCTGACCATCAACTCCAGCCGGTGCGTGCCATCCGCCTCCGCGGTCGCAAGAGTGGCGGCGTCGAAGCTGGGCGGCGCCTCGGGCGGCCGCAGGGTGCCGGCGGCAGTTTCCTGCCGACGGTAGAAGGCATCCAGACCCAGCCCACGCACCAGCGCATGGGCACCGCTGCAACCGGTGCAGCAGAAGGCACCCAGCCCCGGTGCCAGCGCCGTGCCGCAATGGGCGCAGTGGCCACGGGATAGATTGGCCTGCTCGGGCAGGAACCGGTTCTTCTGCGCCGGCTCGATGGTCACGACACGATCAGTCGCTGGCGGATTTCAAGGACACTCCCACCGGCACCGCGCAGCACCAGCCGCGCTTCCCACTGGCCGGGAAGGGGTGGCTCCGCCGGGGCCACGAAGCGGCCCGCGCCACCCTGCCGGAAGGCGAGCGGCACCTGCGTGCCATCCAGCGGCCGCTGCAGATGGCCCTCCAGCACGCCGGCGACAGGCTGACCTTGGCGGTCCACAACCGCGACGGAGACCGCGCCGGCCTGGAACGTCACGCGCGCCTGCCAGCCCAGCGCTTCCTGCCGCGCCGCTTCCTGGATCACCTGGTTGTAGGTGCGTCCGCGGTCGAAGGCCTTGCCTGTGGTCAGGCCTGTGAAGGAGGACAGCGCGGCGTAGATCAGCCCGCCATTCACAACGACAACCAGCAGCATACCACCGACGAAGACCCAGGGAATCCAGCGGCTGCGGCGCGGGTCGAAAGGCATCGAGTCATTCATGGCTTCGGTCCCAGGAAGACGCTGTTTGCTGAGGCGGCAACGCGGCCCTCTGCGTCATGCAGCCGGAAGGTGACGTCCATCGTTTCGCGGGGCGCAGCCCCATCGGGGCGGGTCACTAGGACGCGCCACTGCGTGATGCCATCCGGCCGCGTGGTCACCGCGAAGCGGTTGCCATCCATTGGCTGGCCTTCCTGCACCAGCATCCGCAGATCCTGCGGCGCCACGATCTCCAGCACCAGCGTCGTGACCTCGCGGCCCTTGTTGGCGATCTTGAGCGTGTACGCGTTGCGGATGGAGCCATCGGACAGCGTCACGAACAACGGGGCGCGGTCTCGCAGCACGGAGAGCGTCACCGTCTCCCGCAGCAGGAAGGCGCCAAGCATCAACGCGGCCACGGCGCCGAGCAGCGCGGCGTAGAGGATGGTGCGGGGACGGATGAAGCGCGGCACACGCCGCGCCGCCATGCCGCTGGCCATGCGTGGCGGGCCGGGCGGGATGGGCTGGGCGGCCGCGGCCGAAGCCGAGAGATTCGCCAGTGTCTCAAACGCGACCAGGCCCTTGGGCCGATCAAGCCGCGTCATGATGTCGTCGCAGGCATCGATGCAGAGGCCGCAGCCGATGCATTCCAGCTGCTGCCCATCGCGGATGTCGATGCCGGTGGGGCAGACATTGACGCAGGCACGGCAATCCACGCAGTCGCCGACGCCTTCTTCCTTCGACTTTCCGCGCGGTTCGCCGCGCCAGTCGCGATAGGTCACGACCAGCGAATTCTCATCCAGCATCGCGGCCTGAAAGCGCGGCCAGGGGCACATATAGGTGCAGACCTGTTCCCGCGCCCAGCCGGCGAGCAGATAGGTGGTGCCGGAGAACAGGGCGAAGAAGAAGTACACCTCCAGCGAGGCGCGGCCGGTCAGCACCTCCCACGTCACGGTCGGTGCGTCGTTGAAATACATGATCCAGGCGCCGCCGGTGGCGGCCGCGATGAACAGCCAGGCCGCATGCGTCAGCAGCTTCTTGCGGATTTTCGCCAGCGACCACGGCGCCTTGTCCAGCCGCATCCGCTCGTTGCGATCGCCCTGGATCTTGCGTTCGACCCACATGAACAGGTCGGTCCAGACCGTTTGCGGGCAGGCGAAGCCGCACCAGACCCGGCCGAACAGGCTGGTCGCGACGAACAGCCCGATCGACGCGAGCACCAGCAGGCCGGTGAGGAAATAGACCTCCTGCGGCCAGATCTCGATGAAGAAGAAGAACAGGCGACCATTGGCGATATCGACCAGCACCGCCTGGTCCGCGGCACCCGGGCCGCGGTCCCAGCGCAGCCACGGCACGATGTAGTAGGCCGCGAGGCACAGCGCGAGCACCACCCACTTCGCCCGCCGCACCGGCCCGGCCACCGCTTTCGGGTAGACCTTCTGGTGATCGGCGTAGAGCGGCTGCGCGGCGGGCGGCGGCGCGCCCGTGGGACGCAGACGGTCTTTTGGCTGGATGGTGCTCATGGTGCGGCCCTCGGGCCCATCCCCTTCAGTTCTCGCCGCCGCCCAGCGCGTGGACGTAAACGGTCAGCATGTTGACGATGGCCGGATCGAGGCGAGGGCCCCAGGCCGGCATCACGCCTGCACGGCTGTAGGCGATGCTATGCACGATTGAGGCCTTATCGCCGCCGTAGAGCCAGATGCGGTCAGACAGGCGCGGTGCACCGACATCGCGATTCCCTTCGCCACGTTCGCCGTGGCAGGCGGCGCAGTTCTCGGCATACAACTCCGCCCCGCGTCCGGTCGCGGCGGCATCGGTGGTGGCACCGGTCAGGGACAGGACGAACTCCGCCGTGTCATTCACCTGCGGCAGCGCCAGCACGCCATCGGCCAGGAAGCGCGGCATCATGCTGACGCGCTCCTCATCGCTTTCGCCGGCCCGGACACCATGGGCAATCGTGGTCCGGATGGCGTCATGGTTGCCGCCCCAGATCCAGTCGTCATCGGCCAGTGACGGGAAGCCGCCGACCGCGCCCTGGCCCGCCGCGCCGTGGCACCCGGCGCAATTGTTGGCGAAGGCGATGCGGCCGCCGGCGATGGCGAAGCCGCGCAGTTCCGGATCCTCGGCGATCTGCTGCGGCGTTGCCTCACGGATGCGCGCCATCATCGGCTCCATCCGCGCCTGCGCGTTGCGGACATCATCCACCACCGCCTCCCGTGCGATCCAGCCGGTCAGGCCGGTTGCACCCTGGAAGGGAAAGGCCGGATAGACGACGACATAGACCGCCGCGAAGGCAATGCAGGCATAGAAGGTGTAGAGCCACCATTTCGGCAGCGGCGTGTTCAGCTCCCGAATACCGTCCCACTCATGGCCGGTGGTCTCCGTGCCGGTGAGGCTGTCCTTCTCGATCTTGGTAGGCATGCGACGGGACTCCTCAGCGACGGCGGTCGGAAGTGTCTTCACGGAACGGGATGTGCGCGTCCTGTTCAAGCTCTCGCTTCCGCGAAGGCGCCAGCGTGCGCAGCAGGATTCCGATGAAGAGGACGAAGAACCAGACCACCCAGAGGGTGGAAAAAAGCGGCTGTAGGGCGACGAGATCCACGACCGTGCCTCCTCTACTGCTGGCGAACTTGCTCGGGTGTCACGTCGCTGAAGCGAACGAGCGTGCCGAGCATCTGCAGATAGGCAACCAACGCATCCATCTCCGTCACCACGGCGGTGTTGCCGTCGAACACGCCCTGGCGGGCGCGGGCGTAGCGCGCGGTGAAGCCGGAGCCGTCCATGTCGGGCCTGGCCTGTGCGATCAGGTCAGCCCGGGCATTGGAAATCATCTCCGCGGTGTAGGGCACGCCCAACGCGGCCTGGGTGCGCAGATGGTCGGCGACGTCGCCAATGTTCAGCGGCCGGTCGAGGAAGGCGTAGGGCGGCATGATACTCTCCGGCACCACGGCGCGCGGATCGCGCAGATGCGCCGCGTGCCAGTCATCCGAATAGCGCCCGCCGACGCGCGCTAGGTCGGGCCCGGTGCGCTTGGAACCCCACTGGAACGGGCGGTCGTACATGCTTTCCGCCGCCAGGGAGTAGTGACCGTAGCGCTCCAGCTCGTCGCGGAACGGCCGTACCATCTGGCTGTGGCAGAGATAGCAGCCCTCGCGCACATAGATGTTGCGTCCAGCAAGTTCGAGCGGCGTGTAGGGACGCACCCCCTCGACGCGCTCGATCGTGCTTTCCACCGTGAACAGCGGCACGATCTGCGCGAGGCCGCCGATCGAGACGGTGATGAGCGTCAGCACGCCCATCAGGAGCAGGTTCTTCTCGATGATCGCGTGACTGAACCAACGCATGACAGGGCGTCCTTATTCGGCAGGGGCGGGAACGGGTGCGGCGAGGGCGGCCTGCGCGGGTGACGGGGCCTCCTCGGCCAGCTCGTCGCTCGTCACCGTCTTCCAAAGGTTGAAGACCATGATCAGTGCGCCGGCCAGGTACATCACGCCGCCCAGCATGCGGATGACGTAGTAGGGGTACATCGCCGCCACGCTTTCGATGAAGGCGTATTGCAGGAAGCCCAACTCGTCATAAGCGCGCCACATCAGGCCCTGCAGGATACCGGAGACCCACATCGCGGTGATGTAGAGAACGATGCCCAGAGTCGCGATCCAGAAATGCCAGGACACCAGCTTCTGGCTGTACAGCGACTTCTTGTTCCACAGCTTCGGGAACAGGTAGTACAGCGCGCCGAAGGTGATGAAGCCGACCCAGCCCATGGCACCGGAATGCACATGGCCGATGGTCCAGTCGGTGTAGTGCGACAGGGCGTTCACCGCCTTGATCGACATCACCGGCCCTTCAAAGGTGGACATGCCGTAGAAGCCGACGGCGGTGACGGAGAAGCGCAGGCCCGGATCCGTGCGAAGCTTGTCCCAGGCACCGGACAGCGTCATCAGCCCGTTGATCATGCCGCCCCAGGACGGCATCCACAGCATGACGGAGAACACCATGCCGAGCGTCTGCGCCCAGTCCGGCAGCGCGGTGTAGTGCAGGTGGTGCGGGCCGGCCCAGATGTAGAGGAAGATCAGCGACCAGAAATGCACGATGGACAGGCGGTAGGAATAGATCGGCCGGTCCGCCTGCTTCGGGATGAAGTAGTACATCATCCCCAGGAAGCCCGCGGTCAGGAAGAAGCCGACGGCGTTGTGGCCGTACCACCACTGGATCATCGCGTCCTGCACGCCAGCCGCCAGGCCGTAGCTTTTGCCATGGCCGAAGGTGATCGGCAGCGCCAGGTTGTTGACGATGTGCAGCATGGCAACGGTGATGATGAAGGCCAGGTAGAACCAGTTCGCCACGTAGATGTGGGGCTCTTCCCGCTTCACGATCGTGCCGCCGAAGGCCACCAGGTAGTGCACCCACACCACGGTCAGCCAGAGGTCCACGAACCACTCCGGCTCCGCATACTCCTTGCCCTGGGTTACCCCGAAGACGTAGCCGACGGCGGCCGCGACGATGAAGAACTGGTAACCCCAGAACAGGAACCAGGCCATCGGCTCACCGCCGAACAAACGGGCGCGGCAGGTTCGCTGCACCACATACAGGCTGGTGCAGATCAGCGCATTGCCGCCGAAGGCGAAAATCACGGCAGAGGTATGGACCGGCCGCAGGCGACCGAAGGTGGTCCATTCAAGATCGAGGTTGAGCAGGGGCCAGGCCAGCTGCGATGCGATGACGACGCCCATCAGGAAGCCGACCACGCCCCAAAAGACGGTCGCGATCGCGAAGGCCCTGATTGGCGCCTCGACATAGGTGTCGAGCCGCGTGACCGCAGCCGGTCCGGCTAGGTTGGCGGCGTAGCCTGCAGCAGCCATGGCAAAACTCTCCCTCCTCACACCGGGGTCGCAAACAGGGCGGTGTGGCGGGCGCAGATGACCTCCGATTGCTGTCGGCGTCCTTGATGCGGATCAATTGTACGACAGGTCAGGCGCAGTATTCTCCGGGCGGGATCAACGCCAGGAAGCCAGGGCAAGCCGCATGCAGGACGCCGCCGAACCGATGGCCATTCAGCCCTCGCCCCCAATCCACCCCTCCATCCAGAAGGTGCCGCCGGACCGCCCCTGGGCCTGGATCGCCGCCGGTTGGCAGGATCTCATGGCGATGCCGCAGGTCGGCTTCTTCTATGGCGGCGCCCTGGTGGTGGCCGGCTGGCTGCTGAGTGCCATCCTGCTCAATGCCGGATTCGCCTGGGCGGTCCTGCCCGCCACCGCCGGGTTCTTCCTGGTTGCCCCGCTTCTGGGCGCCGGCCTTTACGAGGCCAGCCGCCGGCGTGAGCGTGGGGAGCCTGTGTCCTTCCTGCTGTGCCTGGAGGGCTTCCGCCGCAACGGGCCGCAGCTGGCGCTGATGGGCGTGGTGCTGTTGCTGCTGCACCTGTTCTGGATTCGTACGGCCGGGCTACTGTTTGCCTTGTTCTTCGGCCTGGGCTTCTCACCCGCCATCGAGACGCTGCCCATGGCCATGCTGCGGTCGGACATGCTGCTGCCCTTCCTGGTGATCGGCACCGGCCTCGGCTTCGTCTTAGCTGTGGTCGCCTTCGCGATCTCCGTCATCTCCATCCCGATGATGGTGGATCGCGACATCTCGGTCATTGAGGCTATCCTGACCTCCATCCGGGCCGCGATGCTCAACTGGCAGGCCATGGCGCTCTGGGCCGGGCTTATCGTGGTGTTCACCGCGATGGCGCTGGTGCCCTTTTTCCTCGGACTGGCGCTGGTACTGCCGCTGATCGGCCATGCCACCTGGCATGCCTATCGCGATCTGCTGCGCTGATCAGAACAGGTCGATATCGCTGGCCCTGACCTGCCACGGGGCCAGGCCCATCAGCACGACCCCGCCGCTGCCAAGCGGCAGGAAGGTCCCGGCCGAGATGCTGAACAACGCGGCCGCCGCGGCGGCCGAGGAAGCATAGCTGCCGGCCGGCACCAGCAGCCGGTCCTCCCCCGGGGTGAAATCCAGCACGGTGTCGATGCTGCCATCGGCGTCCATCTGGAACCGGTCGCGCCCCGCACCGCCGCCCAGCGTGTCGTCGCCCAATCCGCCGCGCAGTGTGTCGTCCCCGGCACTGCCGAGCAGCAGGTTGGGCAGGATGTTGCCGGTGATTCTGTTGGCGAGTTCATTGCCGAAGCCGGAAAGGGCCGCCCCCATCAGGACCAGGTGCTCGACATTCGGCGGCAGGGCATATCCGCCACTGGGCAGCACGGCCCAGACGGTATCAATGCCGCCGCCTGCCTCCTCAACGACCTGGTCGTTACGACTGTCGATGAAATAGAGATCGTCGCCGGGGCCACCGAAGAACCACCCGGCCAGCCGGTCCGGCGCCGTGCCATCCAGCGTGTCGGCGCCGGCGGCGCCGCGCAACACATCGCCCGCGCCCATGCCCGCGCGCAGCAGGTCGTCACCATCTCCGCCCTGCAGATGGTCCGCGCCGGCGGCGCCATCGAGCGTGTCGTTGCCGGCACCACCATCCAGCCTGTCATTGCCATCGCCGCCCTGCAGCAGGTCGTTGCCGTCGCCGCCTAGCAGGGTGTCGTGGCCGGCACCGCCTTCCAGCGTATCGGCGCCCGGGCCACCGGCCAGCAGGTCCGCCCCGGCCTGGCCTACCAACCAGTCATTGCCGACCCCACCCGACAGCAGGTCGTCACCCGCACCACCATCCAGGACATCGGCACCATCGTCGCCCAGCAATACGTCGCGGCCATCGCCACCGGACAGGGTATCGTTGCCAGCTTCGCCGAACAGCACATCATCGCCGGCGTCGCCGAAAACCTGATCATTGCCGGTTCCGCCAAAGGCGGTATCAGCGCCATCGCCACCCAGGATGGTATCGTTGCCGGAACCGCCGAGCAGCCAGTCCGCGCCCCCACCCCCATCGAGAAAATCATTGCCGCCACCGCCCGAAAGCGTGTTGCTTCCCTCGTTGCCGTAGAGGCTGTCAGGGCCCGCCCCGCCGAAAGCGGAGATGCCGCCTGCGCCGGCTCTCAGTCGCAACCTCTCGAAATTCTCGGGCAGGGTCATCGTCCAGCCCACCACCAGCTCGTCGACACCGCCATTGGACAGCTCGAGCCAGGTGTCGGTGGGGCTACGCAGCAGATAGACGTCGTTACCGGGACCCCCGATCAGGTGATTGCCGCCGGCACCGCCACCATCGAGCGTGTCAGCGCCGGCGCCACCTTCCAGGCGATCGACCCCCTCTCCGCCATAAAGCCAATCGTCGCCATCATTGCCGAACAGGCTGTCCGCCCCTTCGCCGCCATGGATCGTGTCATTGCCGGCACCACCGCGGAGGCTATCCGCCCCGTCGTAGCCGAACAGGGCATCCTGGCCCGCGTGGCCGAACAGGGCATCGGCAGCGGCGGTTCCGTGCAGCGTATCGGCCGAAAGAGTTCCATCCTGTACCGCGAAGGGGGAAGGCGGACCCGGCTCCAGCACGGTCACCGGGATGCTGAAGCTGGCGATGTTCCGGCCGTCCGAGACCTCGATCAGCACGTCCCGCACCGTGCCGCCCAACCCGATCAGGTCCACGCCCGGCCGCAGCCGCAATTCCTGGTCCAACACTTCGAACCAGGCCGAATCCGGCCAGGCGACGCTGTACTCCAGCGGGCCGTCCGTATCGGGGTCGGTCGCGGACAGGATGCCGATCGGCGCACCCACATCATTGGCCAGGACCACGCCGCCGGAGGCGAAGACCAGATCCTGCGGCGCCGTGTCGTCGAGATCGAGAAGCCGCACGGTGAAGCTGACAGGCAGCGACGCCCAGCCAGCCACGGTCCTGATACTCAGACCAAAGATGAACTCCCGGCCAACGCCCCATTCCTCGGCATCGAAGGCCTGCAGGGGCAGTATCGTCATCAACCGGCTGTCGGTCCGGTAGGTCGAGACAAACAGGCCCGCATCCGGGCCGTTCAGGGCCGTGCCGATGACCTCCGGTCCGAAGGTGAGGTAGGCGACCCAATCGCGGCGGACCGAATTCTCAAAGATCGTGTCGGGTACCGTGCCGGCAAACGCCGCGGACATGAAGGGGCCCCATCCTGGTGCCAGGGCAGAAAGCGTGGTCCGGGTTGAAATGGCGTTAGCGACCCGGCGATTTGCTCAATACCCGTTTGAGAACGCCGGCGGCTAAGGGCCCGTTGGTGTTTTCAAGCGGTCAGTCAGGCCACCAGGCGCACCGCCATGGTTCCCAGCAGCACCGCATTCACCAGGAACAACAGGCCGCCGGCCAACTGGGTGACCGGCCCGGCTCGGCGCAGAAACAGCCGGCCGAGCAGCGCCACCCCAACCAGGGCCGGAATCGTGCCCAGCGAGAAAGCGAGCATGGCCAGGGCGCCTGCCAGCGCGCTGCCCGTTGCCGCGGCGGCGGCGAGTGCCGCGTAAAGCAGCCCGCAAGGCAGCGCCGAGAGCATCAGACCCAGGCCGAATCCATTCCAGCCGCCAGGATTGGCCAGCAGGCTGCCGATGGGCCGCAGCAGGAAAGGGGGGTAGGTCGGCGCCAAGCCCCCCTGTGGCGCGCGGCGCCACGGCCACCAGTGATACCGCGCGGGAAGCAGGCGGCCTAGCGCCTGACGGGCCATCAGCAAGGCCGCGAGCAGGAGCAGCGCCGCCAGCACCTGCCGCAGCCCGGTCACCTGGCTCACCACCCCGGCACTCGCCCCGGCAACGGCACCAAGCGTCGCATAGCCGACGATCCGGCCCAGATGGTACGGGATGAGCGCAGCGCCGGCGAGACGTGCGACAAAGCCGGGCCCGACCCGCCCGGCCATGCTGCTGGCCTGCGCCAGCACGAAAGGCGCGCACATGCCGGCGCAATGGGTCACGCCGCCCGCCAGCCCGGCCATCAACATGGCCAGTGCAACGGATGCCAGGGCGCCCGCACCAAGCGCGGTCAGGTCATGGAGGCAGTTCGCGAGCATGGCCCACCCTATCCTGCCGGCGCCGCCCCGTTCTTGCGCCAGGTCAAGCGGGCATCCGGCCATGCCGCCTGGACGGACGCGGTTGCCACGCCACATGCGTCTGGCCATGCACAAGCCGCAACATCGCGCTGCGCGCCGGGCCGGAAGCGTCCCGGCCGCCCGCTCACCCCGCTATTCCTGCGGCGCGTTAGCGTCTACGCCGCAGCCATGACACCCCTTCCCCTGTGCCTGACCATGGGCGAACCGGCCGGCATCGGCGCCGAGATCTCGGTAAAGGCCTGGCGCCGCCTGCGCGAGTCGGGGCCGGCCTTCTTCTTCATCGGCGACCCGCGCTGCGTGAAGGACGCGCCGGTCGTGGTGATCGAGGCACCGGATCAGGCGGCGGAGGCTTTCGCGGCCGGCCTGCCGGTACTGCCGCTTCCCCTGCCCGCACCACCGCAGCCCGGCCGGCCCGACCCCGCCAATGCCGGGACCGTCATCGCCGCGATCGAGACCGCCGTGCGCCTGTGCCTGGAGGGCCGCGCCGCCGGCGTTGTGACCAACCCGATCCAGAAATCCGTGCTGACCGCCGCCGGCTTCCAGCATCCCGGACATACCGAATTCCTGGGCGAACTGGCGGGCCGCGGGGTTTCGCCCGTCATGCTGCTGGCCTGCCCCGGATTGCGGGTGGTGCCTGTGACGGTCCATGCCGCGCTGGCAGAGGCCATCCGCAGCCTGACCACGGACCTCATCATCGAGCACGGCCGCATCGTGACGGAGGCGCTCCGGCAGGATTTCGGCATCGTGCAGCCGCGCATCGTGGTGGCCGGCCTGAACCCCCATGCCGGGGAGGCCGGGACGATGGGTCGGGAGGATATCGAGATCGTCGCACCCGCCATCGCCGCCCTTCGCCGGGCGGGGATCGAGGCCCGTGGCCCGCTGCCGGCCGACACGCTGTTCACCCCGCGGGCGCGCGCCAGCTATGATTGCGCGCTGTGCATGTACCACGACCAGGCGCTCATCCCGATCAAGACGCTCGACATGGATGGTGGGGTGAATGTGACGCTCGGACTGAGGATCGTCCGCACCAGTCCGGACCATGGCACCGCGCTGGATATTGCAGGCGCCGGTCAGGCCGATCCGGGCAGCCTCATTGCCGCGCTGCGTCTGGCCGCGGACATCGCCATCAGCCGATCAAGGAATGCGCGCCCATGATGCCCCTGCTGCTCTCGATCAACGTGGATCATGTGGCGACGCTGCGGAACGCCCGCGGCGGGCGCTTCCCGGACCCGGTGACCGCGGCCAAGCTGTGCCTATCTGCCGGTGCGGAGGGCATCACCATTCATCTGCGCGAGGACCGGCGGCACATCCGCGACCAGGATGTGGAACGTATGAAGGCCGAAGTGCCGACCAAGCTGAACTTGGAAATGGCAGCCACCGAGGAAATGGTCGGCATCGCCATTCGCGTGATGCCGGAGGCGGTGTGCCTGGTGCCGGAGAAGCGCCAGGAGCTGACCACTGAGGGTGGGCTGGACGTACTGCGAAGCGGCCCCGACTTCGCCGAGGCGGTCCGGCGCCTGACCGGCGCCGGCATCCGCACCTCCATCTTCGTCGAGGCCGATCGCGCCCAGATCGAGGCGGCCGCCAGGCTCGGCGCCAACTGTATCGAGCTGCACACCGGCAGCTATGCCGATGCCACGCCGGCCGAGCGCCCCGCGCATCTGGCGCGCCTGGCCCAGGGGGCGCGGGACGCCGCGGCGGCGGGGCTGCTTTGCCATGCCGGCCATGGCCTGGATTTCGACACCATCGGCGGCATCGCCGCCTTGCCGGAGGTCTCGGAGGTCTCGATCGGGCATTTTCTGGTCGGGCAGAGCGTCTTCGAAGGCCTGCCCGTCGCGGTGCGGCGGATGCGGGATCTGATCGACGCGGCACGCCACCCAGAGGGCTGAGCGCCAGCCTCCGCGCCATTTGCATTTTGCATGGCACACCGGTTGCGTAGGGTTCTGAGCGAAGGCTTCCGGCGACACGACCGGGAGCAGCGCTTGCAGGATGCGAGGCGGCAATGGCGGCAGCGGAAAAGGCAAGGCAGACGATCCCGCTCTGGTCGTTGCGGGCGGCGTTGCCCGCCGAACCGGCGCCGCCCCTGGCACGCTCGGCCACCGTCATTCCCCTGCCACGCGGTGCCGCGCGCCGCCGCCAGGTGCTGACCTACCCGGCCGCCATTGCCGTGCCGCCACGCTGCACCGAGGACGCCGCAGCGCCGGAGCGGCCACTGGCCGCCCTGCCGCTGCTGGCCTTGTCAGCGCCCACGGCGCTGCTGGGGGCGGGCATGATGCTGTTTCACATCCTCGGCTGAACGCCTGGCATCAGCTACTGACGCCCCATTTCTGGCCGATCTCGTCGAAGAAGCCGCTGGCCTGGCGGATGGTGACCCAAGCGTTGAGGAAGTTCAGGAAGACCGGGTCCTGCAAGGGCGCCATGAACGCCATCGGAATCGGGTTGCGCGGCTGATCGCTGAACAGGGAGACCAGTTCTGGGTGTTCGCGGGTGAGGAAAGCGGCCTCGATCACCGTGGACATGGTGGCATCGACGCGTCCGCCCAGCAGTTCCTGCCAGTCCCGCGCCGGGCTTTCCACCCGGCGCAGCGTCGCGGCCGGCAGCGCCTGCTGCACGAATTGCTCCATCGTGGTGCCGAGATTGGTGCCGATGGTCACGCCGCGCTGGTTCAGCGCATCCCAATTGGCGAAGCGGGCGGCATTGCGACGAGTAGTGAGCGGGATGAAGCCGGTGCGGCCCCAGGGAATGGTGAAGCTGGCCGCCATCGCGCGCGCGACGGACATCGAAGTGCCGGTGAAGACCACATCATACTGGTCCGCCTGCAGGCCGTTGATCAGCGTGCGCCAATCGGTCGCGACGAATTCAGGCCGCACCCCCATGTCCCGCGCCAATTGCTCCGCCGCCTCGATCTGGTGGCCGCGATAGCTGCGGGTCGCGGGGTCGCGGAAGCTCATCGGGTTGAAGTCGCCCGTCGTGCCGATGCGGATGCGTCCGGCGGACTGAATCGCCTGCAGGCGACCCCCGCCAGCCTGTTGCGCCAGTGCCTGGGCGGGCAACAGCAAGGATGCGGCGGCGGCAGCAGCCGGTATGTGGCGACGTAACATGGGGAGAGACTCCATCGGGGCTGCGCGGAGGTTGGACCGCCCTCGCGATTTGCAACGTCTTATCCCATCTGCCGCGCCGGGCGCATCTCGTCTCGCTCCCGAAAGCGTGGGAGACAGCCGCATGCATATCCTCCCCATTTTGCGCCGCCTGCGTCCCTTGCTGTTTCTGCCGCTGCTGGCGTTGGCCGGCTGTGGCAGCAATTGGGGCTGGCATGTGGTGGACCCCACCGATGCGCGTGGCCGGGCCAATCTCGGTTTCATGGTGGAGGGGCTGTGGGCGACCGTTTCCCTCTCGCTCGCCGCCATCATCCTGTCCCTGCTGATCGGAACCGGAATTGCCCTGCTGGGCTTCTCCCGCCTGCGCCCGCTGCGCCTGGTCAACCGGGTCTGGGTCGAGCTGTTCCGCGCGGTGCCGATCCTGGTCCTGATCCTGTGGGTCTTCTATGGGCTGCCGGTGGTGCTGGGCATCCGGCTGGATGTGTTCGCCGCGGCCCTGATCGCCATCGCGCTGTGCGACTCGGCCTTCGAGGCGGAGATTCTGCGCGGCGGCATCCAAAGCATCGAACAAGGCCAGCGGGAGGGTGCGGCCGCGCTGGGCCTGTCGCGCTGGCAGGTCATGCGCCTGGTGGTGCTGCCACAGGCGATCCGCCGCATCCTGCCGCCAGTCGCCAACCAATTCGTCTATGTGGTGAAGATGAGCAGCCTGGCGAGCGTCATCGGCTACCAGGACCTGACGCGCCGCGCCAATGAGCTTGTCGTCTCGGTGTTCCGGCCGCTCGAGATCTACAGCATCCTGATCCTGGAATACCTGGTGCTGATCCTGCTGATCTCGGCCGGCGCTCGTTGGCTGGAACGGCGGCTGGGCGCGGACCAGACGCGACGCCGGGACGGTTAGAGGCGGGAACGGTTGACGCGCCACGGCCGTGCAGCCAGCGTCGCGGGATGACACACCCTTCCTTGTCGACCGATGAGGCGGCCATCCACGCCGCCACGCTGACCCTCGACACCCATGTCGATGTGCCCTGGCCAGCCACCCCCGACCCGGCAACGCCAACGGCGCGGCGCGTGGATTATCCGAAGATGCAGGCGGGTGGCCTGAAGGGCGTGGTCTTCATCGCCTATGTGCCGCAGGGGCCACTGACCGCGGCGGGTCATGACGCCGCAGGCGCGCGGGCCGAGGCCATGCTGCGGGCGATCGCCGCCACCGCCGGCGAGACGCCGATGCGGCGGCGCCTGTGCACCACGCCGGACGAGTTGGAAGCTTGTGCCGCGGATGGCGCCCTGGCCATCCTGCTCGGCGTCGAGAATGGCTACGCGATGGGCGAGGATCTGTCGCGCCTGGCGCTGTGGCGCAAGCTTGGCGCCATCTACCTGACCGTCACCCATGATGGCCACAACGCCCTGTCCGATGCAGCCCGGCCGCGTGCCGATCTGGGCGATGCGCCGACCCGCCATGGCGGCCTTTCGGCGCTCGGCCGGACCGCGATCGCGGAGATGAACCGCGTGGGTCTGATCGTCGACGTCTCCCATGTCGCGCGCAGCGCCATGATGCAGGCGGCCGAGTTGTCGCGCACCCCGGTGGTCGCCACCCATGCCTGCTGCCGCGCCCTGCGCGACCATCCACGCAACCTGGATGACGCGCAGATGGATGCGCTGCGGGATGTCGGCGGGCTGTTGCAGATCACCGCCGTGCCCAGCTTCCTGAAGGCACCGGACGCGGATGGCACCGCCCGCGCCAGCGTGGCCGATTATGCGGACCACTTGGACTACGCGGTGCGCCGCATCGGCATCGACCATGTCGGCCTGTCCTCCGACTTCGATGGCGGCGGCGGCGTGCAGGGGTGGCAGGATGCGTCGATGACCGGCGCCGTCAGCGCCGAACTGCTGCGCCGCGGCTATGGGGCCCGCGAACTGGGACTGCTGTGGTCGGGCAATTTCCTGCGCGTCTGGCGCGCGACCCTGCGGGCCGCGCGCTGAACGGCGGGTTCAGGCGGCGCGCTGCGCCGCCTGGATCGCCTGCCACACCCGCTCTGGCGTTGCCGGCATGTCGATGTGGCGGATGCCGTAGGTGGAGAGCGCATCCACCAGGGCATTCATCACCGCCGGCAGCGACCCAGCGCAGCCGGCCTCGCCGCAGCCCTTGGCGCCGAGCGGATTCGTCTTGGCCGGAACGGGGTGGCTGATGAAGTCGATGGCCGGCATGTCCCCTGCCCGCGGTAGTGCGTAGTCCAGGTAGCTGCCGGTCTGCATCTGGCCATCCTCGCCGAAGGCCACGCTTTCCAGCAGCGCCTGGCCGATGCCCTGGGCGATGCCGCCATGCGCCTGACCGGCGACCAGCATCGGGTTCACGATGACGCCGAAATCATTCACCGACAGGTAGCGAACTATGCTGACGATCCCGGTCTCGGGGTCGATCTCGACCTCCGCCACGTGGCAGCCATTGGGGTAGGACTGCGGCGCCTGGTCGAAGACATGCGTCACGTCGAGGGTCGCCGGAACCCCCTCCGGCACCGAGGGTGCCTGCCGCAGCCGCGCCGCCAGATCCATGATGCCGATGCCGCGGTCGGTGCCCGCGATCAGGAAACGGCCCTCGCCATCCGTGGGATGCGCCTCGAACTCGATATCCGCGACCGCCGCCTCCAGCGCCCAGGCCGCGGCCGCGCGGCCCTTCTCAACTACCAGCTCCGATGCCTCGACGATCGCGGCGCCGGAGGCCATCAGGGATTTCGACCCGCCGGTGCCGCCACCGGCCACCAGCTCATCCGAATCGCCCTGCAACAGGCGGATCTGGTGGAACGGGATCCCGATGGATTGGTGCAGCACCTGGGCGAAGGCGCTCCAATGGCCCTGGCCGTAGTCCAGCGTGCCGGTGATGATGGTGACAGTGCCGTCCTTCTCGAAGCGGATGCCGCCCTGTTCCTTGGTCGGCGGCGCCGTGCACTCCAGGAAATTGCCGATGCCGAGGCCACGCAGCAGGCCCTTCGCCGCGCTTGCTTGCTTGCGCGCCGCGAAGCCGGGCAGGTCGGCGGCCTCGAGCGTCCGGTCCAGCAGGGCCGTGAAATCGCCGCCGTCATAGGTGCTGCCGCTGGCGGCGGCGTAGGGCATTTCCTCCGGACGAATATGGTTGCGGCGGCGCAGCTCGATGGCGCTCAGGCCCATTTCCTGGGCCGCGGCCTCGATCAGCCGCTCCATGAAGTAGTTGCCCTCCGGCCGGCCGGCGCCGCGATAGGCCGAGACGGGGGTGGTGTTGGTTAGCAGGCTGCGCGTGACCACCTCGATCTGCGGCGTGCGATAGTTGGACTGCACGTTCTTCCAGAAATTCGCTGTGCCCATCAGCGGCGAGACGGTGGACAGGTAGGCGCCCATATTGGCGAAGGAGGTCAGACGCACGGCCAAAAACCGGCCTTCGGCATCCAGGGCAAGCTCCGCCTCTACCTCATGGTCGCGGCCGTGCTGGTCGGACAGGAAGCTGCTGGTCCGCTCATCCGTCCACTTCACCGGCCGGCCGAGTTCCTTCGCGGCATGCAGCAGGCAGATGTATTCGGGATAGGCATTCGCCTTCATGCCGAAGCTGCCGCCGACATGGCCGGTCAGCACGCGCACCTGCTGCACCGGCACCTTCAGCACGTCATTGGCCATCTGCGCCCGCAGCCCAAAGACGCCCTGGCAGCCGACGCGCAGCACGTAGCGCCCATCCTCGAAGGACCCGATGGCGCTGCGCGGTTCCATGGCGCAGACTACGATGCGGTTGTTCCTGATGGCCAGGCGCGTGACATGCGCTGCCCCTGCGAAGGCCGCGGCCACCTTGGTGCTGTCGCCCTGCTGGAAATCCAGCACCAGGTTGCCGGGGATGTCGTCGTAAAGCTGCGGCGCGCTGGCCTCGGCCGCGGCGGAGGCCTGGGTGACGGCCGGCAGCATGTCGATGTCGAGCTCGACCATCTCCGCCGCGTCCTTCGCCTCCGAACGGGTCTCGGCGACGACGAAGGCCACCGGGTCGCCGACGAAGCGCACCTTGTCGGTGGCCAGGGCATGCCGATAGGTGGTGCGGATGGCGGACCCGTCGCGGTTCTTCAGCGGCATGGCGCATTTCATCGGCCCGTAGCCAGCGGCCACCAGATCGGCGCCGGTCCAGACGCCGAGCACCCCCGGCATGGCGCGCGCCGCCTCCGTCCCGATGCCGCGGATCACGCCATGGGCGTAGGCGCTGCGGACCATCGCGCACCAGATCTGGCCCGGCAGCGCGATATCATCCGTGTATTGGCCCCGGCCGGTCAGCAGGATCGGGTCTTCGGCGCGCGGCACGGACTGCCCGATTCCGAACTTCAGGCGCGTCGCATCGAGCATGTTGGTGTCGGGCATCGGGTCCTCGCGGCAGGTACGGAGTGGAATTGGGTGGGGGAACCACCCTGGAAAGGGTTCAGCCCTGCGGCTGGCTGGCCACCGCGACGAATCGTCCGTCCATCTGCCGGAGCCAAGCCGCATAATCGGCATAGGCGCCCTCCGGCGCAAATCGGGGCGCCCAGCCGAGGCTGCGGGCGCGGTCGATGGCCATCAATCCGCGTGACCGGGTTTCGTTGAAGGGGATGTTCGGCGACTCCCCATCAACCGCGTGGCGCCAGGTGAAGCCCGGCATTTCCGCGGCCAGACCATCGCAGCAAGCCGCCACATGCGGCGACCAATCCTGTGCGGAGGCGATGTTGAAGACGCGGCCGGGCGGGTCTGTGCAATCCAGCAGGGCGAGCAGCCCCGCCACCAGATCCTTCACATAGACCCAGTCATAGCGCGGCAACGGCGCCGGCGGCAGGATGGCGACCCCGCCCCGCAAGGCGGCCTGGAAGATCGCCAGATGCGGGCTGAGCGTGTCCCGCAGCCCGGTATCACGCTCCCACGGCCCGTAGGTCGCGCCGATCCGCGCCGCCACCGCATCCAGCCCCCACAGCCCGGCCAGCCGCAGCCCGGCACGTTCCACCGCGTATTTCGTCACGCCATACAGGCTGATCGGCATGCAGGGCGTCGTCACCTCGTCCAGCCAGTCATGGTCATAGGCCGAGTCGCCATAGACGGCGGAGGATGCGGGCAGCACCACGCGCCGCACCGTGCCGGCATCCCGCGCCCCGGCCAGGGTGGCGATGACGCCATGCAGATTCACATCCAGCACCAGGCCGGGCGAAGCCGCTTCCCGCGCCGGGCCGGCGGTGATGGCGGCGAAGGGAAAAACCCGGTCGATGCGGTGGCTGACGAAAACCGCGGCCAGGGCTGCGGCATCGCGCACATCGCCCGTCACGACCTCCAGCCGCCCCGGCAGGCTGGCGAAGACCTCGCCCGCCGGGGCCGGCAGCGCGGCTTCCTGGCCAAAGACAACCACCTGCTCACCACGCGCCAGCAGCGCTTCCACGAGGTTCAGGCCGACGAAGCCGGCCCCTCCGGTGACAAGAATGGCGGACATGAGGCGACTCCTTTGCAGCCGCCCCCTGGATATCCCGGGCCTCACGCCGCAGAAAGCCGTCCATGACCGAAGCAAGCCGCGCCACACCTGCCCCCGCCGGGCAGGCCATCGTCATTGGCGCCGGGCCGGCCGGGTTGATGGCGGCCGAGCGGCTGGCCAGCGCCGGGCTTGCCGTGACGATCCACGACCACATGCCCTCGGTTGGCCGGAAATTCCTGATGGCGGGGCGTGGTGGCCTGAACCTGACGCATTCCGAGGAATTGGAGCGCTTCCTCACCCACTACCGCCCCGCGGCTCCGCCCCTGCTGGAGGCCATCCGCGCCTTTCCGCCAACCGCGCTGATCGCCTGGTGCGAGAGCCTCGGGATCGCGACCTTCCGCGGCAGCAGCGGCCGCGTTTTTCCTGAGGGCCTCAAGGCCTCGCCGCTGCTGCGCGCCTGGCTCGCGCGCCTGGCGGCGCTGGGGGTGCGCCTGGTGCTGCGCAGCCGCTGGGAAGGGTGGGCGCCGGACGGTGCGCCCCGCTTCGCACCCGCCGCGGCAGACGCGCCCGGTGCCGTCCGGCCCGTCGCCACCGTGCTGGCCCTGGGGGGTGCCTCCTGGCCACGGCTCGGCTCCGATGGCGCCTGGCCGGCGCATCTGCCGGGCCTTGCGGTGGCGCCTTGGGCGCCGAGCAACATGGGCTTCACGGTGGATTGGTCCGCACATTTCCGCAGCCGCCACCAGGGCGCGCCGCTGAAGCGCATCGCCATCGGGTTCGGCGGCACCACGGTGCGGGGCGAGGCGCTGGTCACGGCGACGGGCCTTGAGGGCGGCGCGCTCTACGCCCTCTCCGCCGTGCTGCGCGAGGCGATCGCAGTGCATGGCGTGGCCGGCATCACACTGGACCTGCGCCCCGACCTCACGGAAGGCGAGGTCACGACGCGCCTGGCCGCGCGTCCGCGTGCCGAGTCGCTCTCGAACGGGCTGCGAAAAGCCCTGGCCATGCAGCCCGCCGCCATCGGGCTGGTGCAGGAGGCCCTGCGGATGGGCGCCGCGACCCCGGCGCAGTTGGTGAAGCGCCTGCCGATCCGGCTGACCGGAACCGCCGCGCTCGACCGCGCCATTTCCTCGGCCGGCGGCCTTGCCTGGTCGGAGCTGGATGCGCGCTTCATGCTAAAAGCCCGCCCCGGCGTCTTCGCCTGCGGCGAAATGCTGGATTGGGAAGCTCCGACCGGCGGCTACCTGCTGCAGGGCTGCTTCAGCACCGGACTGGCGGCCGCGGAGGGCGCCCTCGCCTGGCTTGCGGAGCAGCGCACCTGACCCGCGGGCGACATTCCGGCCGCGCCAGGGCAGCCTCGCCATGAATGCACGCGAGATCGAGATCTTCTGCGAGATCATGCGAAGCCATTCCCTCAGCCTCGCGGCCAAGGCGCTCGGGGTCTCGCAGCCCGCCTTGTCGCAGGCGCTGCGGCATTGCGAGGACCGCATCGGCTTCGCCCTGTTCCGCCGCCATGCCGGCCGCCTGACACCCACGGCGGAAGCCACGGCGCTTTGGCCGGAGGCCGAGCGGCTGTTCCATGAGTTGCACAGCTTCCGCAGCCTGACCCGCGACCTCGGCGGCAGGCAGGGCGGCCTGTTGCGGCTTGGCACCACCTCCTCGCTCGGTGTGTCGCTGGTGCCGAAAGCGGTGGCGCAGCTCCGGCAGGAATGGCCCCTGGCGCGGATCTCGGTGAATTTGATGCCGGTGCGGGAGCTGGGGGAGGCGCTGTTGGCGCGCCGGCTGGATGTTGGCTTGGCGCTGACATCGGTCGAGGTGCCGGGGCTGGACCATGCGCAGCTCGGCCGCGTGTCCTGCATCGTGCTGCTGCCGGCGGATCACCCACTGGCCGCGCAGACAACGCTGGGTCCGGCGCAACTCGCCGGGCTGCCCGAGATCGGCTTCGGCGGCTGGCAGGATTTCGGCCGCAGCCTGGATCTTGCCTTCGGCGCCCAGGGCGTCGAGCGCCGCATCGCGGTGGAGATCGGCAACACCGTGAGTGCGGCGGCCATGGTGCGAGAGGGGATCGGCTTCGCCATCGTCGATGGCTTCGCCCGCTTCGTGCTGCCGCCCGGCGTCGTGGCGCGGCCCTTCCTGCCCCTGGTGGAGCGCGAGGTGGTGCTGCTGCGCAGCCGCATGCTCGGCAATCCGGAAATGGTGGATCGGCTGGCGGAGATCATGCGGGTGCTTTGCCGGGCGGATGAACCGCCCGGCTGAGGCAGGAGGCTTAGTCCAGGCGGGCGCCGCTGGCGCGGACGATGGGCAGCCAGTAGCGAATTTCCTCCTGCAGGAATTCGGCGAAGCGAGCCGGCGTGTAGCCCGGCATTGGCGGCAGGCCGAGATCGGTCTCCAGCCGCCGCGCCACGGTCGGGTCGGTCAGCGAGGTCTCCACCGCCGCCGCCAGGCGCTCGACGATCGGCATCGGCGTATTGGCGGGCGCGAACAGACCGAACCAGGAATAGGCCCGGTAGCCCGGCAGCCCCGCCTCCGCGCTGGTCGGCACGTCCGGCAGCAGGGAGGAGCGTTCCTGCGTCGCCATCACCAGCGCGCGGATGCTGCCGGCGTCATGGTGCGGCTTGATCAGCCCAGGGACATCCGCGGTGAAATGCACCACCCCCGCCAGCAGATCGTTGAACACCGGGCCGCTGCCGCGATAGGGCACATGCAGCGCCTGCGTGCCGGTCTGCTGCAGGAACGCCACGGCGGAAATGTGGCCGGAGGCGCCATTGCCGGCGCTGCCATACTGGTAGCGATCCGGGTTGGCCTTCAGCAGCGCGATGAATTCCTGCAGCGTGTTGACACCCAGGCTGGCCTGCACGGCGATGCCGATCGGCGCCATCACGACGGGCGCCACCGGCACGAAATCCTTCACCGGATCATAGGGCAGCCGGCTGTAGAGGCCCTGCGCCAGCACCAGGTTGGAGACGGAGGCCATGACGACCGTGTACCCATCCGGCGTCGCCTTTGCGACATAGTCGGCTCCAGTGGTGCCGCCGGCGCCCGGCCGGTTCTCGACCAGGACCGGCTGGCCGAGAACCTCGGTCAGCTTCTGCGCCAGGATGCGGGCGCTGCCATCAGTCGCGCCGCCGGCGGCGAAGGGCACCACGATGCGCACCGGGCGGTTGGGCCAGGCCGACTGTGCGGCAGCGGTGCGGGAGATGGCCGGCAGGGCGAGCGCGGCGGCAAGCACGCCGCGGCGCGAGGGCAGGATGAAGCGGGTCATGGTCAGGTCTCTCCGTTCTTGGTGGGCCGTGTGCGGCGGGTCGGCAGGCTCATGCCTGCTTCTATCGACTGGACTTCCCGCGTCAGCAGGCTCAGCCAGGCCTGCCGGTTGGCGGGGGCCAGGCGCGCGGTGATGAAATTGATGGCAATCGCCGCCGTCACGTCGCGCCCGGCCGGGCGGATCGGCATGGCGATCACCGACAGCCCCTGGATCAGAGACCCGTTGGCCAGCATGAAGCCCTGTTCCCGGATGCCGGACAGGCTGGTGCGCACCGCCTCCGCCGTGGTGCCGTATTCGCCGTAGCGGGTGGCATTGGCAGCCAGGATCGCATCCACCTCCGCCTCCGGCTGGCAGGCCAGGATGGCCAGGCTGCCGGAGCCGATGCCGAGCGGCAGCAGGCCGCCGATGCCCTGGGTCAGGCTCTCGATGACGTAGCTGCCTTCCTGCCGGTCCACGACCACAGCGTTCAGGCCGCTGCGGACGATGAGGAAGGTGGTCTCCTGCGTCTCCGCCGAGATTCGCAGCAAAGCCGGCCGGCAAAGGCGCCGCAGCCCGCTGCCATCCGCAGCACGTCCGGCGAGCGCGATGAGCCTGGTGCCGAGCCGGTGGCGCCGCGTCGCGTCCTCCCGATCCACCCAGCCATGCAGTTCCAGCGCCGCCAGCAGCCGGTGGACGGTGGAGGCCGAAAGGCCGAGGCCGGTGGCCAGCCGAGAAAGCTGCTCGCCACCCTCACCCGCCTCGCCCAGCCGCTCCAGCAGCCGCACGACACGGTCCAGCACCTGGATGCCGGAGGTGGCGGCGGTCCCATCGGGCGGGGTGGGGTGGTCCAATGCGGCATCCCAGAGCAAGGTTCTGCCGCTATAATTCCACATGATGGAAAAGAGAAGCTTTTCTTTCCGTCTAGCAGAACCTACCGTCCGGACGCTGGTGCGACGGGAGGAGGCCTTGCGGTTGGTGCGACTGGTCGATCAGGACCGCCCCGAAATCGGCTTCGCCTTCGAGGATCGCGCCATGACCGCGCGCCAGGGCGACACGCTGCTCACCGCCATCCTCGCCGGCGACGGAGACTTCCTGCGGGAGAGCGAATTCGGCGATGGTCCACGCGCGGGCTTCTGCTTGATGGGCGCCTGCCAGGATTGCCGCGTGGTGGTGGAGGGGACCGGCCGCGTGCGCGCCTGCACCACGCTGCTGCAGCCCGGCATGCGGCTGCGCCGGACATGAGGGTCGCCGTGGTCGGTGCCGGCCCTGCCGGCGTGCGCGCAGTGGAACAACTGCTCCGGGCGGGTCTGCGCCCGGTTTGGATCGATGAGGCGCCTGATGGCGGCGGTCGCATCTACCAGCGCCCGCCACCCGGCTTCATCCGCACCCCAAAGGCACTGTATGGGTGGGAGGGCGCGCGCGCCGCCGCCCTGCATGCGACGCTGGACGCGCTGAAGCCGCAGGTGGACTGGCGGCCCGAGACGCTGGTCTGGAACGTCCAGGCGGGGCGGCTCGACACCGCGAAGGATGGTGCGGTGGAGGAGATCGGCTTCGACGCTGCTCTGCTCTGCACCGGCGCGATGGACCGTGTGATTCCCCTGCCCGGCTGGACCCTGCCCGGTGTCACCGCCATGGGCGCGGCGCAGATCGCGCTGAAGGCGCAGGGCTGCGCCATCGGCCGCCGCGTTGCCTTCGTCCGCAGCGGGCCACTGCTGTGGCTCGTCGCCTACCAGTACATGAAGTCCGGCGCGGGCGTGGCCGCGGTGATCGACACGACGTCCTGGCGCACCAAGCTGCACGCGCTGGCCGGGCTGCGCGACGGCGCGGCGACCCTGGCCAAGGGCGCCTGGTATCTCGCCCGCCTGCGCGCCGCCGGCATTCTGGTTCGCGAAGGCGCGACGCCGGTGGCGATCGAGGGCACGAATGGCGTCACCGGCCTGCGCTGGCAAGATGCGGCCGGCACTGAGCACCACCTGGATTGCGATGCGGTTGCGCTCGGCTGGGGTGTGCGGCCGGAGACGCAGCTTGCCGATCTCGCGGGCGTGGCGATGCGCTTCGACGCGCTGTCGCATCTCTGGGTGCCGCGGCGCGACGCCGCGGGGCGCACCGCGGTGCCGGGCCTCTACCTGGCCGGTGATGGTGCGGGCATCGGCGGTGCCGATGTGGCGGAACTGGGCGGCGCGCGCGCAGCGCTCGCCTTGCTGGAGGATGCGGGGATGCCGTGCGACACCACGCTGGCCCATCAACTGGACCGCCGCCTGCGCGGCCAGGGGCGGTTCCGTGCCGCACTCGACCGCGCCTTCCCGTTCCCCGCCCGCCTCGCCGCCACCATGCCCGACGACACGATCCTCTGCCGCTGCGAGGCAGTGCGCGCGGGCGAGCTGCGCCAGGCAGCGCGCGCCGGCGCAGCGACCGGTGGGGCGCCGGAGGTGAATCGCGCCAAGGCCTTCACCCGCATCGGCATGGGCCGGTGCCAGGGCCGCATCTGCGGCGCCGCGGCGGCGGAGGTGCTGGCGGATGCCCTGGGATGCCGCGTGACGGAGGTCGGCCGCCTGCGCGGCCAGGCGCCGGTGAAGCCGCTGCCGATGCCCGCGCCATGAGCCGCATCGTGGAGACCGAGGTTCTCGTCATCGGCGGCGGCGGCGCCGGCTGTTCCGCGGCGCTGCATCTCGCGCTGCGTGGAGCCAAGGTGGTGCTGCTGGAACGCGGCCTGGTCGGCTCCCAGGCCTCCGGCGCCAATTACGGCGGTGTGCGCCAGCAGGGCCGCCACCCGGCAGAGTTGCCGATCGCCCGCCGGTCCCATGCCATCTGGCAGGACCTGCCGAGGCTGCTGGGCACGGATTGCGAATTCGTCGCCACCGGCCATTTGAAGCTGGCTCGCAGCGCGGCGGATGAGGCCGATCTCGTCGCCTATCTCGACGTAGCGCGGGATTACCAGCTTTCGGTGAGCTTCCTGAACCAGGCGGCGGTGCATCGCGACTATCCCTGGCTGGGGCCTTCCGTCGTGGCGGCGTCGTTCGCGCCGGAGGATGGCTCGGCCAATCCGCGCCTGCTCTCCCCGGCGCTTGCCCAGGCCGCCCGCGTGGCGGGTGCGACCATCCGCGAGCAGGTCCGCGTCACCGCCTGTCGCAAGGATGGCACGCAGTTCATCGTGGAGGCCGGCGAGGAGATCTTTCGCGCCGACAGGCTGGTGAACACCGCCGGCTTCTGGGGCGGCCAGGTGGCCGAATGGTTCGGCGAGCCCGTACCGGTGAAGCCACATACGCCGAACATGGGCGTGACCGAGCCGATCCCCTACTTCATCCGCCCAAATATCGGCGTGGCCGGCGGCGGCATCTATCTGCGCCAGATCCCGCGCGGCAACGTCATCTTCGGCGGCGGCCGCGGCACTGGTGATCCTGCCGTGCCCTTCTCCCGCGCGACGCCGGAGGCAACGCTGGCGGCGATGCGCAAGGCGGTGGAGATCGTGCCGTCGCTCGCCGGCGTTTCCGTCATCCGAAGCTGGAGCGGCATTGATGGTATGATGCCGGATGCCATTCCCGTGGTCGGCCCCAGCAGCACCACGCCCGGGCTGTTCCACGCCTTCGGCTTTTCCGGCCACGGCTTCCAGCTTGGCCCGGCGATCGGCGCCATCCTCAGTGAGCTGGCGCTGGATGGGCGGACCGATGTGCCGCTGGAGGGGCTTTCGATCCGGCGATTCCAGCCCGCCCTATAAGCCATGCTTATGCGCGACGGCGAAATCACCGGCTGGCTCGCGCGCCATCCATGGCCGATCCTTCGCGCGACGTGATGGAAAGGCAGAAGATGGCTTGGCGCATCGGCGTGGATATTGGTGGCACCTTCGCGGATTTCGTCGCGCTGGAGACCAGCACCGGGCGGCTCGAGACCCTGAAGGTGCTGACCACGCCATCCGAGCCCGGACAGGATGTCGCCACAGGCCTGCGCCGGCTCGCGGCGGATGGGCTGGTGCCGGCGGAGGTCGAGCGCTTCGTGCACGGCACGACGGTCGGCGTGAACACCATCATCCAGCGCCGCGGCGCCAGGCTCGCGCTGTTCACCACCGCCGGCTTCACGGATATGCTGGAGCTGGCGCGGCTGCGCATGCCGGACCCCTACAGCCTGTTCTGCGAGCGCCCCGCGCCGCTGGTGCCGCGCGAATCCGTCTTCGGCATTACCGAACGCATGAATGCCGAAGGCCGCACGGTGACGGCGCCCGACCGCGCCAGCGTTGCCGCCGCGCTGGAGGCCGCGTTGGCGCAGGGCTGCGAGGGTATCGTCGTCTCCTTCCTACATGCCTGGCGCAACGCCGCGCATGAGGAGGCGGTCGCTGCGATGATCGGCGAGATCGCGCCACAGCTCTTCATCTTCCGTGGCAGCGAGGTGTGGCCGGCGATCCGCGAATACGAGCGCACCACCACCTCCGTGCTCAACGCCTATGTGCATCCGCGCATCGCGGGGTATCTGGAGCGCGTGCAGGGCCAGCTGACCGCCGCCGGCATCGCCGCGCCGCTGTTGCTGACCACCTCCGCCGGCGGCACCATGACGGCGCAGCGCGGGCGGCGGGATTGCGTCGGCATGCTGCTGTCAGGAACTGCGTCGGGCGTCGTCGGCGCGGGCGTCGTGGCGCGCGCCGCAGGGGAGCGGCTGGTGCTGACGCTGGATATCGGCGGCACCAGCGCGGATGTCGCGCTTCTGGCGGATGGCGCGCCATCTTTCGGCAGCGGCCAGGCGATCGGCGAGTTCCCGCTGGCCATCCCGACCGTCGCGGTGATTTCCTCGGGCCAGGGTGGCGGTTCCATCGCGCGGGTCGATGCGCAGGGCGTGTTGCAGGTCGGACCTGAGAGCGCCGGTTCCAGCCCCGGCCCGGCCTGCTTCGGGCGCGGCGGCGGCCATTTTACGGTGACGGACGCGGCGCTGGTCTGTGGCATCCTTGGCCAAGGGCAACTCGGCTTCGGCGCCATCGCGCCGGATCGCGTCCTGGCGGAAGCCGCGGCGCGGCCGATCGCCGAGCGCCTCGGGCTCGATGTGCCGGCAGTGGCGGAAGGCGTGCTGCGGGTGGCCATCAGCGGCATGCTGGTAGAGATCGACAAGCTGCTGGCGCGCGCCGGCGCGCATGCCAGCGAGCTCACGCTGATGCCCTTCGGCGGCGCCGGGCCGATGCTGGGCGCGCTGCTGGCAGAAGCCGCGGGCATCGGCCGCGTGCTGGTGCCAGCGGTGCCAGGCACGCTCTGCGCGCTCGGCGCGCTGGCTGCCGATCTGCGCCGAGACACCATGCGTAGCCTGCTGCTGCCACTGGCCGAACCGGCGCTGCCGGTGTTGCACGAGACCTTCGATGCGCTGGCCAATGAGGCGCGCGCGACTCTGGTGGAGATGGGCGGCAGCGGCGAATCAGAAATCAGCCTCGGCGCCGATCTGCGCTACCAGGGCCAGTCCTTCGAGGTGCCGGTGCCGCTGCCGACGACGTGGCGCGAGCATGGCACCGCCGCCGACCTCGCCGCGCTGTTCCACGCGGCGCACAAGGACGCTTTCGGCCATTGCGACCCGGAGGCGCCGGTGGAGGTGGTGGGGCTGCGCGCCGCCGCGCTGCGCCGCGCGCCGCCCCTGCCCGTCCGAGCCGACCCCGTGGTGGCGGGCGAGGCCGTGCCCGAATCCACTATCTCGCTGCGCCTCGCCGGCGCCTGGCACGATGCGGGGCTTTACCGGCGAGAGGCATTGGGCGCCGGCGCGCGGCTGAGCGGCCCGGCCGTGGTCACACAATCCGATTGCACCGTGCTCGTGCCCGCCGGATGGCAGGTGCGCGCCGATGCGCAGGGCAACCTCGTGATGGAGACGATCTGATGCGTACGGACCCCATTACGCTGCAGGTTCTGCGCAACCATTGCCGCGCGGCCGCCGAGAGCATGGCCACCACGCTGTACCGCACTGCGCATTCGACCTTCGTCAAGGAGACGGAGGATTTCACCGTCCAGTTCCTCGACGCCCACGGCAAGACCTGCGCCGTGCCGCTGGATCTTGGCGCCACATGGTATCCGGGTGTGGATTATGAGGCGGCAATCGGGATGGTGCCCGGTGGCTATGCGCCCGGCGACATCGCCATGACCAACGACCCCTATTCAGGCTACCTCGCGACGCATTCGCCGGACACGAACATGTGGAAGCCGGTGTTCCATGAAGGTCGCATCATCGCCTTCGCCGGCGGGCATATCCACAATGTCGATGTCGGCGGCGCCGTGCCGGCCAGCCTGTCCCGCACGCTGACGGAGGTGCATCAGGAAGGCATCCGCGTGCCGCCCTCCAAGCTGTATCAGGAAGGCGTGCTGGACGAGAAACTGCTGCGCGTCATCCTCGCCAATGTGCGCGTACCCGACCAGAACTGGGGTGACCTGAAGGCGCTCATCGCAGCGGTGAACACCGGCGAGCGCCGCATCCTGGACCTGGTGCGTCGCTTCGGGCTGGAGACGCTAGTCGATGGTATGGCGGATCTGCTGGACTACGGGGAAGCGCAAGCGCGCGCCGTACTGGCCGGGCTGCCGGATGGCGACTACGCCTTTGCCGATTACTGCGACGAGGATGGGCCGGATGGCGACCCGCTGCGGTTGAAGCTGACGCTGCGCATCATGGGCGATTCCGCCGTGATGGATTTCACCGGCACCGACCCGCAGACCTTGTCATCCATGAACGTGCCGACCGGCGGCCATGCGCGGCATTCGCTGGTTATGGTCGGCGTCTACTACGTCCTGTCCGCGCTCAGCCCGAAGATCCTGCTGAACTTCGGCACGACGCGGCCCTTCACCTGTATCCTGCCGGAGGGTAGCGTGGTGAACCCGCAGCATCCGGCCGCGGTGGGCATGCGCAGCCTGACCTGCGCGCGGCTGCGCAGCCTGGTCTTCGGGGCCTTCGTGCAGGCGGCACCGGAACGGCTGCCCGCGGCGCCGGCCGGATCCTCCTCCATCATCAATATCTCCGGCGAAAATCGCCGCACCGGGCGGCGTTCCATTGTGGCGGTGGCGCCGATTGTTGGTGGCGGCGGTGGCATGCCGCATCGCGACGGCACGGATGGCTCGGGCGCCGATGCCGCCTATCTCAAGAACAGCCCGATCGAGATCACCGAATCCGAGGCACCGGTGCGCGTGCTGCGTTACGGGCTGATGCCGGATAGCGCCGGTGCCGGCGCGCATCGCGGCGGCATGGCGACCGTGCTGGAATTCACCACCGATGCGCCGGATGCGGTGGTGACCGCGCGCAACCGCGACCGGTCCGTGTTCCAGCCCTGGGGCACGCTGGGCGGCCGGCCGGGCGCCGCCAGCACCTTCGCGCTGAACCCGGGCACGCCGGAGGAGCGCAACCTGGGCAATACCGATCTGTTCAATCTGCCACCGGGCGCAGTGGTGCGGATCGTCTCCCCGGGCGGCGGTGGACGCGGTGACCCCTGCACCCGTCCCGCCGACGCGGTGCTCGCCGATGTTCGGTCCGGGCGGCTGACGGTGGAGGCGGCGGCGCGCGACTACGGCGTGGTCATCCGCGCTGTGCGTGTGGATGAGCAGGCCACGGCCGACCTCCGCGCAACGCAGCCAGCCCGGGGCAGCCAGCGCTTCGATTTCGGCCCGGCGCGGCTTGCGCATGAGCGGGCCTGGACGGAACAGGCCTATCTCGCCCTGCATGAAAGCCTGGCAAAGCTGCCGGTAAGCTGGCGCGCTCGGGCAAAGAAATCCGTCTTTGCCGCGCTGCGCGCCAGCCCGGAAATGCCCCCCGCGGAGGCCATCGCGCGCCTGCTGGACTAAAGCGGATTGATCTCCGCGTGGGCCATGGACGCATTTGTCAGTCGTGGCAGCATGGATCGGCGTTGAACGCGACAACCGAGGCGGCCCGTGCCGTTGAGGCCGGAAAGGGCTTCGCCGTGGTGGCCAGCGAGGTGAAGAACCTAGCCGTACAGGCGGCAGCGGCGACGCAGCAGACCTCATGCGAGATCGACGGAATCCAAGGCGGCCTCCGCCGCGGTTGCCGGGGCGCTGCGCACGAACAGCGATGCCGTCACGACGGGGCCAGAAGCCGCCACCCCCCCTGGATCAGCGGCAGGAACCCGCCGAAGGTCGTGATCGCCGTCGAGAGGATGTGGCGGCTGGCATCGAGCACCACCTCAGCCATCGCAGTCTGGTCGCCCTGCGCCGCCGCCTCATCGTCTTGAAGTGCGGAGATGGCGATCAGTGCGGCGTTGATGGACACGCCGATGGATCCGATCAGGCCAATGATCGCGTTGATGCCGAAGGGTAGTTGAAGACCGCAAGCGCCAGCAGCGACAGCCCCGCGGATAGGCCCCGCGGCCAGGAAGGCAATCAGGGACAGGCGGAAGGAATTGAACGTCAGCACCACCACCGCGATGGCCAGCACCACGATCAGCCCGAGCGAAGCGATCAGCGCCTGGATGGGGCCGCCGTCTCAGCCATCGGGCACGCCGATATCGGCTTCGCGGCGGCGGAAAGCGGCGTCTCCAAGCTGATGTTCAGCCAGACCCGCACGCACGACCGAAGTCCCGAGCTACTGCAGAAGGGGGAGGAGACCTTTGGCGTGTTGTTGCGCCACCTGGCGCATCGCGATGGCGGCGCCCCGAACGACCCGCCGATCCGCACGCGCGGCCTTCGGCTGTGGATCTTCGTGCACGGCCTGTCCTTCCCGCTGATCGACGACAAGGTCAACGCGATGGAAATTCCGCTCGACCTGTCGGACATGGTGTCGGATGCCACGCGGCGCTTCCTGCGCGAGACCTGAACCGGCGCGGCGACCCGCTTGGGCGGAACTCAGATGGAGGCGGCCGAGGCTGCGGGTGGCAGTGTGGCGACGAAGCGGAACCGCCCGCCCGCCGGCCATTGCGGCACAAGTTCGCCACCCCGCAGCAGCGTCGCCAGGATCCGCATGCCCAGGCCGCGGCCGCGAACCTGGTCGTAGCCGTCCGGCGGCCCATCGCCGCCGTCCTCCACCACCAGCGTGCCGGTCCCGTCCAGGGCGGCAATATCCAAGCGGATCAGCACACGGTCCCGGCCGTATTTGAAGGCGTTCGTCACCAGTTCCGTCACCACAAGGCCGAGCATCGTTACCCGGTCCCCGTCCCAGATCGCCATCTCACCCGTCGCGGTCAGTTCCAGTTCCAGCGGCCGCCCGCCCTCACCCACGCCGAGCGAATTCCGTAGATCCTCCACCAGCCCCCGCAAATAGGTGCCGACCGCGACCTGGCCGATGGCAGGGCCGGAGAACAGGCGCTCATGGACCGCACCGATGGTCATGATACGCCGCGCAGCCTGTTCGAGTTGAAGCCGCGCCTCCGGATCCTCCACCTCGCGCAGTTGCAGGCGCAGCAGGGTTTGGGCGATCTGGAGGCTGTTCTTGACCCGGTGATGCGCCTCCCGCGTCAGCAACTCCCGGTCGCGCCGGTCGCGGTCCCGATCAATTGCAAGGCCCACGACATTGGCCAGCGCCTGGAGGAAATCGACGTCGTTCTCGGAAAAATCCTCGCGCGGGTCGCGGCTGTCCACTTCCAGCACGCCGAAGGGCGGCGCGCCGGCCTCACCACGAATGAGCACATTCACGGCGCGACGGACGCCGTGCTCCACCATCAGCTTCGGCGTGCGGAAGCGCCCCTCATCACCCAGATGGTTGGAGATCACCGGCGCCCCGGTCCGCAGCGCAAAACCTGCAGGCGATGCGAGATCAGTGCCGAACCGTACCACACCGATCACATTGGGGCGCCAACCCACACCGGCGACAATCTTCAGCGCGCCTTCGGCGGGAATATGCTGCAGCACTTTCGCCAGGTCGGTGCTTAAGCCATCCGCGGCAATCCGCGCTGCTTCCTGCAACAGGTCGTCGAGTTCGGCGCCACGCAACGCCTCGCGGCCAAAGGCCGAGAGAAGCTGCTGCTGGCGCAGCCGGCTATGCAACTCGCCGCCAGTCTCGGTCCGAATGCCGGCCGACATCATCTGGAATTCCTGGCGTTCATTAATCGATCCCGGTTCGCAACAGGTGTTGCGCTCCCAGCCGGCCTCCATCCCATGCCGGGAGGCTGCGGCGCAAGCCGCGGCCGCGCAACGGTCATCCGGTTTTTCGGTTTCGCGCTAACAGAACAGCCGCAACGGCGTCTCTACCAAGATCCGGGAGCGATCTTCGGCCCGCGGGGTCCAGTCATGGAACAGGTCCAGCAACGCCCCGTCATCCGGCATAATCTCCGCCGGGATCGAGGTATGCGGCCAGTCTGTGCCCCAAAGCAGCCGATCCGGGTTGGCCGCCAGAAGCGCATCGTGGAACGGCCGTGCATCCGGGTAGTCCGGGAAGCGGGATGAAAGGCGATAGGCACCGGAGAGCTTCACATGCGCCTGCCCCTGCCCCACCAGTCGCAGCAGCGCCTGGAAGCCGGGATCGGCGATGCCCAGCGCCGCCGGCAGCGCCAGCATATGGTCGATCACCACAGGCATCTCGGCGGAGATGGCGGCAAGGTCCGCGGCGATGGCCGGCAGGCGGCGATGGTCGCAGAACACCTGCACCACCCAGCCCAACTCCCGCATCACCGCGCGGAAATGCGGCAGCGCCTCCAGCCCTACACCGCCGACATAGCCGGGCGCGGCCATGTGTTCGTGAAAGCGCAGCCCGCGCATGCCGAGGCGGTGCCAGTCACGCAGCGTGGCCGGCGCGATCCGCGTATCCGTAATCGCGATGGCCCGCAGCCGCCGGGGTGCGCGCTCCAGCGCATCCAGCAGTACCGCGTTGTCGAAGCCATGCGCGTTGCCCTGCACCAGCACCCCGCGCGCGAGGCCGAGCCGGTCCAACAGCGCCAGATAGGCCTCGAGCGGCGCATCCGGGGGCGTGTAGCCACGCCCCTCCGCGTAGGGAAAACGGGTCTCGGGCCCGAAGATATGCGCGTGGGCATCCACCGAACCGGGCGGCGGCACAATGCGTGGCCGGCGCGGCAGCGCCACCGGGCCGGCGATTTGCACGGGCGCCGCCATGTGGCGCGTCAGTCCTCCGGCGCCAGCAGTGCGGGGGTGATCTGCCAAGCGGTGGCGCCCGCCGCCGGCGGCTCCATCCACAACGGCAGGGCGTTCGGGGTGCGGACATTGGCCTCCATCCCCGCCGCCTGGCGCAAGGCGCGGAACAATGCACCATGCGCCACCACCAGCACCGGGCCCGGCAGCGCCAGCGCGCGGTTCACGCCGCGAATCGCGCGTTCGCGCAACGTCGCGAAGGTTTCGCCGCCCTCCGGCACGTAGTCGCCGGCGATCCAGTCATCATACCAGTCGCCCATCGGCAGGCCTTCCTGCTTGCCGAAATCCACCTCCGCCAGATCCTCGTCCAGCGCTACCGGCAGGCCCAGCGTGGTTGCCACGACCTCCGCCGTATGGCGGGCACGCAACAATGGAGAGGCGACGATGCTGGCGATCGGTACCGGCGCCAGGGTGCGGGCGGCGCGTTCGGCCTGGGACCGGCCGACATGATTCAGCGGGATGTCGGTGCGGCCCTGGGAAAGCCCCTGGGCATTCCAGTCTGTCTCGCCATGGCGCAGGAACCAGAAAGGCGTGGTGTTCAACTTCATCATGGAAGATCCTGCCGGCAATTACGCCGGCAGCCCTTCCTGCTGCAGGGCGCGCTGCACGGCCGGGCGGGCGAGCATGGCGTCCAGGTGCTTCGCCAGATGCCCCGGAAGCGTCATGCCCGAACGCCGCGTTGCCCAATACTCCACGAAGAACAGCGCCGCGTCGGCAACTGAATAGCCGGAGGCCAGAACGAAGGTGCCGCCGGTCCAGTTATTCTCCAGCGTCTCGAAATATTTGGTGGCGAGCGCCTTGCCCTGTTCCACCACCTTCGGCTGGTCCTCCTCTCGCGCCGTGAAGTTGGCGGGGCGGAACTGGCGGGTGAAGCCCTGCGGGTGGATGGTGCCGCAGACATAATCCAGCATCTCCAGGCAGCGCGTCTCCGCCTCGAAATCTGTCGGCATCAGCCCCGCCTCGGGGTTGGACTTGCCGAGCCACCAGGCAATGACTGGAAATTCCGTGAGCACACGGCCATCGCCACGGTCCAGCGCCGGCACCTTGGACTTCGGATTCACCGCCACGAAGTCCGGCTTGTGCTGCGCGCCATCCTTCAGCGCGACCAGCGACAGCTCATAGGGCTTGCCGATCTCCTCAAGGATCACGTGGATGCCGAGGGAGCAGGCGCCGGGGGAGAAGTACAGCTTCATGGGGAGGGTCTCCGGAGGATTGCGGCGGATGCTAGGCCGGGCCGCCGAAGGCGTCACCCCCTTGGCCGCGCGACGCCAGCGTGGAACCCTGCCAGCGCCCAAGCCGCGCCGGACGACGCAAAGGAGAATGCCCGATGGCCGAGAAGCTGCTGATCGCGAATGGCCTGGTGGTCACCATGGACGCTTCCCGCCAGGTGCTGGAAGGCGGCGCTGTTCTGGTGGAAGGCACGTGCATCGCCGCCATCGGCAGCACCGCTGAACTGCGCGCCGCCCATCCTGGCACACCGGAGATCGATGCCGCCGGCAAGGCGGTTCTCCCCGGGCTGATCGACGCCCATGCCCATGCCGGCCACACACTGGTGAAGACCCTGGGCGGCGGTGACGGCGGCCGCTGGACGGAATCGGTGGAAGCCATCTACCCGCGGGGCGCCACGCCGCAATTCTGGGGCGCCGATGGCGCGCTGGCGGCGCTGGAGCGGCTGAAGGCCGGCGTCACCACCGGCCTGTCCATCTTCGGCGCCTACGGGTCTCGCACCGATGATGCCGTGCATGCGGAGGCGCATGCGGAAGGCTATCGCCGTATCGGCATCCGCAGCGTGCTCTGCCCCGGCGTTTCTCCGCCGCCCTACCCGAACCGCTTCTACGATTGGCAAGGCGCCACGTATCGGGAGCGCGAGATCGGGCTGCAAGACCAACTCGATGTTTGCAGCACCTTGATCGATCGCCTGCACAACGCGGGCGATGGCCTGACGCGCATCATGCTCTGCGCGCCGGTGGGCTACCCCGGCCGACATGGCGTGACGCCGGAAACGGCGGCGATCTACCCCGAGGTCGCGAAGCAGGTGCGCGCCCTTTCGCGCGCCCGCGGCGTTGGTTTCACCCAGGATGGCCACAAGGGCGGCACGGTGCGCGATGCGATGGAGCAGGGCATCCTCGGCCCGGATGCGCTGCTGTCGCACTGCATCGATCTGGCCGAGGACGAGATCCGCATCATCGCGGAGACCGGCACGAAGGTAGCCCACAATCCATCGGCCAACATGTCCATCACCGGACGCTGCCCGGCGATCGAACTGATGGATGCCGGCGCCACCGTCGCCATCTGCTCGGACGGCACCGCACCCGACCGCAGCTTCGACATGTTCCGCCACATGACCCAGGCGATGCACTACCACCGCCGCCATTTCCGCGACGCCAAGGTGCTGCCGCCCGGCAAGGCGCTGGAAATGATCACCTGCGACGCTGCGAAGGCGCTCGGCCTGCAGGACGAGATCGGCAGCCTGGAGGCCGGCAAGCGCGCCGACATCACGCTGGTCGATCTGCACAAACCCCATCTCTGGCCCGGCGACATGCCGCTGTACCGCCTGGTCTGCTTCGCCGTAGGGTCGGATGTGGACACGGTGCTGGTCAGCGGTCGCGTGGTGATGGAAGGCCGCGTGGTGCGGGATGTGGAGGAAGGCGCGGTGATGGAGGCGGCGACGCGGGAGATTGGCCTCGCCCTGGCGCGAACTGGACTGCAGCACATGACGGCGACGCCGCGTGGCTTCTGGGGCGCCACGCGCTACGGCTGAGTCTCGCGATCCAGCGCGGCGCGCAGACGCCGCAGCGTCGCCAGCAGCCCGGCGCCGTCAGGCCATGCGGCACCGGCTCGACCGATCGGACAATCGCCGCCACGCCCCGCTCGCACATCGCGCGTCCGGCGTCGGCAGGAACACCAACTTGCCGCGGACATCGCGCGGGTCCGGCACGGCACGAACCAGGCCGCCTGCCTCCAGCTTCTGGATGGCGTTGGTCATTGCCGGCCCGGCGCCATTGCCTACTTCTGAGCGGTGACCCGCCTTGCCGCCGCTGGGCCTGGATGCGGATCGAGCAATTGGCAGATGGCCTTGGCCAGGTCCGCGAGGCGGTAGGGCTTGGGCAGTAGCGGGAAGCCAGTCTCCAAATCATCCGAGCCTGGCGCCGCATCTTCCTGGTAGCCGGAGGTGAACAGCACCCGCAGAGCGGGCCGTAGCGCCACAGCCTCGCGGGCAAGCTGGTGGCCGTTCAGACGGCCGGGCATGACGACGTCAGTGAAAAGCAGGTCCAGCGACGTCTCCCGCCGCACCAGCTCCAGCGCAACCTCGCCATTTGCTGCCGAAAGCACCTCGTAACCCAGCCTCTGCAACTGCACCGTCGCGGTCTGCCGGAGAGAGGGATCATCCTCCACCAGCAGCACCCTTCCCTTGCCGGCAGCCAGGACAACCGGCGTATCGGGCGCGGCTGCCTCCGCCGCCTGATCGGAACGTGGCAGGTAGAGCGTGACCGCGGTGCCCCTACCGGGCGCAGTGTTGATACGGACATGGCCACGAGACTGGCTGACAAATCCGAACACCATACTGAGGCCAAGGCCACTTCCCTTGCCGAAGGCCTTGGTCGTGAAGAACGGCTCAAAGGCGCGGGACGCAACCTCGGCCGGCATGCCCGTACCGGTATCTGTGACCGTGATGGTGACATAGTCGCCCGGCGGCACGTCCAACCCGGCCGCGGCCAGCGCTGCCGGGCCGATGCAGGCGGTGGCGAGGCCAAGCCGTCCACCCAGCGGCATGGCATCTCGCGCATTGATGCACAGGTTCAGCACCGCATTCTCAAGCTGCGGCCCATCGATCACCGCCGGCGCCTCACCGCGGCTGAGGGACAAGGACACCTCGACCGGCGCCCCCAGCAGGCGGCGCAGCAAATCTTCCATGTTTCGGAGCAGGTGGTTCACATCGACCACCTTCGGCGCCAGCGGATGCAACCGGGCGAAGGTCAGCAACCGGCCAGTCAACTCCGCACCCCGCTCCGCCGCAGACAAAATCACCTCGAGATGGCTACGCGCGCTGGCGTCTAGGGTCGGCTCCTCGGTCATCAACTCGGCATTGCCGATGATGACGGCCAGCAGATTGTTGAAATCATGCGCCACCCCACCGGTCAGGTTGCCGAGCGCATCGAGCCTTTGCGCCTGGCGGAGCTGTTCCTCCAAGGCGCGCTGGCGGGTTACATCCACCATGCTGCCCACCATTCGCAGCGCCGCCCCATCCGCGTCGCGCACCAGGAAGCCGCGGTCGGAAACCAGCGCGACGCTGCCATCCGCCTTGCTGAAGCGGTATTCCGCATGCCAGGGGTCGGAGCCCGCGATCGCGGCCTGACGGGCCGCCGTTACCGCCTGCCGTTCCTCCGCGACCACGAGACCGGACCACCAGCCCAATGTCGGAAGCGGATCCGGCACGACATGCCCCAACTGGCGGGTCATTTCCTCACTCCACCAGATCTGACCGGTGGCGAGGTTCCAGTCCCAGACGATTTCGGCGGTCGCGCCGGCCACCAGGCGGAAGCGCTGCTCATTCAGCGCAATCTGCTCGGCATCCAGCAGCCGGCGCAGCAGCGGGCGCAGGGCGCTGCCCAGCCCCATCAGCATCTCCGCCAGCGCCGGCAGCCGGTGCGGGCCTGGCCCGAAGCCCACGCCGAAGGCGTAGCGCTCCTCCCCAAGCGAGAGCGGCGTGACGATATTCGCGACAATGCGCTGTTCGACGGACAGGCTGATGGCCGGGTATTGGCGTTGGATTGAAGCGTCGATGAACGGCACCACGCGCTGCACGCCACTGGCCGCCACTTCACCAACGAGCGAGTTGTCCACCCGCACATCCATCCGGCGCAGGTGATCAAGATAGGCGGCGGTCAGTTGAGGCGTGCTGGCCTGGCCGGCCACAAGTTGCATGTGCCGCCCATCCGGACCCAGGCGGAAGAACAGGCACAGCATCGAATCGGTGGCCGCGCGCAGCGCCGCCATGGCCCGGTCGACGGCCAGGGCGAAGCTTGGCGCATCGACTACCAGCCGCAGGAGTCGCTCGCGCAGCGCCAGCGCGGCGATGTCCTGCTGGTGTTCCAACGCCTCCACCGCCGCGGCCGCCAGATCGTCAAGCAGGGCGTGGTCCGCGGCCGAAAGTGGATCCCGCGCCGCGGTGTCCTGAAGCCACAGGGCCCCAAGCTGGTGGCCGTCGCGGCCGAGCAGCGGCCTGCGATGGCGAAAGCCGGTCACCGGCAGGGCAAGCTCGGGCGCCACGCCCAGGGCCACGCCTGCCGCATCGACGCCGAGGCAGATGCGCGCGAGGCGCCCAATGCGCTCCAAGGCCTGGTCCAGCACGGGGGTGGAACTGCCAGCCACTTCTATCTCGAGTTGCGTTTTGACCTCCAATGCATCCCCGCTTCTGTCTATTCAGCATCCTCAGCCATCAAGGTGAACCGCGGGAGAGAAAAATAGGGCAATTTATCCGGAGCGTGTTCGCCGGAACGCAGAGATGCGGTACCGCAACAAAAAAGGGCCAGGCCACCGCGATCCCGCGGTAACCCGGCCCCCCTGGCTTTAACCCCGCCGCGGTTGATGCCGGCAGACGGGGACCGCCTCAGACGGAGTAGTACATCTCGAACTCAACCGGGTGCGGGGTGTGCTCGAACTTGTACACGTCGCCCCACTTCAGCTCGATGTAGCTTTCGATCTGATCCTTGGTGAACACGTCCCCGGCCAGCAGGAACTCGTGGTCGGCGGCCAGGGCGCCCAGCGCTTCGCGCAGCGAACCGCAGACGGTCGGGATGCCCTTCAGCTCCTCCGGCGGCAGGTCGTACAGGTCCTTGTCCATGGCATCGCCCGGATGGATCTTGTTCTTGATGCCGTCGAGGCCGGCCATCAGCATGGCGGAGAAGGCGAGGTAGGGGTTCGCACCCGGATCCGGGAAGCGGACCTCAACGCGCTTGGCCTTCGGGCTCGTCGCATAGGGAATGCGGCAGGAGGCGGAGCGGTTGCGGGCCGAATAGGCCAGCAGCACGGGGGCCTCGAAGCCCGGGATCAGGCGCTTGTAGGAATTGGTGGTCGGGTTGGTGAAGGCGTTCAGCGCCTTGGCGTGCTTGATGATGCCGCCGATGTAGTACAGCGCCATCTCAGACAGATCGGCATAGCCGTTGCCCGCGAACATCGGCTTGCCGGCCTTCCAGATCGACTGGTGCACATGCATGCCGCTGCCGTTGTCGCCGTAGATCGGCTTCGGCATGAAGGTCGCGGTCTTGCCGTAGCTGTGGGCCACGTTGTGCACGCAGTACTTGTAGATCTGCATGTGGTCGGCCTGCATCACCATCGGGCCGAACTTGGTGCCCAGCTCATGCTGGGACTGCGCGACCTCGTGGTGGTGCTTCTCGATCGCCAGGCCCATCTCGCCCATGGTCGACAGCATCTCGGCGCGCAGATCGCCCTCGCTGTCCACCGGCGCCACAGGGAAGTAGCCGCCCTTGACCACCGGGCGGTGGCCCATGTTGCCCTCGGGGTAGTCCTTCAGGCTGGCGCCCGGACCCTCGATGCTGTCGAGCTGGTAGATGCCGTAGTTGCCGCCCGTGCCGAACTTCACGTTGTCGAACACGAAGAACTCGGCCTCCGGGCCGAAGAAGGCCGTGTCACCGATGCCGGTGGACTTCAGATAGGCCTCAGCGCGCTTGGCCGTGCTGCGCGGGTCGCGCGAATACATCTGGCCCGTGGAAGGCTCCACGATGTCGCAGAACAAGATCATCTGCGGCTTGGCCGCGAAGGGATCCATCACCGCCGTCGAGGGGTCCGGCATCAGGATCATGTCGGACTCGTTGATCGCCTTCCAGCCGGCGATCGAGGAGCCGTCGAACATGATGCCGTCGGCGAACACATCCTCATCGATGGTGGAGACGTGCTGCGCGGTGTGCTGCCACTTGCCGCGAGGATCGGTGAAACGGAAATCGACGTATTCGACGCTGTGCTCCTTGATCATTTCCATGACCTTGGAAACGGCAGCGTTGCTGCCCCCGGCTGCCGGCTTCTTCGCCATCGTGTGCGGTCCTGTCTTTGTTCGTCCCGGTCCCATTGCCGCGCGACGGGGACCGGCCCCCGCCACGCGCCCGGATGGTACCGCCACCCCCACGCGGGGGCGTCGCGGCCATCCGGTCAGCCTTCCCCGGCGCCAACGCCGGTCCAGCCCGTCTTCGCCCGCCGTGGCCCTAGAGCCTCAAGACCCTGGGGCCCGGCGGATCAGATCTCACACCGCGTCGTCGCCCCGTTCACCGGTGCGGATACGGATGACTTCCTGAACATCGCTGACGAAGATCTTGCCATCGCCGATGCGCCCGGTGCGGGCCGCAGCGGTGATCGCCTCGATCGCGCGTTCCATCAACTCATCGGGGCAGACCACCTCGATCTTTACCTTCGGCAGGAAGTCCACGACGTATTCGGCGCCGCGGTAAAGCTCGGTATGGCCCTTCTGGCGCCCGAACCCCTTCGCCTCGACCACGGTCAGCCCTTGCAGGCCGATCTCGTGCAGCGCGTCCTTCACCTCATCGAGTTTGAAGGGCTTGATGATCGCCTCGATCTTCTTCATCGGCTCCGTCGCTCCGCATGCCGGCCGGATGGCCCGACGCAAGCGCTGAATTCCCCCCGGCCAGGCCACTGCCCGGCGCCCCCACCGTGTTGCATGGCGCGTGCCATCCGGGCAACGGCGCAGGCCGCGGATTCTGGCAGCGCCAGCACCAGAAACGATCATATCACAGGCATACAGCACATAAAACAGGCAGTAACATCCGGCGATGTTGCGCCTTCGGCCATCCCCCCCCATCATCCCGTCAATGCTGCCACCTCCGCGCAGCCAGCCCTCCCGAGAGACACTCCGTGAAACCCCAGAACGACCTGCTCTCCGCCACCGGGACCACCATCTTCACGGTGATGTCGGCGCTCGCCACCGAACATGGTGCGATCAATCTCGGCCAGGGTTTCCCGGATTATGACGGGCCAGAAGATGTGATCGACGCGGCCGCCGCGGCGCTGCGGGACGGCCGCAACCAATATCCGCCCATGTCCGGGCACCCCGATCTGCGCCAGGCCGTCGCCGCCCATAACCGCCGCTTCTACGGGCTGGAGGTGGATGCCAATGCCGAGGTAATTGTCACCTCCGGCGCGACGGAGGCGATCACCGCCTGCCTAATGGCGGTGCTGAACCCCGGCGATGAATGCGTGCTGATCGAGCCGCTGTATGACACCTACCTGCCGGTGGTGAAGCTGTTGGGCGCCATCCCGAAACTGGTGCGCCTGACGCCGCCGAAATGGGAGCTGCCGCGGGCCGAACTCGCCGCGGCCTTCGGGCCGAAGACCAAGGCCGTGCTGCTCAACACGCCGATGAACCCGACCGGCAAGGTCTTCACCCATGCCGAGCTGGCCTTTATCGCCGACCTGATCGAGCGCCATGACTGCTACGCCATCTGCGACGAGGTCTATGAGCACTTGACCTTCGACGGCTGGAAGCATGTACCGCTGATGACGCTGCCGCGGATGCGGGAGCGCTGCATGCGAATCGGCTCCGCCGGCAAAACCTTCAGCCTGACCGGCTGGAAGATCGGCTACGTCACCTGCGACCGTTCGCTCGCCGGCAACGTCACAAAGGCGCACCAGAACCTGACCTTCACCACCCCGCCCAACCTGCAGCGCGGCATCGCGGTGGGGCTGGCGAAGGACGATTCCTATTTCGCGGGCCTGTCCACCAGCCTGCAGGCGAAGCGCGACCGGCTGGCGGCGGGCCTCACGCGGCTCGGCTTCGGCGTGCTGCCGACCCAGGGCAGCTACTTCATCACCACGGACTTCCGGCCATTGATGGCCCCCTTGGGCTTCAACGGCGACGACGTGGCCTTCTGCCGCACCCTGACGGTGGAGGCGAAGGTCACCGCCATCCCCGTGACGGCCTTCTATGCAAGCGCCGACGCCCCCAGCCACTACGCCCGCTTCGCCTTCTGCAAGGGTGATGCGATCCTGGACGAGGCGCTGGCGCGGATGGAGAGCTGGCTCGCCACCCGCAACGGCGAGGCCCGCGTGGCCGCCGGCTGATGCAGGCAGCCGCCCTGCTGGGCGCGGCGGAGGCGGCCCGCGCCCGGGCGCATGCGCCCTATTCCGGTTTCCGGGTGGGTGCCGCGCTGCTATGCGAGGACGGCAGCCTCCAGACCGGCTGCAGTGTCGAGAATGCCAGCTATGGCGCCACCATCTGCGCGGAACGCGTTGCGGTCGGCGCCGCCATTGCTGCCGGCCGCCGGCGCTTCCAGGCCATTGCCATCGCGGGCCCGGCCGGTGTCGCGCTTTCGCCCTGCGGCATCTGCCGCCAGGTGCTGTCCGAATTCTCGCCGGATGGGGCGCTGCGCGTGGTGATGCGCGCGGCGGACGGTTCTGCGCAGGAGGCCACGCTCGCCGCCCTGCTGCCGAACGCTTTCGGCCCCGCCGATCTCGCCGCCGCCCATCCCCCCGGTTGACGCGACCGCCCGCCTCGCCGTATCACCCCGCGCCTGGGGCCACGCCCCGGATGAGGCGTGTGGCGGTCGTAGCTCAGCTGGTAGAGCGCCAGGTTGTGGTCTTGGATGTCGCGGGTTCGAGCCCCGTCGATCGCCCATTCGCCCACACGTCCAGGAAAACAACCACATGCAGATCCGCCTCGATGGCCACACCGCCCTGATCACCGGGGGGTCGAAGGGCCTCGGCCTCGCCATTGCCGAAAGCTATGTCGAATCCGGCGCCGCAGTGGCGCTGGTCGCCCGCGGGGCGGAGGCGCTGGAAGCCGCCAAGGCGCGGATTACGGGAAAATTCCAGGGCGCCCGCGTAGCCGCCATCGCGGCGGATGTCGGCACCGCGGAAGGCTGCGCCCGTGCCGCCGCACAGGCCGCCGCCGAGCTCGGACCGGTGGACATACTGGTGAACAACGCCGGCACCAGCCAGCGCGGCCCCTTCATGGAGGTGGATGACGCGCTCTGGCAGGCGGATCTCGACCTGAAGCTGTTCGCCGCCATCCGGCTGACCCGCGCCGTCTGGCCAGGCATGCAGGCGCGCGGCTGGGGCCGCATAATCAATGTGCTGAACATCGGCGCCAAGGCGCCGGCCGCCGGCGGTGCCCCCACTGCCGTCTCGCGCGCCGCAGGCATGGCGCTGACCAAGATCCTGGCCGGCGAGGGCGCGCCGCATGGCATCTTGGTGAACGGCATGCTGGTCGGCATCATCGAGAGCGACCAATGGGTGCGCCGCCATGCCGCCGACCCGCGCGGCATTTCCTGGGAAGACTGGAAGGCGGAACAGGGCAAGACGGTGCCGATGGGCCGCATCGGCCGCGCCGAGGAATTCGCCGCCATGGCCACCTTCCTCGCCTCCGACCAGGGCGGCTACGTCACCGGCACCGCCATCAACGTCGATGGCGGGCGCAGCCCCGTCGTCTGATGGCGATCCTCATCATCCTCGCCGGCATCCTGCTGCTGGCCCTGATCTTCGGGCCGCAGATTTGGGTGCAGCATGTGCTGCATGTGGCGCAGGCGCAGCGGACGGATCTGCCCGGCACCGGCGGGGAACTGGCCCGCCACCTGCTGGACGAAGCTGATCTGCGCCATGTGAAGGTGGAGGAATCGCAGGAGGGCGACCATTACGACCCCGGCGCCGGCGTGGTTCGCCTGACGCCCCCGCATTTTGCCGGCCGCTCCATCGCCGCCGTGGCGGTCGCAGCGCACGAGGTGTCGCATGCGGTGCAGCATGCCCGGGGCGAGCCCGGCTTCCGCCGGCGCATGGCGCTGATCCAGGCGATCGCGCCGCTCGACCGCATCGCCCAGGTGGTGCTGATTTCCATGCCGCTGGTCTTCGTCGCCCTGCGGTCTCCGTCCCTGATCGCGGTGCAACTGGCCCTGGTGGTGGTGCTGTTCGCCGGGCGGCTCGCTATTCATGCGGTGACGCTGCCGGTGGAGCTGGATGCCAGCTTTGGCAAGGCGCTGCCGGTGCTGCAGCGGGGCGGCTACCTCGCGCCGGCCGACCTGCCCCAGGCCCGCCGCGTGCTGCGCGCCGCGGCGCTGACCTATGTGGCGGCGGGGCTGATCACGCTGATCAACGCGGTGCGATGGTTTCGGCCTTAAAGCAATTTCGAGCCCTCATGCGCCGGGCGCCGTTCGGCGCCGCGACACAGGAGTTGCGTCAGCTGCCCACCTTCAACGTGCTGGTCAGGCCGCGCAGGCAGGCCAGGATCGACAACGGCGTGATCTTGCCGGTGCGGGGGTTCTCCTCGCTCGGCACATTTTCGATGGTCATGGTCAGCCGGGCACTGGCCGCTTCCACGCGGATGGTGTGGGTGTTGCGGGTAACGGTGGTGTCCGCCCAGATCTTCACCGTGGTCCGCTCCGGCCCGATGCCGGCCAGGGCCAGGGCGGCGGCGACGTTGACGTTGGCGGGGAAACCCTGCGCGGCGTCGAAGGCATTACCTTCGAAGATCAGCGTCGGCGTGGTGATCGCGGCCACGTCGATGCCGTGCTGGTCGAGATAGGGTGCGCCCACCAGGCCGCGCGGCGGCTTGCGCGTCTCGATGGTGACGGAGGCCACCTCCCCTTCCGCCGCCGCCCGCACGGCATCCAGCCCGAGCAGCGCGCCGGTCGGCACGATGATACGCGCGCCGGTCTCCCGCGCCCGCGCCACCAGGTGCATCCGCGGCAGCAATGCCCCCACGGAGGACGGCACGAAGATGCGCCCCGCCTCAATGGCCGCGACGGCGACCTGCTCGAAGATTGCCGCCGGCGCGGCCTCCACCACCACATCGGCCTGGGCGAGTTCCGCCAGGCTCACCAGCGCGGGCGGGTTGCGGAAGCCGGCGAGGTTGGCGCGTGCCTTGTCCTGGTCCCGCGCCGCCACGGAAACCAGGCGCAGCCCCTCCACCCCGGCATCCAGCGCGCGGGCCAGATGCAGGCCAATGGCGCCGAGCCCTGCGATTGCGACGGTCAGTTCACGTGCCATGTGCGGCCCCCCAGCTTTGCGATCCTGGGGCGGGGCTACAGCAAGATTGGCCGAGATGGAA
>NZ_JBHMFS010000021.1:0-82193 GCF_051433165.1 Falsiroseomonas sp. E2-1-a4 | reverse complement strand
GCTCCCCCTCGCCCTCCAGCCGGTCGATGTCATCATCCGAAAAGCCGAAATGGTGCGCGATCTCATGGATCAGCACGTTGCGGACCAGGCGGAACAAATCCTCGCCGGTCTCCACCCATTCCAGCAGGATCGGCTCGCGATACAGGGTGATGGTGTCCGGGTCGCCGGGGGCGTCGAAGACGCTTTTCTGCGTCATCGGCGTGCCGCGATACAGGCCGGTCAGCGCCCAGGGGCTCTCGAAGCCGAGTTCGGCCGCGGTCTCGTCATCCGCCACCTCCTCGACCACGATGGCGGTGCCGCGCACCAGATCGCGCAGCTCCTTGGGGATGGCGGAAAAGGCCTGCTCGGCCATCTCGACGATGTCTTCCAGCGTCGGGGGGTGGTTGAAGCGGGTCATGGCTCGCTTCCTTCCCGCCGGCGCGCCCGCCGTCAAGTCCGGAGAAGCCCGATGATCCGCCCGCTCGATGCCGCCGCCCGTGCCGAACTGCCGCATATCCTGCCCCAATGGCAGATGGTGGAAGGGCGGGACGCCCTGAGATGCCGCTTCCGCTTCGCCGATTTTTCCGCCGCCTGGGGGTTCATGAGCCGCGTCGCGCTGCTGGCGGAGAAGCACGATCACCACCCCGAATGGTCGAATGTCTGGAACCGCGTGGAGATCCTGCTGACCACGCATGATGCTGGCGGTTTGTCGGAGCGCGACGTCGCCTTGGCGCAGGCTATTGATGCCATCGCGCCGCGGACGCCCCTGTGACGCCTGTGTAAGGAAGCTGGCCAGCGGCCCGGTCTCTCGCTTACCCTTTCGCCACCGCGCCGAAGGCGCCGCAACAAGGGAGAGGTCGGGATGATGAAGCGCAGGACGATTCTGGGAAGCACGCTGGCAGCGCCGATGTTGCTGGCCAGCGGGCGCCACACCTTCGCCCAGGGCTCCGGCCCGATCCGCGTCGCCACCGCCGGGCCGATGACCGGACAATACGCAACCTTCGGCACCCAGATGCGCGCCGGCGCCGAACAGGCGGTGACGGATCTGAATGCGGCGGGCGGCGTGCTCGGCCGGCAGTTGGCGCTCGAGATCGGTGACGATGCCTGCGACCCGCGCCAGGCGGTCTCGGTCGCGAACCAGCTCTCCTCCCGCCGCGTGGCGCTTGTCGCGGGGCATTTCTGCTCCGGCAGCTCGATCCCGGCCAGCAAGGTCTATGCCGAGGAAGGCGTGCTGCAGATCAGCCCGGCCTCGACCAACCCGGCCTTCACCGATAGCGGGGACTGGAACACCTTCCGCGTCTGCGGCCGGGACGACCAGCAGGGCCTGGTGGCCGGGCGCTACATCGCGCAGAACATGCGCGACCGCCGCATCGCCATCCTGCACGACAACACCGCCTATGGCCGGGGCCTGGCGGAGGAGACAAAGAAGTCGCTGAACGCGGCCGGCGTGACGGAGGCGCTGTATTCCGCCTACACGCCCGGTGAGCGTGACTATTCCGCCATCGTCTCCCGCCTCCAGCAGGCGAATATCGGCGTGGTCTATGTCGGCGGCTACCACACCGAATCCGGCCTGATCCTGCGCCAGGCGAAGGAGGTCGGGATGAACCTGACCCTGATCGGCGGCGATGCGTTGGTGACCAACGAATTCTGGCAGATCACCGGCGCGGCCGGTGAGGGCACGCTGATGACCTTCAGCAGCGACCCGCGCAAGCGCCCCACCGCCGCGCAGGTGGTGCAGCGCTTCCAGGCCCGCAGCATCGATCCCGAGGGCTATGTCCTTTACACCTATGCCGCGCTTCAGATCTGGGCCGCGGCGGCGACACGGGCGAACGGCACCGATCCGCGGCGCATCGCGGCGCTGCTGAAATCCGGCGGCCCCTGGGCCAGCGTGCTGGGTGACATCAATTTCGACCAGAAGGGCGATGTCACGGTGCCGGACTACGTCTTCTATGTCTGGCGCAACGGCACCTACGCCGAGATGTGAGGGAGAGGGCGGCTTCGGCCGCCCCTCAGTCCACCCGCATCCCGGTGGCCTGCACCACCTCCCGCCACCTTGCGGAGGCGCGGGCCACCCAGGCTTCCGCCGCGGCGCCATCGCCGGCCTCCGGCGTCACCGCCCAATTCGCCAGCCGGGCCTGCGCGGCCGGGTCGGCGAAGACGGTGGCGACCAGCCGCGCGGCGGCGGTGCGGGCGGCCTCCGGCACATCCTTCGGCGCCATCAGCAGATAGGCGAAGCGGATGTCGAAGCCGGGATGTCCCTGCTCGGCAACCGTCGGCACATCCGGCAGCATCGCCAGACGCTCCGGCCCTGACACCGCGAGCGCCCGCAGGCTGCCATCCTGTACGAACTGCGCGCCGCCCGAGATGGCGATGAAACCGGCCTGCACCCGCCCGGCCAGCAGCTCCGTCACCGCCTGGGCATTGCCGCGGAACGGGATGTGTTCCAGCGCCGTCACCGGCAGGCCGAGCGCATGGCCCAGATGCGCCATCGCCAGATGCCCGGGGGATCCATAGCCAGCGGAGGCATACTGCACGGGCTGGCGCCGCGCCGCGGCCAGGAATTCCGCCAGCGTGGAAATGCCGGCAGAGGGGTGCACCAGCAGCACCACCGGATAGGTGCCGGCCACCGCCACCGGCCGCAGCGAGGCCGGGTCGTAGCCGAGATTGCCGTAGATATGCGGGTTGACCGTGAAGCTGCTGTCGATCGCCAGCAGCAGGGTGCGGCCATCCGGCGCCGCGCGGCTGGTCAGGCCGGCCGCGATATTGCCATTGGCGCCGGGCCGGTTGTCCACCATCGCATTGCCGAGCCCGAGGCGCGGCGCCGCTTCCGCCAGCAGCCGGGCGATGCCGTCCAGCGCCGCGCCGGGTGGGAAGGCGGCGATGATGCGCAGCGTCTCGGATTGCGCCAGCGCCGGCGCTGCGGCCAGGCCGAGCGCGGCGGCCAGGCTCGTGCGGCGGGAAATGGTCATCCGATCCTCCCCAGTTTTCTGCTTGGTGCCTATGCTGATGGCATCGATAGGGGGGAACAAGGCTCATGGCCACGCGCAACGTGCTGTTCATCATGTGCGACCAGCTGCGCTGGGACCATCTGGGCTGCGCCGGCCACCCCTTCCTGAAGACGCCGAACCTGGATGCGCTGGCCGCGCGGGGCGTGCGGTTTTCGCAGGCCTATGTCCAATCCGGCATCTGCGGGCCGTCCCGCATGTCCTACTATACGGGCCGCTACGTCTCCTCCCACGGTGCCACGCATAACCGCGTGCCGCTGTCGGTGGGGGAGGTGACGCTGGGCTGGCACTTGTCCGAATCTGGCCGGACGCTCGCCCTGGCAGGCAAGACGCATGTGCTGCCGGACGCGCATGGCATGAAACGGCTGCAACTGGATGGGCAGCATGATCTGGCCGCGCTGCTGAAGGAGGGCTGGTTCACCCTGGTGGACCGGCATGACGGCCACCACGCGGAACCCGACAGCGCCTATGCCGAATGGCTGCGTGCCCGCGGCTACGACAGCAAGGACCCCTGGACCGACTACGTCATCGCCGTGCAGGACGCCGAGGGCCAGGTCCACAACGGCTGGAAGATGCGCAACGCCCGCCTGCCGGCGCGGGTGGCGGAGGAACACAGCGAAACCGCCTACACCACCGACCAGGGCATCGCCTTCATGGAACAGCAGGGCGAGACGCCCTGGGTGCTGCACCTGTCCTATGTGAAGCCGCACTGGCCCTACATCGCGCCGGCGCCCTACCACGCCATGTATTCGCCCAACCAATGCCTGCCCGTCTCCCGCCATCCGGATGAGCGTGGGCCGGATGCACACCCGCTGCTGCGCGAATGGCAGAATGAGGAGGTTTCGCAGAGCTTCCAGGCGGATGACTGCATCACCACCGTCCGCCCGGCCTATCAGGGGCTGATCACGCAGCTCGACGATCATCTGGGCCGGGTGTGGCAGGCGCTGGAGCGGCTGGGGCGGTGGAAGGACACGCTGGTGGTGTTCTGTTCCGACCATGGCGACTACCTCGGCGACCATTGGCTGGGGGAGAAGGAGCTGTTCCACGACTGCGTGCAGCGCGTGCCGATGCTGGTCTACGACCCCTCGGCGGCGGCGGATGCCACGCGCGGCACCGTCGATGACCGCTTCGTGGAGGCGATCGACCTGGTGCCCACCTTCCTCGATGCCCTGGCGCTGCCCCCGGCGCCGCATCTGCTGGAGGGGCGGTCCCTGCTCGGGCTGACGCGCGGCACGGCGGAGGGCTGGCGCGATGCGGTGGTCTCCGAGCTCGACTGGACCTTTCGCGGCGCACGCCGGCGGCTCGGCCTGCCGACCGGCCAGCACCATGCCTGGATGCTCCGCGACACGCGCTGGAAGTACATCCACTGGACCAGCGGCTACCGCCCGCAGCTATTCGACCTGCAATCCGACCCGGAGGAATTTTTCGATCTTGGCGCCGATCCGGCACATGAGGCGGTGCGGGCGGCGATGCGCGAAAGGCTGCTCACCTGGTTCACCGGCCTGAAGCGCCGCACCACGCTGACCTGGGCGGAGGCGGAGTTGCGGACGGACCGGCACAAGGCCGCGGGTGTCTTCTACGGGGAGTGGTAGGGGCCGCCCTCTCGTCAGCTTGTGGGGAGCGCGTGTTGCGCCGGCCGCCCGCATCGCGTTTGGTGTCCTGACCCGCCATCGAGTTCTGCGCCCGGGGAGGACACAAGATGAGAAAAATCGCAACCGCGCTGCTGGGCGCCATCCTGGCCTTCTCAGCCCATCCGGCCCAGGCCCAGGCCCAGGCCCAGGCCCAGGTGACGCTGGCGATTTCCTGCGGCGCCGTCGGCGTCGAATTCCAGATGTGCCGCGACGGCGCCGAGGCCTGGGCGCGGGAGACCGGCAACCAGGTCACCCTCGTCTCCACCCCGAGCGGCAGCACCGAGCGCTTGGCGCTGTACCAGCAGCTTTTGTCGGCCCGATCCGCCGATATCGATGTGCTGCAGATCGATGTGGTCTGGCCCGGCACCCTGGCGAACCACCTGCTCGACCTTGGCGAACGGGCGGAAACGGACGGCGTGTTTCCCGCCCTGGTCGCCAACAACACGGTGCAGGGCCGGCTGGTGGCGGTGCCGTGGTTCACCAATGGCGGCGTCCTGTACTACCGCCGGGACCTGCTGGAGAAACACAACCGCCCGGTGCCGCAAAGCTGGGCCGACCTCGCCGAGACCGCGCAGATCATCATGCAGGCGGAACGCGATGCCGGGAATTCGCGGATGTGGGGCTACGTCTTCCAGGGCCGCGCCTATGAGGGGCTGACGGTCAATGCGCTGGAATGGGTGGCGAGCCATGGCGGCGGCAGCATCGTCGAGGCCGATGGCAAGGTCAGCATCGACAATCCCCAGGCGGCCACGGCGCTCGCCCAGGCAGCCTCCTGGATCGGTGGCATCGCGCCGACCGGTGTACTGAACTACGCCGAGGAGGAAGCGCGCGGCGCCTTCCAATCCGGCAACGCCGTCTTCATGCGCAACTGGCCCTATGCCTGGCCGCTAGTGAACGCGGAGGACAGCACCGTGCGCGGCCAGGTGGGCGTGGCCGTGCTGCCGCGGGGCGGGGCGGAGGGCCGGCATGTGGCGACGCTGGGCGGAGAACAATTGGCGGTCTCCCGCTATTCCCGCCACCCGGAGCAGGCCATCGCCCTGGTCCGTTATCTGACCAGCCAGGCGGAGCAGAAGCGCCGCGCCATTGCCGGCGGCTTCAACCCGACCTTCGCCGCGCTGTACCAGGATGCCGAGGTGCTCGCCGCCAATCCGTTCTTCGGCGATCTGTACGAGACCTTCGTCAACGCCGTGGCGCGGCCCTCCGGTGTGACCGGCGGGCGCTACAACCAGGTCTCGGCGGAATTCTGGAATGCGGTGCATGAGGTGTTGTCGGGCCAGGTCGAGCCGGCGGCGGCGCTGTCGCGGCTGGACCGCAACCTGCGGCGTATTGGTCGGAACGGGCGTTGGTAGCGTCCCCGCTGGCGCGGCAGAGAAGCCGTACGGCCTGGCTGTTCCTGGCCCCCGTACTGCTGACGCTGGCGGGCATCGCCGGCTGGCCGTTGGCGCGGACCATCTGGTTCTCGCTGACCGATGCGCGGCTGGATTTGCTGGACGATGTCGCCTTCATCGGCCTGGAAAATTATGGCTTCCTGCTCACCGATCCCGACTGGTGGGTCGCGGTGCGGAACACGCTGGTCTTCGCCGGCGTGTCGGTCACGCTGGAGACGCTGCTCGGCATCATCATCGCCCTGGTGCTGAATGCGCGGATGCGCGGCCGCGGCGTGCTGCGCGCGGCCATGCTGATTCCCTGGGCGATCCCCACCGTGGTCTCGGCGCAAATGTGGGGCTGGATGCTGCATGACCAGTATGGCGTCATCAACGAGATGCTGGTCTGGCTCGGGCTGATCGCGGCACCCGTTGCCTGGACGGCGAACCATGCCACCGCACTCGCCGCCGTCATCGCCGTTGATGTGTGGAAGACCACGCCCTTCATGGCGCTGCTGACCCTGGCCGCGCTGCAATTGCTGCCGGAGGAATTGCATGAGGCGGCGGAGATCGACGGCCTCGGCCCGGTCGGGCGCTTCTTCCGCATCACCCTGCCGCTGATCTGGCCGGCGCTGATGGTGGCCATCATCTTCCGCACGCTGGATGCGCTGCGGGTGTTCGACCTGATGTATGTGCTGACCGGCAACAGCCGCGCCACCGCTTCCATGTCCGTCTATGCGCGGCAGCAGCTGGTGGATTTCCAGGATGTCGGCTACGGCTCCGCCGCCGCCTCCGGGCTGTTCCTGGTGATCGCCATCGTCACCGCGCTGTTCATCACCTTCGGCCGCGTGCGGCTGGGGGCGGAGCCGGGACGATGAGGAAGATGCGCTGGAAGCCCGCGCGCCTTCTGGGCCGCGCCGCCTTCTTCCTGCTGGTGTTGGTGATCGTCGCCTACACGGTGTTTCCCTTCTACTGGGCCGTCGTGTCCTCGCTGAAGGGCGGTGCCGCGCTGTTCAGCGTGGAGGCCTGGCCGAGCGCGCCGGAATGGTCGAACTACGCCGCCGTGTTCCAGGAACAGCCCTTCGGCCGGAACATCCTGAACTCCGTCTTCGTCGCCGGGTCCGTGGTGGCGCTGTCGCTGTTCCTCGGCGTCACGGCGGCCTTCGCGCTGGGGCGCGTGCAATTCCGCGGGCGGTCCACGCTGCTGCTGGTGATCCTTGGCGTATCGATGTTCCCGCAGGTGGCGGTGCTGTCCGGTCTGTTCGAGCTGATCCGCGCCCTGGGCCTGTACAACAACCTGTTCGGCCTGACGCTGAGCTACCTGATCTTCACGCTGCCCTTCACCGTCTGGGTGCTGACCACCTACCTGCGCGAACTGCCGGTGGAGTTGGAGGAAGCGGCGGTGATGGATGGCGCCAGCCCCTTCGTGGTGCTGACGCGCATCTTCCTGCCGCTGATGGGCCCGGCCGTGGTGACCACCGGCCTGCTCGCCTTCATCGCCGCCTGGAACGAGTTCCTGTTCGCGCTGACCTTCACTCTGACGGACGACATGCGAACGGTGCCGGTGGCGATTGCGCTGATCAGCGGCTCCAGCAGCTTCGAGCTGCCCTGGGGGCGCATCATGGCCGCCAGCGTCATCGTCACCGTGCCGCTGATCGGGCTGGTGCTGGTGTTTCAGCGCCGCATCGTCTCCGGCCTCACCGCCGGGGCGGTGAAGGGCTGAGTGGAAGCTGCGGCTGGTGAAGCCGGCCTCGCCGCTTATGCGGCGAGCCAGGCGCAGCGCCGGCGCTTGAGGATAATCAGAAAGCGGCCTCGTCATGGCCGACCGGGTGGTAGCCGCGGCCATACCAGATCAGCGCGCGGCCAGGCACGCCCTGCCGGATCGCCTCGATCTCCGCGAAGATCACGCTGTGCGTGCCCTTCTCCACCACATCAGCGATGCGGCAGTCGAAGGACACGGCGGCCGCATCCAGCACCGGGGCGCCGGTGCGCAACGTCGACCATTCGCCGAACTCGAAGCGGCGCTCCCCCTTCAGCCCGCCCATCCCGGCAAAAACATCCGAGATCGCGTGCTGGTCGGCCGAAAGCGCATTCACACACAGCACGCCATTCGCCTTGAACAGCGCATTGCCGGATGAGGATCGGTTGAGGCACACCAGCAATGTCGGCGGGTCGTCCGTCACGCTGCACACCGCGCTCGCCGTGAAGCCGCCGCGGCCGGCCGGCCCGGCGGAGGTCACCACATTCACCGCAGCCCCCAGGCGCGCCATGGCATCGCGGAATTCGTCCCGGCTTACGGTCATGCTGTATCTGTCATCCATCAGGCGCCTATCGTACGGCCAAGATGGGTTGGCGACGCTGGAATGGGAAGCCGCGTTCAGCAGGGCACCAGCCGGATATCCTCCACCCGCGCATCGATGGGGCTGTTCGTGTCGTCCACATCGGTGGAGATCGCCACCTCCTGCAAGGCCGGCACGGTGGCGCCGCCGAAGGCGCTGCGCCAATCGGCGCCAAGATCCACCTTCTCCTCCACCCATCGCCCTTGCGGGCTGCTGGCAGGGCGCTGGATGCGCGTGCGCGATATTGCCGCCGGGCCGTAGGGGCTGGTGAAGAATTGGCCCGCACCCTCACGCCCCGTGCCGCCCCAGACATAGGACAGGGTGCTGCGCGGCAGGCGGTGGTCGCCCGCCACCGCCTGGGCCACCGCCATTTGTGCCCGTGCGCCGAAGCCGGCCTGCGGCCCGTAATCGGCGAACCCCACGGTCAGCGAGATGGCCCGGTCATCGCCGCCCTTGCGGGTCAGGTCGGTGGCGGGCGGCCCGGCATCGACGCGCCAGCGCCAGGCGAGGCAGGAAGCGGCACCCTGCAGGGGCCGGTAGACGAAGCCGGCCTGCCCCTGCCCCTGCACCCGCACCCCGCCGGAGGGCGTGGCGGTGAAGTTGGCCGGCGGAATGCCCTGCCATTCCACCTTGCGCCAGCCCAGCCGCTCCAGATCCGGAGAGGTCCGGCCCGGGGAGATGGCGGCGGTGAGCAGCGGGGTGGCGCAGGCCACGGCCAGCGCGAGGGCAAGTCGCTTCATATTGCCAAAATGTGACTAAGCCGCGCCTTAGGCAAGCAATTCAATCAGGCAGGCGCGCCGCCATCCAATCCTCGCGCCGCAGCTCGTACCAGAGCTGGGTATGCAGCCGGTGGTCCGGTGCCAGGCGGGGGTGGCCGAACTCGCCCTGCCGCTGCATGCCCAGCCGCTCCATCAACCGCCAGGAGGGTTCGTTCGCCGGCGGGGTGAAGGCCACGATGCGCGGCAGGCGCAGCCGTCCAAAGCCATATGCCAGCGCCAGTCGCGCCGCTTCCTCCGCCAGCCCCTGGCGATGGTGGGTGGGGGCGATGCGCCAGCCGATCTCGGTGGCCGGGGTGAAGGGCGCCTGCCAGGGCACATCCAGCAGCCCGACCACGCCGACGCAGCCCGCGCCCGGCAGATCCACCGCGCCGAAGGAGAAGCCGCGATCCTGCTGGTGCGCGATCAGCCGCGCCACCCAGGCATCGCTTTCCGGGCGCGTCATCGGCGCGGGGAAGTGGCGCATGACCGCCGCATCGCCATTCATGGCGAAGACGGCGTCGCGATCCGCCGGCGTCAGCGGGCGAAGGGTGAGGCGGGGGCCTTGCAGGAACATGGCGCCAAGCTAGCGCCGGCATGGCCGCTTTGCCATGCAACCCCTTCGCGCGCGCGGCAACCCAGCGTAGGTAGGGTGTATGAGGACCGTCACATGACCCTTCAAACGCCAAGGGACACCCCCGACAGCCTGGCCGCCACCGTGCCGGATGGCGCGCTGCTGGCCCTTCCCCCCGACAATTCGCTGCCCTCCGTGGCGCTCGCCCGCGCCCTGGTGCGACGCGGTGCGAAGCGGCTGCGGCTGCTCGGCGTGCCGGTTTCCGGCTTCGCGACCGATCTGCTGATCGGCGCCGGCTGCGTGGCGGAGGTGGAGACCAGCGCCGTCTCGCTCGGCGAGGCCGGCTTCGCACCGCGCTTTTCCGCCGCGTTGAAGGCGGGCACCATCAAGGTGCGGGACGCCACCTGCCCGGCGATCCATTCCATGCTGCAGGCGACCGAGAAGGGCATTCCCTTCATGGCGCTGCGCGGGTTGATCGGCAGCGACATCCTGGCCAACCGCCCCGACTGGAAGGTGGTGCCGAACCCGATGGGCGACGGCGTGTCCGACCCCATCGTGCTGCTGCCGGCCTTGTCGCCCGATGTGGCGCTGATCCATGGCGTGATGGCGGATGAGGCCGGCAATGTCTGGGTCGGCCGCCGCCGCGAATGCGCCACCCTGGCCCATGCCAGCAAGCGCGTGCTGGCGACGGTGGAGCGGCTGGTGAAGGGCGACATGCTGGAGGATGAGCGCCTCGCACCCGGCCTCATCAGCGGCACCTATATCGAGGCAGTGGCGGTCGCCGAGCGCGGCGCCTGGCCGGTGGCGCTGCTGGATGAGTACGCCTTCGATGCCGTGCATGTGGCGGAATACGCAAGGCTGGCGAAGACCGAGGCGGGGTTTGCCGAGTATCTGGACCGCTACGTCCTCAACACCCGGGCGCAGGCGGCCGAATGAGACCCATGAAGCAAACTCATGACCTGCGCCCGGCAGGCTTTGCCGGCCGAGCGGCCGCTTGGCCGCCGCGCCCAGTGGCGCGTAGCCATTCGGGGCGCTGCTCCGAAGCCGGAGGCCGCGCCCGGCGACTGAGGGCCAGATCCATATGAGCATCAAGCTTGAAGAGCGCCTCGCCGCCACGCTGGCGCGGCTGATCCTGGACCCGGCGGCACCGCCGGCGCGCCACATCGCGGTGGGCGCGGCCAGCCCGATTCCGGCGGCGGCCTGCTGGCTTGTGAAGAAGCAGGGCCATCCGGTGCGACTGTCCCTGCTGCACAAGCGCAGCGGCAACCCGTTCAGCGAAGGGTCGCGGGAGCTGTTCGACCTGACGGGGCAGGGGCGGATCGACCTGTTCTTTCTCGGCGGCGGGCAGATCGATGGCCAGGCCAACCTCAACCTGGTCGGCACCGGCGAATGGCCCGGGACGGGCGTGCGCTTCCCTGGCAGCTTCGGTTCCGCCTTCATGTATTTCATGACGCCTCGCACCATCCTGTTCCGGGAGGAACACTCGCCCCGCGTGCTGGTGCCGAAGGTGGACAACATCTCTGCCCCCGGCGTCTCCGAGCCCGGCGTCTTCCGCCGCGGCACGGCGCAGGCGCTGGTCACCGGCAAATGCGTTTTTTCGTTTCATCCGGACCGGGCGCGCTTTTCGCTCGCCAGCATCCATCCCGGCGAGACCATCGAATCCATCCGCGCCGCCACCGGCTTCGACTTCGATGCGGCGGATGACGTGCCGCAGACGCCCGACCCGACCGAGGCCGAACTGGCCCTGCTGCGCGGCCCGATCTGCGACGAGATGCTGGAAACCTATCCGGAGTTCTGTGCCCGCGTGTTTGACAGGCCGTCCGATGGCCGGAGGCCCGAAGGGGCCGGAGGGCTGAATCGGCCGGCTTCTACCAAGGATTTTGCGGCATGACCGATGCGCTTCCCATGACCGAGGGCAAGGGCCTCGCCCTGTCTCCCGGCGCCCTCGCCGGCCTCAAGGTCATCGACCTCACCCGCGTCCTCGGCGGCCCCTATTGCACCATGATCCTGTCGGATCACGGGGCGGAGGTGGTGAAGATCGAGCCGCCGCAGGGCGATGAGGTGCGCGACTGGGGCCCGCCCTTCCTGGAAGGCGACGCCAGCTACTTCCTCGGCGTGAACCGCAACAAGCGCTCCATCGCGCTGGATCTCGGCAAGCCGGAGGGGCGGGAGGTGCTGATGCGCCTGCTCGACGGCGCCGATGTGCTGATCGAGAACTACAAGCCCGGCGCCATGGAGAAATGGGGCATGGGCTATGCCGATGTCCTGTCCAAGCGTTTTCCGAAGCTGGTGCATTGCCGGGTCTCTGGCTTCGGCCCTGATGGGCCGCTCGGCGCCCTGCCGGGCTATGATGCGGTGATCCAGGCCATGGTCGGCCTGATGTCCATCAACGGCAATTCGGAGACCGGCCCGCTGCGGATGGGCACGCCGATCGTGGACCTGGCCACCGGCCTGTATTCCGCCATCGCCATCCTGATGGCGCTGCAGGAACGCAACCGCAGCGGCCAGGGTCAGTTCCTGGACATGTCGCTGCATGATTGCGGCATGGCCCTGCTGCACCCCCAGGCGGCCAATTACTTCCTGAACGACAAGCGCCCGAAGGCCACGGGCAATCCGCACCCGAACATCTCGCCCTATTCCAAGTATCGCACCAAGACCTGCGAGATCTTCCTGGCCGTCGGTAACGACCCCACCTTCCGCAAGGTCTGCAAGTTCCTGTCGCTGGACGGCCTGCCCGACGATCCGCGCTTCAAGACCAATGGCGATCGTCTCACCCACCGCGACATGCTGACCGAAATACTCGAAGCGCGGCTGGCGGCGGAGGATGGGCACGACCTCTGTGAACGTCTGCTGAAGGCCGGCATACCTGCCGGACCCGTGATGCATGTGGACGAGGCGATGAATGCGCCCCATACCGCACATCGCCAGATGGTCACGGAGCTTGGCAGCTACCGGGGCCTCGGCACGCCGATCAAGATGAGCCGGACGCCGGGCGGCACACGCGCCGCCCCGCCCCGCTTCAATGAGCACGGTGACGACATCCTCGCCCGCCACGGTTTCACGGCGGAGGAGGTTGCTGAGTTGAAAACGAAGGGGATTGTGGTGGCGGCACGCCGGACATGAGCATGAGCAAGGACCCCCCGCGCAGCCTCCGCGCCATCGAACAACCGGCCGAGATCGAGAGGCTGTTGGCCCTCTGGTTGGCCGCCTTCGATGAGAAATCCATCCCCGCCCGCGCCAAGCCCCGGCTGCGCCCACCGGCCACCGGCCGCAAGGCCGGCTGCACGCTGTGGCAGGCCAAGGTCTCGGGCCTCGACATGAACATCTGCCTGGAGGAAGTGACCTCCGACCGCTGGCGGCTGGACCATGGCAACCAGGGCGCGCTGGCCATGATGGACGGCAGCCCCGTGCTGCTGCGGCAATGGTATGTGAAGCGCGCGCCGTCCGATGCCTCGCTGACCGCGGTGGAGATCGCGCAGGTGACGGAGGAGGCGCCCTTCTACGTCACCCCCGGCGTGCATCGCGGCGCACCCTCGGAACGCCGCCTGTACCAGTTCGTGGCGGACCTGAGCGCGACGCCGGAAGTGATCCGGCAGCAGACCGCGGAGGCCGTGGCCCGGCAAACCGCGGCGACCGAAAAGTTCGGCTTCAGCTGAGGCCGAACGCTCCCACGGTTCCGCCGCGGGGGTGATCGAGGCGCGGGCACGGGTCAGGCCCGCGCAACGACCGGATGGTGCCACACCACCCTCCGGCCCTATCCAGCGCCCATGCCCAACCCAATGACCCCCCGGCTCTGGACGCTGCTGCTGGCGCTGTCCGTCATCTGGGGCGGGTCCTTCTTCTTCATGGCGGTGGCGCTGCGGGGGTTTCCGCCCTTCACCATCGTGCTGGTACGCGTGGCCCTGGCCGCTGTGGCGCTGGCGCTGGCCTGCCGCGTGCTCGGGCTGCGCCTGCCGCGGGGGCGGGAGGCCTGGCTGGCCTGCGCCGGCATGGGGCTGCTGAACAACGCCATTCCCTTCACGCTGATCGTGGTGGGCCAGCAATTCATCCCCTCCAGCCTCGCCGCCGTGGTGAATGCGGCCACGCCGGTCTTCGCCGTGCTCGCCGCGCATTGGCTGACGGTGGATGAGCGGCTGACGCCGAACCGCCTGGCCGGCACGCTGCTCGGCCTGGTGGGGGTTGCAATCCTGGCCGGCCCCGCCGCCTTCGGCCTGGGTGCGGCGACGGAGGCGCTGGGCATCGCGCTGTGCCTTGGCGCCTGCCTGTCCTATGGCCTGTCGGGCGTCTGGTCGCGGCGGCTGAAGCGGGCCGGGCTGGCGCCGCTGCCGGCCGCCACCGGGCAATGCCTGACCTCCACCCTGATGATGCTGCCGCTGGTGCTGGCCTTCGACCGCCCCTGGGCGCTGCCTGCGCCGGGCGCCGATGCGGTGGCCGCGCTGCTGGCGCTGGGCCTGCTGGCCACCGCGCTGGCCTATGCGCTGTACTTTGCCATCCTGCACGGCGCGGGGGCCACCAACACCATGCTGGTGACGCTGCTGGTGCCCGTCACCGCCCTGCTGCTCGGCGCGCTCGCCCTGGATGAGGTGCTGGCGCCGCGGCATCTAGGCGGCATGGCGGTGATCGCGCTCGGGCTGCTGGTGATCGATGGGCGGTGGCTCAGGGCCAGGTGAAGCCGCGGATCAGTGCTTCCTGCGCCGGCGTTTCCGCCGCATGCGGCAGGTAATGCGCGCGCACATAAGCCAGCGGGTCGCCCGGCACGCCGGCCGCGCGGACCAGACAGGCCATGAACAGCCCGGTGCGGCCGACGCCGGCGCGGCAGCCGATATGCACCGGCCGCTCCGGCTCCGTCTGCAATTGCCGCAACACGACTTCCACCGCCCGGCGCAGCGCGGCCGGGTCCGGCACGCCGAAATCGGCGGTGGGAACCTTCACATCGGCCTGCGAAGCCTTCTCGGCCCCCATCTCCAGGCAGACACCGAAGGCGTCGTCGGGAAGCGAATCGAAGGGGCCGCCGGTGATGGTCACCGCCCGCCCGTCCACGCTCAGGGGCAGGGTGCCGCGGATGGTCATTTGCCTATCGCTCCACCTTCACGCCCTGCCAGAAGGCGATGTGGTCCTTGATGTTGGCCGCTGCGGTCTTGGGCGAAGGGTAGTACCAGGCGGCGGCGGCGTTCACCTGCCCGTCCACCACCACGTCATGATACTGCGCGGTGCCCTTCCAGGGGCAATTGGTGGTGCGGCTGGAGGGCCGCAGCAATTCCGCCCGCACGGTTTCGGGCGGGAAATAGACATTGCCCTCGACCAGTTCAAACCGGTCGCTCTCCGCGATCACCGCGCCATTCCAGACTGCCCGTGCCATCCGCCCATCCTCCGCCTTGTCCCTGGCAGATGACCCGGCGCCGGCTGGCGTCAAGCCGGTCCGGCGGGCGTGGCCTCCGGCTCGTTCATCGCCTCGGCCTCCCGCTTCAGCATCAGGTAGGACCGCACCGAGAAGGGCAGCATGCCGAGATAGATCAACCCGCCCGCCGCCAGCGCCGCCCAGGGTTCGGCGACCAGCAGCGCCACATACAGCCCGGCGCCGAGCAGCATCGGCAGCACCGCGGCGCGCGGGATGCGGAAATTCTTGAAGGACCACGTCGGCACCGTGCTCACCATCAGCCCGCCGACCACCACCAGCACGGTGCCGACCAGCAGCGGATGGCGGATGGCATCCCCGGTGCCGACCCAGCCCCAGCCGGAAAAGGCCAGCGCACCGAACAGCGGGAACAGCGCGCAGCCCGCCCCGGCCGGTGCCGGCACGCCGGTGAAGAAGCTGTGCGCATAGGCCGGCTTCGGCGCCGGCCCGATATCGAGCGAGGCGTTGAACCGCGCGAGCCGCAGGGCGGAGCACACGGCGAACAGCAGGCAGGGCACGAAGCCGAGCGGGCCGATCGCCTTCATCGACCACAGATACAGCACCATGGCCGGCGCCACGCCGAAGGACAGGAAATCCGCCAGGCTGTCGAATTCCGCGCCAAATCGCGATGTCGCGTTCAGCAGCCGGGCCAGCCGCCCATCCAGCCCATCGATCACCGCGGCCACGACGATCAGCGCGGCGGCCAGGGCGAAACGGTCCTCGATCGCGGCGCGAATCGCCACCAGCCCGGCACAGAGGCCGAGCATGGTCAGGATGTTCGGGATCAGCCGGTTGAAGGACAGCCCCTCAAAGCGCGGCCGCTTGCGCTGGCGCAGGCGGCGCAGCGGCACCAGGCGCGGTGGCGCTACCTCCGGATCCTCATTCATGCCGAAGCGGCCACCGGCAGCAGCTCCGCCACCACCGTCTCGCCGCCGATCATCAGCTGGCCGACCGAGGCCAGCGGGCGGGCGCCCTCGGGCAGGTACACATCGGTGCGGCTGCCGAAGCGGATGATGCCGAAGCGGTCGCCCGCCTGCACCTGGTCGCCTTCCCGCACATGGCACAGGATGCGTCGGGCAATCAGGCCCGCGATCTGCACCACCGCGATATCCCGGCCATCCGTCATGCGGATCGCCAGGGCGTTGCGTTCATTGTCCACGCTGGCCTTGTCCAGGCTGGCATTCAGGAAGGCCCCGCTGCGGTAGGAGATGCGCGTGACAACGCCATCAACCGGCATGCGGTTCACGTGCACGTCCAGCACGGACAGGAAGATGCAGATGCGGTAGCGCGGCGCATCCCCCAGGCCGAGCTCGACCGGCGGCACCGCCGGCCCGGCCATCACCACCCGGCCATCCGCCGGCGCCAGCACCACATTGCCGCGGGGCGGCGGCACCCGTTCCGGGTCGCGGAAGAAGTACAGGCAGAACAGGGTGAAGATCACCCCGGGCCAGAACAGCCAGCTGCCGAGCAGCAGGCCGCCCACCACGGCTACGGCGGCGCCGCCGATGATGAAGGGGCGCCCGGCCGGATGCGGCTTGGCGACGACAAGGCGGATGCTGGAGATCAGGCTCATCTGGCGCTTATGGTATGTTCATCCTTCGCGGACAACATGCATCCATGCAGCAGCTCCCGCACGGACCTTTCCTGGTCAGCAATGACGGTTCCCTGAGGCCCGTGCGCGACGCCGCGATGCGCTTCGCCTGGCGCGGCCGAGGATGTGTCGCCACCCTCTCCGATGGCCAGATCAACCTGGCCGCGCAGGCCGGGGCGGTGCCCTATACGGCGGAACAGCCGATGGCGCGGCCGGGGGCCTTCGCGGCGCTGGGCGCCATGCCCGGCGACCTGCCGGATGGCTGGCGGCTGCGGCTGATGCCCGACCACCGCGTGCGGCTGGAGGTGGATGTCGATCTGCAGGGCGATACCACCGCCATCGCCCTGATCAGCGCCATGGTGCGCTTTGCCCTGGCGCTCGACCCCTATCTGGACCGGTTGGAATCGGCCGGTCTGGCCTCGCCCATGGCGGCGGAGGGGATGGTGAAGACCTGACCGGGGAAGATCAGGTTCGGGTTGCGGATCTGGTCCCGGTTGGCCTGGAAGATGACCGTGTACTGAATGCCGCGGCCATAGGCGCCGCGCGCCAGGCGCCACAGATTATTGCCCGGCTGCACCACCACCCGACCTTCGGCCACGCTATCGGCCGGAAGCTGGTCACGCTGGAAGGGCAGCTCGATTCGCGCGGCGACCGCGCCATTGGCGGCAAGCTGGTCCACCCGCAGACGGTGGCGGCCGATCGTCACCTCGTATTGCGGCGCCACGGTCCAGCGCCCCTCGGCATCGGCCTCCGCGTCGCCGGCATGGCGGTCATCGACATAGATGCGGATCGAGGCACCCGGCACGGCGGTGCCGGCAAAGCGGATGCTGCCGGAATCGTCGTAGTCCACGACTTCCAGACCCAACGCATGGGTGGCAGCGCCGCCCTGAAGCACGCGCGCCGGCGAAGCATCGACCGGCGGAACCAGGACGACCAGGGCCGAGGGCGGGGCGGCGGGCGCGGCTTCCACCGGCTCGGTGCGGGGTGTTTCGGCGCCTGCGGCCCGGGCGGCCTCGGCGCGAGCTGCCTGGACCTGGGCCAGTGCGGTCCGGGCCAGCGCATCCTGGGCCGCGGCTTCCCGGCGGGCGACTTCCGCCTGGTCCGCCGCCGCCGCGGCGCGCGCGGCTTCCTGCGCCGCCAGCAAGGCCACATCCTGTCGGCGCCGCGCCTCGGCCACGGATTGGGCCTCGGCGCGCCGTGCCGCTTCGGTGCGGGCCGCGGCTTCCCGCGCTTCGGCCGCATCCCGATCGGCGGCGGCCTCCAGGCGAGCCTCCGTCTGGGCCTCCGCTTGGGCCTGCACCTGGGCCTCCGCTTGGGCGAGGGCCCAGGTGCAGGCCGCGGCGGTCTTTACGGCGCGCGCCTGGCGCTCGGTGGCCGCGGCGGCTTCTCGCGCTTCGGCCGCGTCCCGATCGGCGGCGGCGATCCGTGCGGCGTGTGCCTCACGCTCGGCGACCGCGGCGGCTTCCGCCTGAGCCTCGGCCGCGACCTGGGCCTCGGCGGCCTGGCTGAGGGCGCGTTCGGCTGCGGCCAACTGCGCCGCGCGTTCCTGGCGCTCCGTTTCCGCCTGGATGGCGAGTTGGGCGGTCAACTGTGCCTCGGCCTCGGTGCGCGCCGCGGCGGCGTGGCGCTCGGCCTCCAGCGAAGCGAGCCGCCGAGATTCCTGCTCTGCGCGGGCAATGGCTTCCGCCTGCGCCGCCGCGCGCGCCGCGGCATCCCGCGCCGCCGCCTCGGCCAGCGCCGTCGCTGGATCGGGCACCACGACGAGCACCACATCCGGCCCGGCGATCTCCGCCCCGCCGATTCGGGCGCGGAGCGAAAACTGGTACGGGCCCGGGCGCAGCGGATCGGGTGGCAGGATCACCCACTCACCCCGGGCATCGGCGCGGGCGCGGCCGACCTCCCGGCCATCCTCCAGCAGGATCACCTCCGCCCCGGCCGCGGCGCGGCCGGCCACGACCACGCCGCCCCTTGCCCCGACACGCACCACGTCGAAGCGCGGCGGTTCCGGCGCTGTCGCGACGATCGGGGCTGATGCTGCGGGGGCTGGCGCGACAGAGGCTGGGGCGACAGGCGCTGGCGCGGCCTGGACTGCGGCGGGGGCCGCGGGGGCTGGCCGGGCGGGTGACGTGATCACAGGCGCCGGCTGTGTGGGCGATACGGGAACCGGCCGCGGGGCGGCAGGCTGCGCGGTCACTGCCGGTACTGCCGCCGTCTGCACCGGTGCGGGCCGCGGTTCCGCGGTGCCGGCCGGACGCGGCGAAGCATCCCCGCTCGGTCCGCTTGTCACGAACCGGCTGGCAAGAAATGTGGCGAGGCCCGCACAGACCACGACCACGATCAGAAGGGCGCGCCCGCTCGTCGTCATGGTGATGTAACTAGTCCGTGAGACCCTGTCTGCACAAGCGGTTGCGCCCCTTGCATCTGCCGGCGACTCGCCCGAAGCCGTCGCCTGCGGCGGCTCAGTTCACCGTGGCGCCGGAGGCTGCGGCCACGCGGCCCCATTTCACCCGCTCCGTCACCAGGAAACGACCGAAATCGGCCCCGAGCCGTGCTCCTGGCTGCGCGCCGCCCTGCGCGAAGCGTGCCCGCAGCGTCGGATCGGCCAGGGCGGCGCCACAGGCCTCCCGCAGCCGGGACAGGGCCGCATCCGGCGTGGCGGCGGGGGCGACCAGGCCGAACCAGGCTTCCGCCTCGAAGCCCGGCACGCCCGATTCGGCGATGGTGGGCAGCTCGGGCAGCGCCTCCGCCCGCGTTGCGCCGGCCACCGCCAGGCCGCGCACCTGGCCACCGCGCACCTGCGGCAGGGCTGCGGGCATATTGTCGAACATCATCTGGATCTGGCCGCCGACCAGGTCCGTCATCGCCGGCGCGGCGCCACGATAGGGTACATGGATGATGTCGATCCCCGCCTGCGCCTTCAGCAGCTCCCCCGCCAGGTGGTTGGTGCTGCCATTGCCGGAGGAGCCGAAGGCCAGCTTGCCCGGCTCCCGCTTCGCCATCGCCACCAGCTCCGCCACCGATTGCACAGCCAGGTCCTTGGTCACCATCAGCACGATCGGCACCGTGGCCACCAGCGCCACCGGGGCGAAGTCGCGCTGCGGGTTGAAGGGGATGGCGCGGAACAGATGCTCGTTGATGGCCAGCGGGCCGGGGGCTGCCAGCAGCAGCGTCAGGCCATCCGGCGCGGCCTTCGCCACGCTGTCGGCGCCGACATTGCCGCCCGCGCCGGCGCGGTTTTCCACCAGCACCGGCTGTCCCAGAATCTCGCGCAGCGCCTCCGCCAATTGGCGGGCGATGATGTCGTTCGACCCGCCGGGCGGGAAGGGCACGATGATGCGAACCGGCCTGTCAGGCCAGGTTTGGGCAGTAGCCGGGCGCAGAAGGGCGGGGGCCGAGAGGGTCAGGGCGGCGGCCATCAGGCCACGGCGGCGCAGTTGCATGCGGAGGTCTCCCCATCCGGCGGCTCGGAGATGGCCGCCTCTGCCCCCTGCCTATCGGCTGCGGCGCGGCACGTCCACCGGGCGCGCGGCACGAAAAAGGGCGGCAACCCTGCGGTTGCCGCCCCTGATATCGACGCAGGCCCCGAAGGTCAGGCCGCGGTGACAGAGGCCGCTTCCGGCCCCTTCTTGCCCTGCACCACGCGCAGCGTCACGGCCTGGCCCTCGGTCAGCGGGCGCAGCCCGCTGCGCTCCAGCGCCGTGGCGTGGACGAAGACATCCTTGCCGCCATCGCTCGGCGTGACGAAGCCGAAGCCCTTCTCGGCGCTGTACCACTTGACCGTGCCCTGCATTTCCTCGCCCGAGCCGGGCGGCGGCGGGGCGCGGAAGCCCGCACCGGCACCACCAGCGCCGCCGGGGCGCGGACCGGCGCCGCCCATGGCGCCGCGCGGCGGGGAGGCCGGAACCTCACCGACCGGCCCAACCTCAAGCACCTCGGCCACCTGCGGGCCGCGTTCACCCTGGCCGACGCGCACGCGCAGCTTGGTGCCCGGCGCCACCGTATCGGCGCCGGCGCGCTGCAGCACGCTGATATGCAGGAAGGCGTCGCCGCCACCGCCATCGACCGCGACGAAGCCGAAGCCCCGCTCCGCATCGAAGCGCTTGACCACCGCACCCACATCCGGCCCGGACGCCACCGGGGCGGAGGAGGCCCGACGCGGCGCCGCGGAGGGCGAATAACTCGGTGTGGGCGGAGGAGCCCAGCCGCCCTCCTGCGGCATGTCATCGTCGAAACCCCGCTTGCTGCGGGCTTTGCGGTCTCGCCGCCAGTCGTGCGTGTTGGTCATCTCTGGACTCGCCTGTTCGGCCGCGGACACGTCCGACCCCGCCGTCTCGTGGATTCGAGCCCGGGGAGGTGAAGCGGCCCGCATCGGCCTGACGGTCAGTATAGTCGAGGAGCGCCCGGCTTCAACGCGGGAAGCGAATTGTGTGGAGGATTCACGGTCATTTCCAGGCCAATTACGGTCCGGTTGGGTCGTTTCACCTCCTGCGGGTGCCTGTCGGCCGGCCCAGGCGCCCTGGCGCGGGGTCAATAGCCGCGCGCCGGGTCCACCACCTGCTGCAGCGCCTGCCCCGCGCGGAACCGCGCCAGATTGGCGAAGAAGGCCTCCAGGCAGCGCGGCGCGTAGTCAAACGGGTCATACAGGCCGCAATGCGGCGTGATGACCAGGTTTGGCGTGTCCCACAGTGGGCTTTCGGGCGGCAGCGGTTCCTGCGGCAGCGCATCCAGCACCGCCCCGGCGAGCGAGCCATCACGCAGCTTGGCGGCCAAGGCGTCCGCATCCAGGATCTCGCCGCGGCCGAGATTGACCACGCCGGCATGCGGCGGCAGCAAATCCAGTTCCGCCCGGCCGATCAGCCCATCGGTTGCCGGGGTCAGCGGCAGGGTGATGACCAGCACGTCTGTTTCGGGCAGATGCGCCCGGAAATCCGCGCCGCGCGTCATGACCGCCACATCCGGGTGCGGCCGGCCGGAGTGGCTGTTGCCGATGATCCGCATGCCCCGGCTGGCCAAGGCCTGCGCCGCCGCCCCGCCAAGTGCGCCCATGCCGAGGATCAGCGCGGTCTTGCCCGCCACCGTGCCGGCCGGCTTCGGCGCCCAGCGGCGTTCCCGTTGGGCGGTGGCGAAGTGCGGCATCTGGTTGTTCAGCATCAGCACGGACAGCAGGGTGAATTCCGCCGCCTTCGGGATATGCGTGCCGCTGGCATTGGTCAGCGTGATGGACCCGGGCAGCCCGGCCTGCAGCAGCCACTCCACGCCGGCGCTGGTGTAGCTGATCCAGCGCAGGTTTGGCGCGCGGCGTGGCAGGTTATGCAGCGGCGCCTGGCCGGCCAGCAGCAGCACCTCCGCCGCCGCCAACCCTTCCTCCAGCGCCTCGGGCGTCTGCCCGAAGCTCATCGCCACCTGGTCCGGGGCCGCCACCGCGCGGAGGCGCGCCTCGGTAAAGGCGGCCGCCAGGGAGGAGGCGGGGTTGACCTGCACATGCAGGCGCGTCGGCTGCATCACTCGATCCGGATGTTGTTGGCGCGGATGATGCGGCCGTAGCTCTCGGTCTGCTCGGTCAGGATGCGGCGGAAGGCGCTGGCGCCCTCGGCGCGGACCTCCCCGCCCAGTTCGCCGATGCGGCGGACGATGTTGGGCTCCGCCAGCACCTCGGCGATCTCCCGCTCCAGCCGTGCGACCATGGGGGCGGGCGTGCTGCCCTGGGCGAGGATGCCCTGCCAGGTGCCGGATTGCGGCTCCGGCCAGCCGAGTTCCTCGAAGGTCGGCAGGTTGGGCAGCGCGGCCAGGCGCTTGCTGCCGGTCACGGCGATGCCGCGCATCTGGTTGTTCACCACGAAGGCCTGCGACTGGGTGGCGCCGGCCATGGTCAGGTTCGCCTCATTCGTCACCAATGCGGTCAGGGCCGGGGCGCCGCCGCGATAGGGGATGTGGGTGACCTCCCCACCCCAGGCATTGGCCAGCGAGGCGGCGACCAGATGGGTCAGCGTGCCGGTGCCGGAATTGGCGGCGTTCAGCTTGCCCGAATTGGCCTTGGCATAGGCGGCGAGTTCCTGTGCGGTCTGCACCGGAAGCTGGTTGTTCACCGCCAGGATATAGGGTGCGTAGACCACCATCTGCACCGGCGCGAGGTCGCGCAGGCTGTCGAAGGGCAGGCGCGGGAACAGATGCGGGTTGGTGGCGAGGACGGAGATGTCCAGCAGCACCAGCGTGTGCCCATCCGGCCGGCTTTTCGCGACGAGGTCGGCGCCGATATTGCCGCCGGCACCGGCGCGATTTTCTACCACCACCGACTGGCCGATCTTCTGGCTGAGCGAGGGCGCGATCAGCCGGGCCAGGATGTCGCTGGTGCCGCCCGGGTTGAAGGGGACGATCAGGCGGACGGGCTGTGTGAAGTTTTGCGCGCGGACGGTGGCGGGCGCGGCCAGCAGCGGCGCCGCGGCGGCGGCCTGCAGGATGGTGCGGCGTTTCATGGCTTGTTTCTCCCGATGCGGGGCCTCTTGCGGGGCCTCAGTGGCGCATCATCGCGCCCGGTGCGGCGGGGCGGCAAGGCCGCCGGGCCTTGGCGGGGTCAACGAAAGTCGCGGCTGGGCGGCAGGCGGGCCTGTTTCGGCGCGCGTGCGCCGGGATCGGGCCGCCGCACCTCATCGGCGCGGCCCAGCGCGCGCTCCGCCCAGGCGGAACTGCCCTGCGCCTGCGGCAGGCTGTCCAGCAGCGCGGACCAATCGACCAGACGGCGGGCGATGACGTGCAGGATGGGAACCTCCGCATGCTGGTCCTCCCGCTCCAGCACGCCTTCCACCAGCAGCAGGCGGCCGGCGACGAGGGCTGAGCGGTCGCGGGTGGAGATGTCCTGGAACACCACGATATTGGCGTTGCCGAACTCATCCTCGATGGTCAGGAACACCACACCCTTGGCCGAGCCGGGCCGCTGGCGCATCAGCACCAGGCCGGGCAGGCGTAGCCGCGTGCCGGCCCGCGCGGTGGCGAGGCGTTGCGTATCGTCGCAGCCGCGCGCGGCAAGGTCCGGGCGCAGCAGGGCCAGCGGGTGCTGGCGCAGCGTCAGGCCGGTGGCGAGGTAGTCGCCCACCACCGCCTCGCCTGCCGTATGCGCGGGCAGCAGCGGCGGTGGTTCGGCCAGCAGCGGCGCCTCATCCGTCAGCGCGGCGGCGACGGACTCCTGCGCGATGGCGAATAGCGGCAGGTCGCGCGGGCCGGAGGGTACGCCGCGCGCCTCCCACGCCGCATCGCGCCGCACCAGCCCGGCGCCTGCGAAGGCATCTGCCGCCGCCAGGTTGTTCAGCGCGCGCTTGCCGGCGCCGCTGCGCCAGGCGAGGTCCTCGACCGAGGTGAAGGGCGCGCCGTTGCGCGCCTCTCGCGCCGCGACGATGGCCTGGGCTTCCTCCTTCGCCAGCCCGGTCACCAGCCGCAGGCCCAGGCGCAGCGCGAGGGCGCCCGCGCCGGGCTCCAGCGTGCAATCCCAGTCGCTGGCATTCACATCGACGGGGCGGATCTCCACGGCGTGTTCGCGCGCATCGCGCACGATCTGCGCCGGTGCGTAGAAGCCCATGGGCTGGCTGTTCAGCAGGGCGCAGGCGAAGACCGCCGGGTGGTGGCATTTGATCCAGGACGACGCATAGACCAGATGCGCGAAGCTGGCGGCGTGGCTTTCGGGAAAGCCGTAGCTGCCGAAACCCTCGATCTGGCTGAAGACGCGCTCGGCGAATTCCGCCTTGTAGCCACGCTGCACCATGCCCTGCACCAGCCGGTCGCGGTACTTCGAGACGCCGCCCGTCATCTTGAAGGTGGCCATGGACCGGCGCAGCAGATCGGCTTCGTCCGGCGAGAATCCCGCGGCGACGATGGCGAGCTTCATCGCCTGTTCCTGGAACAGCGGCACGCCCAGCGTCTTCTCCAGAACTTTTCGTAATTCGTCCTGCGGATAATCCGGGCCGGGGGAGGGGTATTCGGGCTTCTCGATGCCCTGCCGGCGGCGGAGGTAGGGGTGCACCATGTCGCCCTGGATCGGCCCGGGCCGCACGATCGCCACCTGCACGACCAGATCGTAGAACTTGTCCGGCTTCAGCCGCGGCAGCATGTTCATCTGCGCCCGGCTTTCCACCTGGAACACGCCCACCGAATCCGCGCGGCGCAGCATGGCGTAGGTCGCGGCGCAATCCTTCGGCAGCGTGGCGAGCGTGTAGTCGCGGCGCAGATGCTGCTGCATCAGGCCAAAGGCGCGGCGGATGCAGGACAGCATGCCGAGGCCCAGCACATCCACCTTCAGGATGCCCAGCGCCTCGATATCGTCCTTGTCCCATTCCAGCACGGTGCGGTCTTCCATCGCCGCATTGGTGACGACGGCGAGTTCCGTCAGCGGCCCGCGGGTGATGACGAAGCCGCCGACATGCGTCGCCGCATGGCGCGGCACATCCTGCAATTCCTCCGCCAGTTCCAGCGTCATGGCGAGCCGCGGGTCGGAGGTATCCAGGCCCTCGCTTTCCGCGAGCTGCGCCAGCCCGATCTCGCGCCCCGGCCCCCAACTGGCCTTGGCGAGGCGCGCGGTCACATCCTCCGTCAGCCCCATGGCGCGGCCCACCTCGCGGATGGCGCTGCGGGCGCGGTAGCGGATGATGGTGGCGCAGATGGCGGCGCGGTGGCGGCCGTAGCGGTGGTACAGGTGCTGAATCACCTCCTCCCGCCGCTCATGCTCGAAATCGATGTCGATATCGGGCGGCTCGCCGCGGCTGGCGGAGACGAAGCGTTCGAACAGCAGATCGTGCTTGTCGGGATCGACGGCGGTGATGCCGAGCACGTAGCAGACGCTGGAATTCGCCGCCGAGCCGCGCCCCTGGCACAGAATCCCCTGGCTGCGTGCGAAGCGCACGATCTCATGCACCGTCAGGAAATAGGGCGCATAGCCGAGGCGGCCGATCAGCTCCAGCTCATGCGCCACGCGGTCGCGTAGATTGGCGGAGACGCCATGCGGTTGCGTGGCCAGCGCCGCCTCCACGCGGGCTTCGAGCGTCTGCTGCGCGGTGCGGCCCGGCTCCAGCATTTCCTCCGGATATTCGTAGCGCAGCTGGTCGAGCGAGAAGCCGGCGGCGGCGTCCAGCACGCGCAGCGTATTGGTCAGCGCCTGCGGGTGGCGGGCGAACAGCCGCGCCATTTCGGCGGGCGGCTTGATGTGGCGCTCGCCATTCGGCTCCGCCTCATGGCCCAGCGCATCGACGGTGGTGCGGAGGCGAATGGCGCTCAGCACATCGGCCAGGCGGCGGCGATCCGGGTGGTGGTAGCGGATGTCGCCGGTCGCCAGCAGCGCATCCCCCGCAATCGCCGCGAGTTCATCCAGCCGCTGCTGGTCACGGCCGAGATAGGGGCAGGATGCTGCGAGCAGCAGCGGCAAAGCGAGCCGCCCGCGCAGCGCCGCCGCATCCGCTCGCCACTGCCGGCCATCGAACGCCGCCGGTGGAATCGCGGCGAGCACGAACCCCTCGGCGGCGGCGAACAGGTTTTCCCGATCCAGCCAGCACTCCCCTTTCGGCGCCGGCATACGGCCTTGCGAGAGCAGGCTGGTCAGCCGCCCATAGCTGGCGCGGTCGGTCGGCCAGGCGTACCAGGCGCTGCCATCGGTCAGCACCAGTCGGCAGCCCACCGCGAAGCGCAGCCCTTCCTGCTTCGCGCCCACATGGCCGCGCACCACGCCGGCCAGGCTGTTGGTGTCGCACAGCCCCAGCCCCGCCAGCCCCAGCGCCGCCGCCGTCGCCGCCAGCTCCGCCGGGTGGGAGGCGCCGTCGAGGAAGGAGAAATGCGACCGCGCCGCAAGCTCCGCATACCCGATCGTCACGGCAGATAGCCATGCAGCCGCCAGCCGGAGGCGCCGCCGCGGCACACCAGCAGCCGCGTGCCGCAGGGCAACTCCACCCGATAGGCATCGCGCCGTTCCGCGCCAGGCTTGGCGCGCCACCATTCCGGCTCCAGCCGCAGCGGTCCCTCCGCCTGCAGCACGCGCTGGGATGTGCCGCGCCAGCGCAGGCTGGCGGGCGGGGCATCCGGCAGCAGGGCCACCACCTCCAGCGGTTTTGGGCGGCGCAGGCGCAGCAAAGGCTGTTCCGGGCGGGACCAGGCGGGCGGCGGCGGCGGCGGCACCGCCTGAGGGTCCAGCGCGGCGACGCTGCGTTCCGGCCAATGGCTCGCCACCGGCGCTACGCGCTGCACGCGCAGCCGCTGGCCGAGCCGGTCCAGCAATTCCGCAAGCGCCGCCCGGTCCTGCCGCGCGCCAAGGCCGAGATTGGTCTGGGCGCCTGTTTCCATCCGGTCCGTGGCGCGGGCCTCCAGCGCCATGCGTTCGAAGCCGAGATCGGGTTGCAGCCCGCCGAGTCCCTCCGCGAACAGCCGCTTCAGATGCGCCGGGTCGCGGTTCGGCTGGCCGGTGCCGATGACGACTTCCTGCACCGCCCCATCCACCCGCCAGGCGAGCAGCGCCAGCCGCCGCGCCCCCAGCCCCGCCAGGCGCAGTTTCGCACACAGCCCGGCCAGCAGCCGATCCAGCGCGGCATCGATGGCGGGACGGGTGATCAGCGGCTCCAGCAGGTCCAGCGATTCGAACAGCTCCGGCGCCGGCTGCACCGGCTGGATGGCATGCGGGCGGCGTCCGGTGACGGCATCCAAACTATCCAACAGCGCTTTGCCAAAACGCCGCGCCAGCGGGCCGCGCGGCTGGTCCAGCAGATCCCCCACCCGCCGCAGGCCGAGCCGCGCCAGTGCCTCCAGCGCCGCCGCCTCCAGCCGCAGCGCCGGGCCGAGCGGCAGCGGCGCGGCCAGCGCCGCCTCGATGCCGGAGATCGCGATGGGCTGGTCGGCGCGCGCACGGGCCAGTGCCGCCGCGGTGGCCGCCGCCCCGGCGATGGCGCCCTGCACGGAAAGGCCATTGTGCCGCAGCCGGTCCAGCGCATCGCCCAGCAGCGCGGCTTCTCCACCGAAAAGGTGGTCGCAGCCGGTGATGTCGAGGATCAGCCCCTCCGGCGGGTCGATCGCCGCCAGCGGCGTGTAGCGCCGCGCCCAGAGCGCCAGGCCGTGCAGCGCCCGTGCATCACCGGCCGCATCGGCCGGGCGCAGCAGCAGCGAGGGGGCGATGGCCTGGGCATCGGCCAGCGCCTGGCCGGGCGCCAGGCCGAGCGCCGCGGCCGCCACATCCACCGCCACCAGCAGGCGCCGGCTGCCGCTGGCCTCCCAGGTGGCGAGCGGCGAATCCCCCAGCCCTGGTTCCGCCCGGCGGATACGCGCCGTGGCGAGGTCCGGCAGATGCAGTGCCAGGAAGCGGCGGTTCATCGGCCGCGCCGGGCGCGCCGTACTTCAGCCGCCGGCGCCTCCGCCTCCTCCATGTCCAGCGTGCCGGAGGCCGCCCGCCAGGTCACCGCCCAGGGGCCGCCCGGCCGGCCGCCGCGGGCGCGCAGCAATTCCAACTGCCAACGCGGATCCTCCAGCCCATGCCCGCCGCCGGAAGGCAGCGGCCCGACGCGCCAATGGCTGGCCGCCGCGCTCGGGTCCGGATTCGGCGCATCCGGCCGCAGCACCAGGCCGAGCGCGCCGCCGGTCTCGGCCGCCAATTGCAGGCGGCGAGTCGCGGTCAGGTCCAGCCGCGCCGCATCCTCCGCCGCCAGCAGGGCGCCGGTGACGGCGGGGCAGCGCAGCGCTTCCTCCATCGCCCACAGCGCATCGGCCCAGCGCTCCGCCCGCACCAGCACCAGATTGGCCGGCGACAGGCCACAACGGGCGAGGCCGGGCGGCCAGGCCTGCAAACCCTCGGACCCGCCACTGGCAATCCACAGCACGGTGCCGCCGCTGCGGGCCAGCAGCACGGCGCAGAAGGCGGCCGCCGCGCCAGGTGAGATGGCCGCCACCTCATGCATCGCCGCCCGCGCCAGCCCACCGCCGGGCAGGGGAATGCCCGCGGCGACCGGCACCGGCTCCATCCCATGCCGGGCGCGGCCCAGCCCTTCCAGCCGCGCCACCCTCGCGCGCAGGGCAGCCAGGACGGTGGCCTGGTCGAGTGGGGCCGGGTCGAGTGGGGGCGGGTCCGGTGTCGTGGTCTGGGCGGGCTGCATCGCGCCGACGATGGCCGAGTGATCCGAACAAATCAAGAACAACCCAGCCGCCCAAAGCGCCGTTTCGGCGGCCCGGCTGGCGCGCGGCCTGCAGGATGGCGGGCAGGGTTTTGAAAGCGCTGGCATCCTGCCACGCCGCATCTGGCCGGATATATTTGCGCTGCCATTTTCGCATAACCCCGCGGGTGAGGCTGGACAGGGGGAAGCACAGCGTTGCGTTATGTGCAGCAAGGCCCGTGCCCGGCCTCCTGGAGAATCCGCCTTGTCGCTGGACCAGCTCGAATCCCGCCTGCGCCAGGACCTTGCCATGCTGAACCTGCCGCCGGCGAATTGGGTGCCGCAGCGGCCGGATGGGGCGCTGGATGTGCTGGTGCTGGGCGGCGGCATGCTCGGCCTGTCCGCCAGCTTCGCGCTGACGCGGCTCGGCATCACCCGCCACCGGGTGCTGGAAGCGGCGCCGGCGGGGCAGGAGGGGCCGTGGGTGACCTATGCGCGCATGCAGACGTTGCGATCGCCCAAGCACCTGGTGGGACCGGCGCAGGATATTCCCGCGCTCACCTTCCGCGCCTGGTACACGGCGCAGCGTGGCGAGGCTGGCTGGCAGGCGCTGGGCAAGATCCCGCGTGAGATGTGGCAGGACTACCTGATCTGGCTGCGCCGCGTGCTGGCGCTGCCGGTGACCAACGGCGTGACCGCCACCCGCATCCGCCGCGGCCGGGACGGATTGGTGGCGGTGGAGACGGAGGGTGCCGGCGTGGTGCTGGCGCGCCGCCTGGTGCTCGCCACCGGGCGGGACGGGCTGGGCGGGCCGCGGATGCCGGATTGGGCGCCGGCCAACCCCGGCCCGCGCATCCGCCACAGCCGGGATGCGGTGGATTTCACGGCGCTCGCCGGGCAGCGCGTGGCGGTGGTGGGCGCCAGCGCCTCCGCCGTGGACAATGCGGCGACGGCGCTGGAGCATGGCGCGGCGGAGGTGCATCTGCTGGTGCGCCGCGCCACGCTGCCGGTGCTGAACCGCTTCAAATCCATGGTGCATGCCGGCTTCACCCACGGCCTGCCGGGCCTCGATGATGCCGCGCGGCTGGAGGTGCTGAGGGCGGCCGGCGAGGGCGCCGTGGCGCCGCCGCGCGAATCGCTGCAACGCCTGGCCCGCCAGCCCGGCTTCCACCTGCATCTGTCCACGCCGGTGCGGTCCGTGGCGGAGGATGCGGATGGCGTCACGCTGCGCCTGCCGGGAGAGGATCTGCGCGTGGCCATGCTGATCCTCGGCACCGGCTTCGCCATCGATCTGTCGAAGCGGCCGGAACTGGCGGATCTGGCGCCAAGGGTGAAGCTGTGGTCGGACGTGCTGCAGCCGCCCGGTGGGCTCGGTGAATTCGCGCTGTATCCCTATCTCGGCCCGGGCTTCGAATTCCAGCAGCGTAGCGGTGGCACGCAGCCCTGGATCGCGCAGGTGCACGCCTTCGCCATCGGCGCCATCGCCAGCCTCGGCCTGATCAGCGGCGACATTCCCGGCGTCGGCGACGGCGCGCGGCGGCTGGCGGAAGCCATCGCACGATCGCTGTTCGTGGAGGATGCCGCGCATCATCTGTCAGCGGTGCGCGGCTATGCCGATCCGGAGTTGCTGGGCGACGAGGTTCCCGAATCGGCCTTGGTTGCCGCGCATGTCTGATTGGCTGGGCGGCGCCACCACACGCTTCGTCACCGGGGCAGGCGGCGTGAAGCTGGCGGTGGTGGAGGGCGGCCGTGCGGATGGCCCGCCGATCCTGTTCATCCACGGCTTCTCCCAGGCCGCGCTGTGCTGGACGCGGCAATTCACCGGCGCGCTGGCGCGGGATTTCCGGCTGGTGGCGTTTGATCTGCGCGGCCATGGCCATTCTGAGAAACCTGCGGAGGCCGAGGCCTATCGCAGCGCCGATCTCTGGGCGGATGACGTGGCGGCGGTGATCGCGGCGCTGGAACTGCACAGGCCGGTGCTGGTCGGCTGGTCCTTCGGCGGGCGCGTGCTGGGCGCCGTGGCGCGGCGGCATGGCGTGGCGGCGTTTGGCGGGCTGGTCTTCGTCGGCGCCATCAGCAAGGGCGGCGTGCCGGATGCCGCGCGCTTCCGCGGCACCACCGGCCCGATCCAGGCCGCCATGGCTTCCACGGACATGGCGGTGGCCGCCGACGCCACGCTGCGCTTTATCAGCGCCTGCACCGCCGCCCCGCTGCCGCCCGATCTGCAAAGGATGATGGACCTCACCAACGGCATGACGCCGCCCGCGGTGCGCGGTGCGATGATGGGCTGGCAGGTGGACCATGACGACCTGCTGCCGAACCTCAATGTACCGGCGCTGGTGATCCATGGCGTGCAGGATCAGGTGCTGCTGCCGGTGGCGGGCCGGCACATCGCGGAGCTTCTGCCAGGCGCGCAACTGCGCCTGTATGAGAGCAGCGGCCACGCACCCTTCCTTGAGGAACCGGCGCGCTTCGACGCCGACCTCGCTGCCTTCATCCGTGCGGATTGCATCTGACGCGCGGCGCCGCCGCTTCCCCGCCTGTACTCTTGGCCGATTCGCCGAATTGAAAGATGCCATGGCACAGCGTGATTTTTGAGAAATGATATCTTTAAGGAAGCCGCGATGCGCAGCGCGAAGCAACTATGAATGTACTATGCCGACATTGGCCGTGACGCGCGCGAATCCCGCGAAGCATCTTCCCCCGGCCCATGGCCGCGTCTAATGTTACTCAGGCGACGTCGCAGGAGCCTACCCAGTGACCCCTTCCACCCGCCGGGCCGTGGGCACAGTGCCGAACCTTCCTGCCGTGCCGACGCCCGCCGGAACCCGCGGTACCACGCGCGCCTTCGCGCTGGGGCGGGTCGCGCCGCTCAATCCGACCAGCGCCGTGCCGCTCTACCGGCAGCTTGCTGAACGTTTCGTCGCCATTCTCGCGCAGGGGCAGGACGCGCTGGTCGGGCAATCCCTGCCCACCGAATCGGAATGCATGGCGTATTTCGGCGTCAGCCGGCCCACCGTGCGCCAGGCCATGGCGCAGCTCGCCAGCCTTGGCCTGATCACGCGCGGCCGCGGGCGCGGCACCTTCGTCGCGCCGCGGCGGCTGGACCATAATCTGAGCCTCGCCTTCGAGGATCAGGCGCGCAACGCCCGCAAGCGCACCTCCTTCGCCCTGCTCGACCGTCACGCCATGCTGGCCTCCCCCGAGATTCGACAGGCGCTGTCGCTGCCGGAGGCGGCGGAGGTGGAGGTGGTGGAACGCCTGCGCCTGCTGGATGGGGAGGTCTTCGCCCATGAACTGCGCTACCTGCCCACCGATTTCGCGCGCCGGATCACCACGCGCATGCTGGAGCGCCATCCGGTCCACGCGCTGCTGCGCGCCGCGATCGGCGAGACACCGGACCGCATGCGTCTGATCGTTCGCAGCGTGGCGGCCGATGCGCGGATCGCCCGGCTGCTGAATGTGAAGCGCGGAACCCCTTTGCTGGAAAGCGAACATGTCTATCGCCTGGCATCCGGCGTGCCGGCGCTGTGCGGCTTCGTGCGCTTCCACGGCGACCGCTTCCAGTTCATCGCGGAAGCGGAAATCCATGCCACGACACAGCTTTAGCGACCATGTCTTCCGTATTTCCGCGTCGTCAGGCGGGCCCGCCTGACTTGAAATGCTGCTGATCGCCCAGCATCTCCGACCCCGGCACCACGCCGCGCGGCAGCCCGGCGACATGGGCGGCCAGTTCGCCCGGCCGGCACAGCCAGAAGCGGTCGCGATGGTTCATGATGTGGCGCAGCGCGGCGCGCAACGGGCGCAGGCGGAAGGGCTGGCCGACGACGAAGGTGTGCAGCACGATGCTGCAGACCAGCGGGCGGCGGGCCGATTGCTCCAGCATCTCGTCGAACTGGTCCACGATCATGTCGGCGAATTCGCGGCCGGTGTGCTGGCGGGTCACCATCGCCGGGCTGTCGTTCAGCTCGATCGAATAGGGCACGGACAGGATCGGCCCGGCGCGCGTCGCCAGCCAGTAGGGCTGGTCGTCCGACGGCAGGTCCATCATGTAGGTGAAGCCTTCTTCCCGCAGCAGATCGAGCGTGGCGGTGCTCTGCGCGAGATAGGGGCCGAGCCAGCCCTTGGGCGCGGTGCCGGCATGGCGCGTGATGACATCGCGGGTTTCGATGATCAGGCGGCGCTCATCCTCCTCCCACATCATGTCCTGACGTTCGGCATTGCTGCGACCATGGCCGATGAACTCGTCGCCGCGCTTCAGCAGCGCGGCGGTGATCTCCGGCATGTAGTCCAGCGCCGCGCTGTTGACGTTGTGCGCGCTGGGGATGTCGAGCTCATCCAGCATCTCCAGCATGTTCCACAGGCCGACGCGGTTGCCGTAGTCGCGCCAGGCGTAGTTGCGCGCGGATTGCGGCGCGTTGAGCTGCGCGCTGTCGTTGCCGAGCCCGGTGCGGTAGGCGAAATGCTCGATATTGTTGCAGATCACCACGGCCAGGCTGGCACCATTCGGCCAGCGATAGGTCGGGCGGGTGGTGATGGCGCTGGGCGCGTAGCGGCTGTGGCTGGGCAGTTTCATCGGGTGCATTCCTTGGCCGTGGTTCGACCAACGCTAGGAGGGGCGGGCGCCTGCGGCAATCGGCACATGTGACTTCCGGCGCCGGGCGGCGTAGGCAGGCGCCGATGATGCTCCCAGACCTGCCCGTCACCGAAGCGCTGCCACGCCTGACGGCGGCACTGCGCGAAGGCTCCAACGCCGTGCTGGTCGCGCCGCCTGGCGCCGGCAAGACCACGCTGGCGCCGCTCGCCCTGATGGCGGAGCCCTGGGCGCAGGGGGGAAAAATCCTGGTGCTGGAGCCGCGCCGCGTCGCCGCCCGCGCCGCCGCCCGCCGCATGGCCGATCTGATTGGGGAGGGTCAGCCCGGCGGCACCATCGGCCTGGCGACGCGCCTCGATCGCATGGTCTCGGACCGCACGCGGGTGGAGGTGGTGACGGAAGGGTTGCTGGTGCGCCGGCTGCAATCCGACCCGGGCCTCGATGGCGTCGCCGCCGTGCTGTTCGATGAGGCGCATGAGCGCAACCTGGACACCGACCTGGCACTCGCCTTCTGCCTCGACATGCAGCGGGCGCTGCGGCCTGAGCTGCGGCTGCTGGCGATGTCCGCCACGCTGGACGTTTCGCGATTTGTCGGGCTGCTCGGTGACTGTCCGCTGATCGAAAGCCTCGGCCGCGCCTGGCCGGTCCAGGTGGAGCACCGGCTGCGTGACCTGAAGGAGGCGCGGGACCTGCCGGAGGCCATGGCGGGTGCCATCCGCGATGCGTTGCGGGCGCATCCGGGCGATGTGCTGGCCTTCCTGCCTGGCTGGGGCGAGATCCGCCGCACTGCTGAACGCCTCTCGGGCATCGAGGCGGAGGTGCTGCCCTTGCATGGCGAGATGCCGCCGGCCGAGCAGGACCGGGCGCTGAACCCGTCGGACCGCCGCAAGGTCGTGCTGGCGACCTCGATCGCCGAAACCTCGCTCACCGTGCCCGGCGTGCGGATCGTGGTGGATGGCGGCTTCCGGCGCACGCCGCGGCTGGACCCGGCCAGCGGCCTGGCGCGGCTGGCCACCGTGCGGATCAGCCGCGCGGCGGCGGACCAGCGCGCCGGCCGCGCCGGGCGCACCGCGCCGGGCGTTGCGATCCGCCTGTGGTCGGAGGCGCTGCATCGCGGCCTGCCCTTGCAGGACCGGCCCGAGATCCTGGAGGCGGAGCTGTCTGGCCTCGCGCTGGATTGCGCCGCCTGGGGTGCCGCGCCCGCCGACCTGCCCTTCCTCGATCCGCCGCCGGCCGGGGCGCTGGCCGCGGCGCGGGCGCTGCTGGCGGACCTCGATGCGCTGGATGGCGCCGGGCGTATCACCGCCATGGGCCAATCCATGGCCCGCATGGGCACGCATCCACGGCTGGCGCGGATGCTGCTGGCCGCGGTGGATGAGGGGGAGAAGGCGTTGGCCGCCGACCTCGCCGCGCTGCTGGAGGAACGGGACCCGATCCGGGGTCGCGACCAGCCCTCGGACATCAACCTCCGCCTCGAATTGCTGCATGGCGGCGACCACCGGGATGCGGATCGCCCGACCATCCAGCGCATCCGCCGCGCCGGGGCGCTGCACCGGCGGCGGCTGAAGCTGCATGGCTCGGCGCTGCCGGGTGGTGCCGCCGGGCCGCTGCTGGCGGCGGGTTTTCCGGACCGGATCGCGGCCAAGCGCGGCAGCATGGATGGCGCCTTCCGGCTGGCATCGGGCCAGGGCGCACGCCTCGGCGCGACCGACCCGTTGTCCCGCGCCCCGCTGCTGGCCGTCGCCGACCTGGAATTGCAGGGCACGGAGGCGCGCATCCGCATGGCCGCGCCCTTGGACCGCGCCGCGCTGGAAGCCCGCTTCCCGGACCGGCTGCGCTGGGTGGAGGGCGCGGCCTTCGATGCCCGCGCCGGCGCCGTGCTTGCCCGCCGCCGCCTGATGTTCGGCCCGCTGGTGCTGGAGGATCACGCCCAGCCCAGCGCCGACCCTGCCGCCATCGCCGCGGCGCTGGCCGCCGCCGTGGCGGAACGTGGGCTGCGCGACCTCGACTGGTCCAATGCCGCGAAGCAGTTGCGCGCCCGCATCGGCTGGATGCGCCAGGCGGAGGGCGAGGCCTGGCCGGACCTGACCGACCCCGCCTTGGCCACGACCGCGGCGGACTGGCTGGCACAGCATCTGCATGGCCGCACCAAGCTGGCGGAGGTGAAGGCGCTGGACCTCGTTTCGGTGCTGCGCGGGATGCTGCCCTGGGACCAGCAGCGGCGGCTCGATACCGCGCTGCCGGCGCGGCTGGACCTGCCCGCTGGCCGCTCCGCCGCCATCGACTACGACCGCGATGTGCCGACGCTCGAAGCCCGCGCCCAGCATCTGTTCGGCCTGGAACGCCTGCCGCCGCTGGCTGGCGGTGCCGTGCCGTTGCAGGTGGCGTTGCTGTCCCCGGCGCAGCGGCCGGTGGCCATCACCGGCGACCTCGCCGGCTTCTGGCGCGGCGCCTGGGCGGATGTGCGGCGCGACATGCGCGGCCGCTACCCGCGCCACCCCTGGCCGGAGGATCCTTGGGCTGCCGAACCGCCGCCGCCGCGAAACTCTTGACCTGCCGCGCGCCATGGCGCCCGCTTGGCGCACAACCATATGCGGGGTCGCCCGTGCCCCATCGCCTCGGAGTCCGCATGCCCCTCGCGCTTCCTCGCCGCGCCTTCGCCGGCCTTGCCCTGCTGCCGCTGTTCGGCTGTGCCGCGCCGCCCGCCCAGGCGCAGCGGGGCGCGCTGCTGGCCCTGCCTGATTTCGCCGACCTGGCGGAACGCGTGCTGCCCGCGGTGGTCAGCATCTCCGTCACCTCCGAGGCGCGGGGGGAGATTCCGCCGGAACTGCGCGGCACGCCCTTCGAGCGCTATTTCCGCGACCGGCTGCGCAGCCGTGGCCAGCAGGTGATGGGGGCGGGGTCGGGCTTCGTCATCGACCCCTCCGGCCTTCTGGTCACCAACAACCATGTGATCGGCAATGCCAGCCGTGTGCAGGTGACCTTCCAGAACGGCCAGGAATATGCCGCCAGCCTGGTCGGCATGGATGAGCTGACCGACCTCGCCTTGCTGCGGATCGAGGCGCGGTCACCGCTGCCGGCGCTGGGCTGGGGCAGTTCGGCGGCGCTGCGAGTCGGCAATTGGGTACTGGCGGCGGGCAACCCCTTCGGGCTGGGCGGGTCCATCACCTCCGGCATCGTCTCCGCGCGGGGGCGGGAGATCGGGGCGGGGCCGTTTGATGATTTCATCCAGACCGATGCGCCGATCAACCCGGGCAATTCGGGCGGGCCGCTGTTCAACACGGCGGGGGAGGTGATCGGCATCAATACGGCCATCTATTCCCCCTCCGGCGCCTCCGCCGGCATCGGCTTCGCGGTGCCGTCGGATCTGGCACGCGGCGTGATCGACCAGCTTCGCAGCAGCGGAAGGGTGGAGCGGGGCTGGCTCGGGGTTTCCGTGCAGGATGCCGATTCGGCGGAGCCGGGCGGGCTGCGCCGTGGCGCGGCGGCGGCGGGCGGCGTGCTGGTGGCGGGGGTGGAGCGCGGCAGCCCGGCCTCCCGCGCCGGGCTGCGGCAGGGGGACCAGGTGCTGGCCATCAATGGCGGGGCGGTGGATACCAGCCGGGCGCTCGTGCGGGGCATCGCCGCGGTGGCGCCCGGGCAGACCGTGCGGCTGACCATCCTCCGCAACGGGCGGCCGATGGAATTGCCGGTGCAGGTCGGGCGGCGGCCGGCGCAGCCCCAGGGGTGATACCGGGGTTATGCCGGGTGATGCCGGGGTGATACCGGGGTTATGCCGGGTGATGCCGGGGTGATGCCGGGGTGATACCGGGTGATGCCGGGGTGATGCCGGGGTGATGCCGGGGTGATACCGGGTGATGCCGGGGTGATGCCGGTGTGATACCGGGTGCTGCGGCGGGGCCATGCCTGATCCGCATCCGGCGGCAGGTGACGCGGTGCGGCATCCCGCCCTATCGTGACATTCTCGCGCATTGCATTGGAACACCCATGCGGATCCTGCTGGTGGAGGACGACGCCGAAGTCGCCCGTTTCGTGAAGAAGGGGCTTCAGGAGGCCGGGCACACGGTGGAACACGCCGCCAATGGCCGCGATGGCCTGTTCCTGGCAGCCTCCGAGGGGTTCGACGTGCTGGTGCTGGACCGCATGTTGCCCGGCGGGGTGGATGGCGTGCGGCTGGTGGAGACCCTGCGCGGTCAGGGCAATCGCAGCCCCGTCCTGTTCCTGTCGGCGCTCACGGCCGTCGATGAGCGGGTGAAGGGCCTGAAGGCCGGCGGCGACGATTACCTGACCAAGCCCTTCGCCTTCGCCGAGCTGCTGGCGCGGGTGGAGGCGCTGGGCCGCCGCCCCTCCGCCGAGGTGCCGACGACGCGGCTGAAGGTGGCCGATCTGGAGCTCGACCTGCTGTCCCGCACCGTGACCCGCGCCGGCCGCAAGATCGAGGTGCAGCCGCGTGAATTTCGCCTGCTGGAGCATCTGATGCGCCATGCCGGCCAGGTGGTCACCCGCACCATGCTGCTGGAGAAAGTGTGGGACTATCATTTCGATCCGCAGACCAATGTGATCGACGTGCATGTCAGCCGGCTGCGGCACAAGCTGGACAAGGGCTTCGACAAGCCGCTGATTCACACCGTGCGCAATGCCGGCTACATGATCCGGGCGCAGGCCTGAATGTGCAAACGCCGGACCGGCCGGCATGACTCCCAACCTGGCGGAACTGCCGCTGATCGGCCTGTTGCGCAGCGCCTCGGGCCGCTTCGCGCTGCTGTTTACCGCGCTGTTCGCGGCAGCCGCCACCGCGGCGGCGGTGGTGCTGTGGTGGAATACCGCCGGCGCGCTGGACCGGCAGACCGATGCGGCGATCCGCGCCGATGCGGTGGCGTTGGCCGAGCGCCGCAATGATGCAGGGCTGCCCGGCCTCATCACCGCCATCGGCGACCGCCTGGCGCTCGATGTGCAGAATGAGGTGCTGTACCTGCTGGTCGCGCCGGACCGCCGCATCCTGGCCGGCAATCTGGGGGAATGGCCGGCACAGGCCGATGCCGATGCGCCCTGGATCCGCATGGCGCTGCTGCGCGATGGCGGGGAGAGTGAGGCGCGGCTGCTGCGGGTGGATCTCGGTGATGGCAATCGCCTGCTGGTCGGCCGCGACGTGGCGGAGAAGCTGCGGCTGCGCGCCTTGCTGAGTGAGGGCATCGCCTGGGCCGCCGCCTCCTCCGCCCTGATCGCCGTGCTCGGCGCCTGGCTGCTGCGCCGGGCGTTGGAGGACCGGTTGGCGCCGGTCTATGGCACGGCGGCGGCGATCAGCGGCGGCGACCTGTCCCGCCGCGTGCCGCTGTCGGACCGGCAGGATGAATTCGACCGCCTGGGCATGACCATGAACGCCATGCTCGACCGCATCGCGCAGTTGATGGAGGGCGTGCGTGGCGTCTCCGACGCCATCGCGCACGACCTTCGCACCCCGATCGCCCGCGCCCGCGCCAAGCTGGAGGAAAGCCTGGGCGCGGCGGCGGATGAGGCCGCGCTGCGGGCGGCGGTGGAACAGGGCATCACCGACCTCGATGACATCGCCCGCGTCTTCAAGGCGGTGCTCCGCATCGCGGAGGTGGAGGCCGGCGCCCGCCGCGCCGCCTTCGCGGCCTTCGACCTGGTGCCGATGCTGGCCGATGTGGTGGAACTGTACGGCGCCGCGGCGGAAGCCGGCGGGCAGACGCTGGACGGCACGCTGCCCGATACGCTGACCATGGTGGGGGACCGCGATCTGCTGTTGCAGGCGGTGGCGAACCTTCTGGACAACGCGCTGAAGTTCAACCCGGCGGGCGGCAGGGTGGTGCTGGAGACGCAACTGCAGGGCGGGCTGGTGGAAATCAGCGTGGCCGATGATGGGCCGGGCCTGGCGGTGGCGGACCGCGCCCGGGTGGGGGAGCGATTCTTCCGCACCGATGCGGCGCGCACCACGCCTGGCTCCGGCCTCGGCCTGTCCCTGGTCCGCGCGGTGGTGGCGCTGCATGGCGGGGAGGTGGATCTGGCGGACAGCAACCCGGGCAGCACCCCGCCCGGCCTGCGCGTGACGCTGCGGCTGCCGGCCGGCGCCCAGGCCCCGAACGCGACCTCGCCCGCGGCATGAGTTTCTGGCGGCCTGCGCTGGCCGCTTCGGCGACGGTCTTTGCCGGCATCGGACTGGCCCGCTTCGCCTATGTGCCGCTGTTTCCGGCCATGGTCGGCGCCGGGTGGGTGGATGGCGGCGGCGCCGGGCTGCTGGGGGCGGCGAATCTCGCGGGGTATCTGGCCGGGGTGCTGGGCGGGCGCGGCCTGGCGGCGCGGGTTGGCGTGCCGCGGGCGCTGGACGCCGGCATGGCGCTGGCGCTGCTGGCCTTCGCCGCCTGCGCGGTGCAGGGCGGGCTGTGGTGGTTCGTGCTGTGGCGCGGCCTGGCCGGGGCGGCGGGCGGGGTGCTGATGGCGCTCGCCGGGCCTGCCGCCCAGGCCAGCGTGGCGCCGGCCCAGCGCAGCATGGCCTCCGGCGTGGTGATGGCGGGTGCCGGCAGCGGCGTGGCGGCGGCGGGGCTGCTGGTGCCGATGCTGCTATGGGGCGGGCTGGCCTTCGCCTGGGCTGGGCTGGCGGTGGCCGTCGGGCTGCTGTGGATGGCGGCGCGGCCACACTGGCCCAACCCGCCGGCGCTGGCGGCGGCAGAAGTGGCGCAGGCGGTGCCGCGGGCGCTGCGGCTGCTGCTGGCCTATGGGCTTTCGGGCGCCGGGATGGTGGCGCCGATGGTCTATCTGGCGGATCTCGCCGTGCGCGGCCGTGGCTTGGCCGTCGAGGCCGCATCGCTGGTCTGGGTGCTGTTCGGCCTCGGCGCGGTGGCCGGCACGCTGCTGGGCGGGCGGGTCGCGGGGCGCATCGGCGGGCGGCGGGCGCTGCCGATCTGGCTCGGCGTGCAGGTTCTGGCGCTGGCACTCGCGCTGCTGCCCTGGTGGCCGGCGCTGCTGCTGGCGGCGCCCTTGGGCGGTTTCGCCGGCATCGGCGCGACGGCGGTGACGCTGGCGGCAGCGCGGGAGGTGGCGGGGGTGCAGGCCGGGGTGGTCTGGATCCGGGCAACGGCCTGCTACGCCGTGGCGCAGGCGGCGGTGGCCTTTGCACTGGCCGCCCTGTTCGCCGGGACCGGCGACAGCCATGCGGCGGTGTTCGGCGTGGGCCTGCTGCTGTCTGCCGCTTCCCTCATCGCCTCGCTCGCGCGCGGCAAAGAAATGGCGGGACCCCCGTGAAGGAGGCCCCGCCGAGTTTCGGATGCCGGCGGAATCGGGGGAGGCAGCCGGCATCCCGAGGGAGAGACAGGGTGCGGAAGCTCGGCAACCCCAGGACCGTTATGTCACCAAAATGGTTTCGCCTTTCTTGCCGGCGGCAGGAATTGCGTGGCCTTTTCGTGAAGCCGGTGCTGCCGTAAGCCCTCCCCGCGACTTGCAGGGGATGGCTGGCATGGATGGGGCGAATGGGATGCCGCGGGGCGGGTTGCCGCTGGCGGGCCTCCGGGTGGTGGAACTCGGCCACTATATCGCGGGTCCCTTTGCCACGCGGCTGCTGGCCGATCTCGGCGCCGAGGTCATCAAGATCGAACCGCCGGAGGGCGACCCGATCCGCGGCTGGGGCAGCCGGTACAATGGCCACCCGGTGTGGTTCAGCATCCATGGCCGCAACAAGATGTCCGTCACGCTGGATCTGAAATCCGCCGAGGGGCGCGCGCGCATCCTGAAGCTGGTGGGCCGCGCCGATGCGCTGGTGGAGAATTTCCGGCCCGGCTACCTGGAGCGCATCGGGCTGGGGCCGGAGGTGCTGCACCAGGCCAATCCGCGCCTCATCATCGCCCGCGTATCCGGCTACGGCCAGGATGGGCCGTACCGGGACAAGCCCGCCTTCGGCTCGATCGGGGAGGCGATGGGCGGTTTGCGCCACCTGACGGCTACCCCGGGCGTCACGGACCATCCGCCGCCGCGCTGCGGGGTGTCCATCAGCGACGACCTGGCGGGCATGTATGCGGCGCTGGCCGTGACCGCGGCCTGCTGGGGTATCAAGGGGAACCCGGACGCCCGCGGCCGCATCATCGATGTGGACCTGGTGGGCGCGGTGTTCAGCCTGATGGAGGGGATGCTGCCGGAATACGGGCTGACGGGTGCCATCCGCCAACCGGCGGGGTCCGCCATCCTGACGGCGGCGCCGACCAACACCTATCTCTGCGCGGATGGGAAATGGCTGTGCATCGGCGGCAATTCGGACCCCATCTTCAAGCGGCTCTGCAACGTCATCGGCAACCCTGCCATGGGCGTGGACCCGCGCTTCGCCGATAATCGCGGCCGCTGCGCCAATATGGCGGAGATCGATGCCGAGATCGGCCGCTGGACGCGCACGCTGCCCGCCGCGGAGGCCGAGGCGGTGATGGAGGCCGCCGACATTCCGTGCTCGCGCCTGTACGACATGCGCGACTGCGCCGAGGACCCGCATTTCCGCGCCCGGCAGACGGTGATGGAGGTGGAGGACCCGCTGATGGGCACCACCCTGCTGCACCCCGCCGCTCCCTTCCGCTTCGATGGTGTGACGCCGCGGGAGATGGTGCGCTGGACGGCCCCTGCCGTGGGCGCGCACAACGACCATGTCTTTGGTGAATTGCTGGGAGAGACCCGAGATGCATAGCGCCGTGATCTCGGAAGTCGCACCGCGCGACGGGCTGCAATCGATCGGCCCCTTCGTGCCGACGGAGACCAAGATCGAACTGGTCCGCCGGCTGCATGCGGCCGGGCTGCGGCGGATGGAAATCGGGTCCTTCGTCAGCCCGAAGGCGGTGCCGCAGATGGCCGATACCGGTGCGGTGCTGGAAGCGGCACTAGCCTTGCCCGGGCTGGAATGCACGGTGCTGGCGCCGAACCGGCGCGGGTTCGAGATGGCGAAGGCGGCCGGCGCGCATCGGGTCGGCGTCTTCATGTCGGTCACGGAAAGCCACAACAAGGCCAATGTGAATCGCAGCCGGATGGACAGTTTTCTCGATCTGTCGAGCATTGTCGCGGATGCCGTGGCAGCCGGGATGAAGGTGCGCTTCAACCTGTCCTGCGCCTTCCACTGCCCGTTCGAGGGTGTGGTGCCGGAGGAAGACGCGCTGGATTGGGTGGAGCGCGTGCAGGCGCTGGACCAGGGCATCGAGATCAGCATCTGCGACACCACCGGCAATGCCGCGCCCGACCAGGTGCGCCGGGTGCTGGCGCATGCGATCCGAAGCTGGCCGGACGCGGATGGCCGGCCGCGCTTCGCCTTCCACGGCCACGACACCTACGGCCTTGGCGTGGCGAATTGCGCCGCGGCGTGGGAGGCCGGTTGCCGGGTCTTTGATACTGCGGCGGGCGGTCTGGGTGGCTGCCCCTTCGCGCCGGGGGCCACGGGCAATGTGGCGACCGAGGACGTCGCCTGGCTGTTCCAGCGGATGGACGTTTCGACGGGCGTGGATTGGCCGGCGCTGCTGGCGGCCGCCGATTACGCGGCGGCGATTCCGGGCGCGCTGCCGGGCGGGCGGATGCGGGCGGTGCCGGCGGCGCGTTTGGCCGCGTAACGTCTCGCTTCCTGCCGGCGCCTTTGCTAGTTTCAAGGCCATGCGCGCCGTTCTTGCCATGCTGATGTTGCTGACGCTCGCGGCCTGTGGCGGCGGGCAGACCGCCGCGCTGACGCCGCTGCGGCCGCATCTGGGCGAGCCGATTTCCTGCGTGCCCTATGCCCGGGCGCGGTCCGGCATCGGGTTGTCCGGGGATGCCTGGCGGTGGTGGGACGCGGCGGCCGGGCGGTATGACCGCGGTGCGGCACCGCGGCCCGGCAGCGTGCTGGTCATCGGCCGCACGCCCCGCATGCGGGCAGGCCACGTCGCCGTGGTGGCCCGTGTGGTTGGCCGCCGCGAAATCCTGGTGGACCACGCCAATTGGGCGACGGGGGCGGCGCGCGGGCGGATCATGACGGGCCAGCGGGTGGTCGATGTCTCGCCCCGCAATGACTGGTCGCGCGTCCGGGTGTGGTATCCGCCCATTGGCGCGCTCGGGAATACCGAGTTTCCGGCACATGGCTTCATCCATGCCGGCCGCAGCTACGCCGGCGGCTGAAGGTCTTTCCGCACACGCACGCAGCGGGCATTCTCCGCCCCAACAAGCATCGAGGAACCCGCCATGACCCTGACCCGCCGCGGCCTGATGGCCGCCAGCCTCGCCACTGCCCCCATCCTGTCGGCGCGCGCGCAAGCGAACTGGCCGGAGCGCCCGGTGCGCTTCATCGTGCCCTTCCCGGCCGGCTCCAGCCCGGACCTGACCGGGCGCGTGGTCACGGCGCATCTGGCGACCGCGCTCGGTCAGCCGGTGGTGGTGGAGAACCGTGCCGGGGCGGGTGGCAATATCGGCACGGATGCGGTGGCCAAGGCGACGGATGGCCACACCATCGGCCTGTCGATCAACGGCCCACTTTCCACCGCGCCGGCGCTGTTCGCCAATCTGCCCTACGACCCGGTGCGGGACCTTAAGGCGGTGTCGCTGCTGGTGCGCGGGCCGCAATTCCTGGTGGTGAACAAGGACCTGCCGGCCACGGACCTCGCCAGCTTCGTGGCGCATGTGCGCGCCAATCCGGGCAAGCTGGCCTTTGGCACGGTGGGTCCGGGCTCGGGCGGGCATCTCGGCATGATCGACCTGATGGCCAAGGCCGGCGGGCTGGAGATGCTGCATGTGCCCTATCGCGGTTTCCCGGATGCGACACTGGACCTCGTCGCCGGACGCATCCAGGCGATGGTGGTGACCACCGCCGCGGTGATGGGCCAGGTGCGGGATGGCAGCATCCGGGCGCTGGCCGTGACGTCCAAGGACCGGTTCTGGCTGACGCCGGATGTGCCGACGCTGGCCGAACAGGGCATGGCGAATGCGGAATCCTATGGCTGGCAGATCATGGTGGCGCCGGCCAACACGCCGCCCGAGCGCATCGCCCGCTTGGCCGCGGAAGCGCAGAAGGGCCTGCGCGACCCCGCCGGGCGTCAGCGGCTGGAAACCGCGGGCTTCGAGGTGATGGCGACCGGCCCGGACGAGGCCGCCGCCTTCCTGGCGGAGGAAACGGATCGCTGGGGCGGCATGATCCGGCGCCTCGGCATCCGCATGGATGCCTAAGCGGACCATCCGCATGGATGCCTGAACGGCCATCCGCATGGATGCCTAATGCACCCGCGCGCGTCACCACGAACAGGTGACGCGCGCGGCTGACGCCCGCGCTGATCCACTGGCACTCGTAAAGAACTGCAAGCCGCCGATGCCGTTCGTCCTGTATACCCTACGGGAGAACGCCCATGTTCCTTCGCATCGACAAGCTGCAGACCGAATTGCCGCCGCCCAAGCGGCAGGATCCCAACGAGGCCGCCGCATTGCAGGAGCTGCTCGGCGGCAAGTATGGCGAGATGTCCACCCTCGGGAACTACCTGTTCCAGAGCTTCAACTTCCGCAGCAAATCCAAGCTGCGCCCCTTCTACAGCCTGGTCGCCAGCATCACGGCGGAGGAGCTGGGGCATCTGGAACTGGTCAGCAACGGCGTCGCCATGCTGAACAACGGCCCGGACAGCGAGGGTGACGACACCGGCGATGGCGGCGACATCTCCGGCGCGCCATTTGCCGACATGAAGGATATCCGCCTGGCGGCGGCCTTCTATTCCCATGGTGGCGGCTCCGTGCCGGTGAACAGCAACGGCCTGTCCTGGAACACGGACATGGTGACCACCACGGGCAATGTGGTGGTGGACCTGCTGCACAATTTCCACCTGGAATGCGGCGCGCGGCTGCACAAGCTGCGGGTGTATGAGACGGTGAAGGACCCGACCGCGCGGGAAGTCTGTGGCTACCTGCTGGTGCGCGGTTCCGTGCACGCGCACGCCTATGGGCTGGCGCTGCAGCAGCTGACCGGCGTGGACATCCACAAGATGTTGCCGACGCCGAACATCAACCTGGCGAACATCCCCGAATGCCAGAAGTATCTGGATGAGGGTTCGCACCGCCGGCTCTATCGCTTCAGCCCGAACGACTACAAGGAAATATCGTCGATCTGGGGCCAGGGCGAGACGGCGCTGCCGGGCGACCCGCCGGGTGAGCTGGAGGTGGTGGACGGCATGCCGGAGGGTGGCAAGATCCACCAGCTTGTTGGCGTACCCTCCGCCTTCACGCCGGATTATGCGCCGGAGGAGATGTTCGAGATCGCCCGGAAGCTGACCGCCAAGATCTGAATGGCGGCCTGACCAGTAGGGTCGGCACCCGCAAGGGTGGCCGGCCCTTTTTTATCAGCCGCGTTCGATGGCGGCCTTTTCGGCGTCCAGCGCATTGTCCACCGGCGGCTCGTTGCGGGTCTTCCACAGGGAGTAGAACACGCCGGAGGCGATCAGCGCCGCGGTGACGCCGAGCGAAATGGCCGGGTCCAGCTTGCCGAAGATCTGGTTCCAGAAGATTTTCGCGCCGATGAACACAAGCACCATGGCCAGTGCATACTTCAGGTAGTGGAAGCGGTGCACCATGGCCGACAGCGCGAAATACAGTGCGCGCAGGCCGAGGATCGCCATGATGTTGGCGGTGTAGACGATGAAGGTGTCCGTCGTGATGGCGAAGATCGCAGGCACGCTGTCCACCGCGAAGACCAGGTCCGCCAGGTTGATGACGACCAGCGCCAGGAACAGCGGCGTCGCCCAGGTGACGATCTTGCCGGTCTTCGGGTCCGGCTTGCGGACAAAGAACTTCTGGTCGTGCAGCTCGTCCGAGACCCGCATGTGGCGCCTCAGGAAGCGCACCACCGGGTTCTTCGAGATATCGGCATCGCCTTCCGGCACCACCATCATCTTGATGCCGGTGCCGATCAGGAAGGCGCCGAAGATGAACAGCAGCCACTCATATTCCTGTACCAGCGCCGCGCCGATGCCGATCATCAGGCCGCGCAGCACGATCACCGCCAGGATGCCCCAGAGCAGGGCGCGGTACTGGTATTTCCGGGGGATGGCGAAGAAGCCGAAGATCAGGCTGATGACGAAGACATTGTCGATCGACAGCGCCTTCTCGATGAAGAAGCCGGTGAAGAAGGTCACGCCGGCATGGGTGCCGTCTTCGGTCGTGATGTGCCCGGCCTCATAGGCCCACCAGATGGCGCCGCCATACAGCACGGCAAAGCTGATGTAGAAAACCGAGAGCCAGAGGCTCTCGCTGATGCCCATCTCCTTGTCCTTCTTGTTGAGGACGCCGAGATCGAAGGTGAGCAACGCCAGGACGATGGCGAGGAAGCCCAGCCACATCCAGACCGGTTTCCCGACCCATTCCAGCAGTAGAAATTCCATGAAATATTTGCTCCGGGTCATACGGAAGCCGCCGCCCTTGCGGGACGGGTTTTCTCAGCTTCACAAGGGACACCCCGGCGCGGGTGTCACGATCCGGGCCGGGGTCGTGGCAGGCTCTGGCGATCCGACATCGCGGGGGCGGCAGCGGGCTTGACGCACACAGCCGCCCGAGCCGCCAGAGGGGCCCGGATCAGGCGGCGACATGATCGTGGCCCGGTGGGTTTTCAACCCCCCAAGCGCCGCTATCGAAAAATAATGACGCCATCGGCTGGTCAGCGTGGCCGCCACCGGCCTATCGGCACCCGGGATTGCCGATAATCGGGCCTGCCCCGGTTGTCTCAGGCGATGCGGCAGGCCATGTCCGGTTTGCGGAAGACGCCGGGGCGGATTACTCTCCGGCCCGAGGCAATTCGGCCCCCTGCCACGGGCGGGCCACTCACGGGATCGAGGCGTCGCAATGGGTTCTTTCAGCATCTGGCATTGGCTTGTCGTTCTGCTCGTGATCCTGCTGCTGTTCGGCAGCGGCAAGATCAGCGGCCTGATGGGCGACGTTGCGAAGGGCATCAAGTCCTTCAAGGCCAACATCAAGGACGAAGAGGGCAAGGACGCCTCGATGGCGGCCGACCCCGCGGCGCAGACGCCGGTGCCTCCCTCCGGCACCATCGCAGCACCGGGCGCGCAGACCACAACGGCGCAGGCGGCGAACCCGTCCCGGCCGGCGGCCTGACGCGCACGGGCCGGATCCCTTCGCGGGTTCCGGCCGGCGCCCGCCCTGGTTTTCCCAGGCGCGGTTTGGTTATTGTCTGGCCTGATGGGCGGCATTAGTATCACGCCCCTGTGATGTGCGCCGTCCTGCAGCATGCGGCACGGCGTTGAGCGCCGGTTCCGCCTGACGGGACCGGCGTTTCGTTTGACTGCCAAACGGGGGGCGATAAAAATGCAACAGCCGGGACAGCCGGGACAGCCGGATTCGGCCGTCCCCCCAGTGGATGGTGGGCTGGCACGCGACGGGGCCGGGGCGCCTGCGACCGTCGCGCCAGTGGACGATACCGAATTCGCCTCCCTCCGCCGCAGCCTGGTGGGCTGGCAGGGCGCCCTCTGGAAATACACCGCGGCCGCCTTCGTGCTGTGGCACATGTGGATCCTGCTGGTTATGCCGGTGGACCCGACCGTGGCGCGCGCGGTGCACGTGTTCCTGGGCGCCATCCTCGGCTTCGCGCTGTTCGCCCCCACCGCCAGCCAAGCCGGCAAATCCGTCCCCTGGTACGACTTCCTGGTGATGATCCCCTGCCTGCTGATCGTCGCGCATTACGTGCTGGACGGCGACGGGATCGAGATGCGGAGCTTCATGGGCCCCAATACGCGGGACCTGGTGGTGGCTGCGGCCGGCATCCTGATCGTCATGGAATTCGCCCGCCGCAGCGCCGGCCTCGCCATGCCGATCATCGCCGGCACCTTCATCGCCTATTGCTTCGTCGGCCCCTGGATGCCGGGGTTGCTGTTCCACCGCGGCGTGCCGCTGGAGCAGGCGCTGGTGGAGCTGTTCAACAACAATGGCGTGCTGGGCACCATCGTGCAGGTGTCGTCCACCTTCATCATCATGTTCGTCACCTTCGCCGCCTTCCTCCAGGCCTCCCGCGCCGGGGAGTATTTCAACGATCTGGCGATGGGTCTGGTGGGCTGGGCGCGGGGCGGGCAGGCGAAGGTGGCGGTGGTCTCCTCCTTCATGTTCGGCACGGTCAGCGGCAGTTCGGTGGCCAATGTCGTCGCCTCGGGCACCTTCACCATCCCGATGATGCGCCGCGGCGGCTATGACCGGGAAACCGCGGGCGCGGTGGAAGCCACGGCCTCCACCGGCGGACAGTTGGCGCCGCCGGTGATGGGCGCGGGCGCCTTCATCATGTCCGAGGTGCTGGGCATGCCGTATACGGAGATCGCGCTGGCCGGCGTGATCCCGGCGCTGCTGTTCTACTTTGCCGTCTATACCCATTGCGACCTGCATGCGCGCAAGGCGCGGCTGTATGGCCTGCCCTGGAACGAGCTGCCGCGCCTTCTGGACCTCGCGCGCCGGGTCTACATGCTGGCCCCGCTGGTCGTGCTGATCACCGTGCTGCTGAGCGGCTATTCGCCCTTCCGCGCCGCGGCCTGGGGCATTGCCTCGGCGCTGATCATCATGACCGTAACCTTCCTGCTGCACCATCTGATGGTACAGCGCGCCGGCATCGTCCAGGCGCTGGTCGGCACGGTGGTGGATCTGTTCCGCGGCATTGTCGAGGCGCTGTCCGGCTCGGCGCGGGAGGTGATGCAGCTGATCGCCGTCTGCGCCACCGCGGGCATCGTTGCCGGCGTCATCGGCCTGACCGGCGTGGGTGGCCGCTTCGCCTCCCTGCTGCTGGAAGTGGCCTCCGGCCTGCCGCTTCTGGCCATGCTGTTCGCCATGCTCGTCGCGATCATCCTCGGCATGGGTGTGCCGACCACGGCGGCCTATGCCATCGCCGCCGCGGTGGTGGCGCCCGGGCTGATCCAGATGGGCGTGCCGGCGCTGTCCGCGCATATGTTCATCTTCTACTTCGCCGTGCTCTCGGCCATCACGCCACCTGTCGCACTCGCCTCCTTCGCGGCGGCGGGCATGGCGGGGGGCGATATGTGGAAGACCTCGCTGAAGGCGGTGAAGCTCGGGCTCGCCACCTTCATCGTGCCCTACATGTTCTGGATGTCGCCGGCGCTGCTCGGCCAGGGCGAGACGATGGAGGTGGCGCAGGCCGTGGCGACCGCCATGCTCGGCGTGTTCCTGCTGGCCTGCGCGACCGAGGGCTGGATGTTCAAGGCGGCCCTGCCATTGCCGCTGCGGGTGGTCTCCGGCGTCGCCGCCGTCGCGCTCATGGTGCCGGAAGCCTTCACCGACGTGGCGGGCCTGGTCGTCGGCCTCGGCCTCATCGCCTGGCAGTGGCGGCGGGAGCCGGCGGAGGGCGATAGGGTGCGCGCGCCGATGGGCCGCTGACTTCGATGCGGATGGAGGCGGCGGCGGCGCAGATCACCGCCGCCGGGCGACGGCTGGATGCGTTGGGCTGGGTGCCGGCGACGGCGGGCAATTTCTCCGTGCGGCTGGATGCGCGGCGACTCGCCGTGACCGTCTCCGGCCGCCACAAGGGTTTCCTCACCACCGAGGACGTCATGGTGGTGGATCTGGACGGGGTGGCGGAAAATCCGGCGCAGCGATCCTCCGCCGAGACCCTGCTGCATTGCGGCATCTATCGCCGTTTCCCGGAAGCCGGCGCCGTGCTGCATGGCCATTCCATCGCCAACACGGTGCTGTCCCGCGCGGCGGGGGATAGCCTGGTGCTGGCGGGCTATGAGTTGCTGAAGGTCTTCCCCGGCCTGCCCACCCATGAGGCAGAGGTGGCGGTGCCGGTGGTGCCGAACGACCAGGACATCGGCCGCATGCAGCGTGGCCTGGACGCCCTGTGGGACGGCATGGGCACCATCCCGCCCGGCTACTTGATCCGGGGCCACGGGTCCTATGTATGGGCGCCCGACATGCCCATGGCCCTGGCCCGCATGGAGGGGCTGGAATTCATGCTGCGCTGTGAACTGGAAGAGCAGCGTTGGGCGCTGGAAGAAAGGAACCTGCGATGAGCCGTCTGACTGTATGGGACGCCGCGACCAACGCGCAGATCGAGGTCACCGAGGACCCGGCCGCGATCGCCGCCGCGCTGTCCGCCATCGGTGTGCGCTTCGAGCGCTGGGATCTGGCCGACCTGCCCGCCGATGCCCCGGCCGAGGCGGTGCTGGAGGCCTATCGCCCCCGCCTCAATGCCTTCATGGGGGAGACCGGCGCGGGCACGGCGGATGTCATCAAGCTGACGCCCGACCATCCGCAGAAGGATGCGATGCGCGCGAAGTTCCTGTCCGAGCACAGCCATACCGAGGATGAGGTGCGCTTCTTCCACGCCGGCTCCGGCAATTTCGTGCTGCATGTCGGGGGGCCAGAGGGGGCAAGGGTGTTTGACGCGCATTGCACGGCGGGCGACCTGATCTCCGTGCCGGCGGACAGCAAGCATTGGTTCGATGCGGGCGAGAATCCGAATTTCGCGGTGCTGCGGGTGTTCACCGATACCTCCGGCTGGACGCCGCACTACACCGGCACCGACATGGCCGTGCGCTTCCCCGCCGCGACGGCATGACCCCGCGCCTGGTTCTGCCCAAGCTTATCCTCACCGATATCGAGGGCACCACCAGCGCCATCGCCTTCGTCAAGGACACGCTGTTTCCGTTTGCCCAGGCCGAGCTGGACGCCTTCCTGGCCGCGCGCGGTACGGAGCCGGAGGTGGCGGCGATCCTGGCCGAGGTCCCGGGGCCGGACCAGGCGGCGACGCTGCGTGGCTGGATGGCGGCGGATGCCAAGGTCACGGCACTGAAATCGCTGCAGGGGCATATCTGGGCGGCGGGCTTCGCCGATGGCCGGCTGCGCGGGCACCTCTGGCCGGATGTGGCGCCCTGCCTGCGCGCCTGGCATGCGGCGGGTGTGGCGCTCGCGGTCTATTCCTCCGGCTCCGTTGGCGCCCAGAAGCTGCTGTTCGGCCATTCGGCGGAGGGCGACCTGCTGCCGCTGTTCTCCGGCTTCTTCGACACCAAGGTCGGCGGCAAGCGGGACGCCGCCTCCTACGCCGCCATCGCGGCGCAGAAAGGGCAGGACCCGGCGCAGATCCTGTTCCTGTCCGATGTGGCGGAGGAGCTGGATGCGGCCGATGCCAGCGGGATGATGACCTGCCAGCTCATCCGCCCGCAGGACGGAACCGTGGCTTCCGGGCGACACCGGCGGGCCGCCGATTTCCCCGGCGTCGCGCGGCTGTTCAACCTGCCGCTGCCCGCGTGACAGGCGCCGCCGCGGCGGGCTAGATGACCCTGCCCCCGGGGCGCGGGAGTCAAACACAATATGATGACGAGTTACGCCGTCGATGACGGCCGCCTTGCCCTGCGCGACGGCGTTCTGCCGCGTGAAGAAATCGCCCGTGCGGTGTGGATCGACCTGCTGAACCCGACCCTGGAGGAGGAGCGGGCGGTGCAGGATGCGCTGCGGCTCGAGATTCCGACGCGGGAGGAAATGCAGGAGATCGAGAGCTCCTCCCGCCTGTATCGGGAGGAGGAAACACTGTTCCTGACCGCCAACTTCCTGCATGGCGTCGAGGGCGGCGACTACGGCTCCACCCCCATCACCTTCGTGCTCAGCAACCAGGCTCTCGTCACGGTGCGCTATGCCACGCCCAAGGCCTTCACCACCTTCGCCCTTCGCTGCCAGCGCACGCCGGCGATGGTGGCCTCGCCGGACGGGGTGATGCTGCATCTGTTCGAGCAGATCGTGGACCGGCTGGCGGATGTGCTGGAACGGCTGGGGGCGGATATGGACCGCGCCTCCAACGCCACCTTCCGCGGCGCCCGGGCCAAGACCAAGGCGTCGAAGACCCCCACCCTGGGCGGCGAGCATCTGCGGGAGACGTTGATCACCCTGGGCCTGGTGGGGGAGGTGACAACCCGCGCGTCCGAGACGCTGCTCGGCCTGTCGCGCATCCTGACCTTCGTGGGAGCGGAGAAATCACACGCCGTCCGCAAGGAGAACCAGGCTCTCATCAAGACGTTGGTGCGGGATGTGCGTAGCCTTGTGGACCATTCGAAGGTGCTGAACGACAAGGCACAATTCCTGCTGGACGCGGTGCTCGGCATCGTCAGCGTGGAACAGAGCAACATCATCAAGACCTTCACCGTGGCCTCCGTCGCGCTGATGCCGCCGACGCTGATCGCCAGCATCTACGGCATGAACTTTGCGAACATGCCGGAGCTCAACCAGGCCTGGGGCTACCCGGCGGCGCTCGGGCTGATGGTGGTCTCCGCCGTGCTGCCGATCGTCTATTTCAAGCAGAAGGGCTGGTTCTGATCCTGCCCTCCCTGCTCCTTGCGCTGCTGTTGCTGGTGGCCGCGGGGCAGGTGCAGGCCCAGCCTGCCTTGCCGCCCCCCACCCCGGCGCCGGTGGCCTGCCCGCCGCGCGGCGCGCCGCTGGTGCGCGTCACCATCTCGGACCCCGATGTGCGCGTGCTGGCCCCGGTCAGCGCGGATGAGCTGCGCCGCATGGCTGATGTGCCGGAGGAAGTCAGCCACGACACGGTGCTGCACCATCTGGGCCTGACCCTGTCGCGGGTGGAATGGCGCAGTGAGATCACCGTCCGCAGCCAGGGGCTCAGCGGCGGGCCGGTTTGCGGCGTTCCGTCCGAGGTGCGGCTCAGCCTGGTGCATGCCGAGCACAGCATCCGCCTGGCGCGGGAGGTTCCGCGCAACGGCTGCCTGGCGCGGGAGGTGCTGGCGCATGAGCGTCGCCATGCCGAGCTGAACCGCCGCACGCTACGCGACGCCGCCGATGGCCTGCGCCAGGCCGCACGCAGCTGGGCCGCGCGCGCCCGCGCCGAGGCACCCGATGCCGGCGCCGCCGCCCTGCTGCTGCAGGAGGATCTGACGGCGGCGGTGGAGCCGGTGCTGGCGCGGCTGCGCGCGGCGCGGGAGGCGGGGCACGATGCGATCGACACGCCGCAGGAATACCAGCGCCTCGGCCGCGTCTGCCCGACCGACCAGCGCCGGCTGAGTGCGCGTTTGCGCGCGCATTGACCGACCGCGCGGGCCTTGCTGCACTGAAATCATTCCCCCGTCCCAAGCCGAGGTGCCCCATGCCCGCCAGCCACCGCATTGCCGCCACGCCCGAGACCATCCGCTGGGGCGCCTTCGACGCCAGCTTCGGCCCCGTGGCCACCATCGCCAGCGGCGACCTGGTGGTGCTGGAATGCATCTCCGGCGCGCCGGAGGTAATGCCGAAGCCGGAGAGCGGGCTGACGGTGCCGCCGGCACTCGCCGCGTTCCATGCCTCCAAGCCGCCCCGCCTCGGCCCGCACATGCTGACCGGACCGGTGGCGGTGGAAGGCGCCGAGCCGGGCGACGCGCTGCGGATCGACATCGAGCAGATCGAGCTGGGCTGTGACTGGGGTTTTTGCGGATTTCGTCCCCTGTTCGGCACATTGCCTGAGGATTTTCCCTATCAGCGCATGTTGCACATCCCGGTGGACAAGGCGGCGATGACCGGCCACGTGCCGGTCGGGCCAGGCGTGACCCTGCCGCTCAGCCCCTTCTTCGGCGTGATGGGCGTGGCGCCGCCGCCGGCCTGGGGCGCGATTTCAACCAAGGAACCGCGGGCGCATGGCGGCAACATGGACAACAAGGAACTGACCGCGGGCACCTCGCTGTGGCTGCCGGTGCATGTCCCCGGCGGCAATTTCTCGGCCGGCGACGGCCATGGCGTGCAGGGTGATGGCGAGGTCTGCATCAATGCGTTGGAGATGTGCCTCACCGGCCATTTCCGCCTGACCCTGGAGAAGGGCGGTGGGGCCGCGGACCCGGCGCTGCGCTTCCCGCGCGCCGAGACGAAAACGCATTTCATCTCCATGGGGATGAATGAGGATCTCGATCTCGCAATGAAACAGGCGCTGCGGGAGATGATCAGCTTCATCGTGGCGCGCATGAACGTTTCGGCGGCCGACGCCTACCAGCTCTGCTCGCTGGCGGTGGATTTCCGGGTGACGCAGACGGTGAACGGGGAGAAGGGCGTTCATGGAATGCTGAAGAAAGGGTTGCTGTTCTGATACAATCTTCAGCCTTTCTTCGGTCCCTCCCCAGTCTGTCCACAGGAAACTTGCATCCGGGCGCATTCTACAACTTGTAGTCGCCCCCCGCGTTGCCCTACCGTATGTTGTGTCAGGCGGGGTTGTGGAGAGAGCGCATGGATTGGACTGCGGAGGCCATCGAGCGGCTTCGGGCGCTCTGGGCGGAAGGCCATTCGACGGCCGAGATCGGTCGCCGCATGGGCATCTCCAAGAATGCCGTGGTGGGCAAGGCGCATCGCCTCAACCTGTCCGCGCGCCCGAGCCCGATCCGGCGCGAGGCCGCGATGGAACGGCCGTCCCACGCCGCCCCGGCGCGTCTGCCGCGCCCCGTGGCGGTCGCGGCACGCAGCACATTGCCGGCGGCGGCGCCGGCCACCGGCGCCCTGCCGGCGGCCCCAGCCAGCCAGCCTGCGTCTGGCATGATCGCGCCGCGCGCGCCGATGGCCGCGCCGCAGCCTTCGGTGGTCCGCGCCTTCCCCCGCTTCGGCTCCGCGCGCAACTGCTGCTGGCCGATCGGCGAGCCGGGGACGCCGGATTTCCGCTTCTGCTCGGCCGAGGCGACGCCGGGCAAGCCCTACTGCACCCAGCACGCGGCCGTGGCCTATGTGAAGGCGCGCGACCGGCGTGAGGACGCGGCCTGATCCGGACCCGCCCCGCATGGGGGGCGGATAGGCTGGGGTCGGCGCTGGCATAGGGGCGTGCATGTCTCGGTCCCTTCAGGGCGTGCTGCTCCAACTTCTGGCGCTCGCGCTGTTTGTCGCGATGGATGCGCTGCTGAAGGTGCTGGTGGCGACCCACGCCGTGCCACAGCTCATGTTCGTGCGCTTCGTCTTCCACACGTTGCTGGTGATGGCGGCGCTGAAGCTGCTGACCGGCAAGGTGCCCTTCCGCAGCCGCGCGCCCGGCCTGCAGACCCTGCGCAGCCTGTGCCTGGCCACCGCCAATGCGGCGCTGTCCGTGGCGCTGATCCATATTCCCCTGGCCGACGCCACCGCGGTGGCCTTCGCCGCGCCGGTGCTGACCGTGGCGCTGGCGGCGGTCTGGCTGGGGGAGAAGGTCTCTCCCCGTCGCTGGCTTGGCTGCTGCATCGGCCTGGCCGGCGTGCTGGTAGCGCTTCGCCCGCCCTTCCTGACCGGGGAGCCGCTGCACTGGGCCATGCTGCTGCCGCTCGTGACCGCCGTGGCCAATACGATCTACCAGATCCTGACCCGCAAGCTGGCCGGGGTGGACGAGCCGCACACCACCTTCGTGCACACCTCGATCGCTGCCGCCGTCATCACCGGCCTGGCGCAGCCCTTCGTCTGGGTGACGCCGGGGCTGTGGGACTGGCCGCTGTTTGCCGCCCTCGGCCTGCTGGGTGGCGCCGGGCATTGCCTGCTGGTGCTGGCCTTCGCCCGCGCGCCGGCCTCCGTACTGGCGCCGATGTCCTATACGCAGCTGTTGTGGGCGGGACTGGCCGGGGTGCTGGTGTTCGGGGACTGGCCGGATGGTTGGACTGCCCTGGGGGCTGCCATCATCGCCGCCGGCGGAATCCTGGTGGCGCTGCCGGAACGACGCCGCGCGCCCCAGTGATGCAAAAGCCTGAAGCCGAGCCTGATGCCGAGCCTGATGGCAGTGACGTGATGCGCGCCTGGCGACCGCGTGGCGCCCACATGACGTTCGGATGTCATCAACAGGCTTGCGTAAACCGGCCCGAAAGGACTAGCCCATGCCCATCTCTGTAATTGGCCCGGCATGACCATCCGAACCGACACCCCCGACCGCGACCACCCGCGCACCGCACTCGATGCGGCAGGGGTGCGCGATGCCTACCGGCGCTGGGCCGGGGTGTATGACGCGGTCTTCGGCGGCGTCTCCGCCTTCGGCCGCCGCCGCGCGGTGGCGGAGGTGAACCGCCTGCCCGGCACCCGCGTGCTGGAAGTGGGCGTCGGCACCGGCCTAGCCTTGCCGCGCTACAACGGCGACAAGCGCGTCGTCGGTGTCGACCTGTCGCGGGAGATGCTGGAGAAGGCGGCCCTGCGGGTGCGCGCGGAGCGTCTGGGCCAGGTGGTCGGCCTGGCGGAGATGGATGCGGAGCACATGGCCTTCGCCGATGGCGCCTTCGACATCGCGGTGGCGATGTTCACCGCCAGCGTGGTGCCGGATGCCAAGCGCCTGTTCGGGGAAATGTCCCGGGTCGTGCGGCCCGGCGGGCACCTGCTGTTCGTCAATCACTTCGCGGCCGAGGATGGCCCGCGCTGGTGGGTGGAGCGCGCCATGGCGCCGCTGTCCCGCCTGCTCGGCTGGCACCCGGATTTCGCGCTGCGGGATTTGCTGGACCCGGATCTGGTGCAGGTGGAGGCGATGGAGGCCTGCAAGCCGGGCGGGCTGTTCACCCTGGTGCGGGTGCGGAACCTGCCGGAAGCGGGCCTGGCCTTCGCCGCCTGATTGTTCACCACGCCATGGTTCACGCCGGTGTTTCCTCCCCATTGAGGAATGGGGTGCCAGGATGCATGCGCGCAGTCCCGGCTTTCGGGATTTCGTAACCTTACCAATGATGCAGTGCCTGGTCAGGCTTGTGTAAGCGATGGGCGTCGTCACTTGTGCGGTGCAAGGGTGGACACTATGGTCCGCCCGCAGCGCGACCTGCCGCGGCGGCGGTGGAAGAGGCGCGCTTGGGACCTTGGGCGGGCGGGCTGCCCCTTGGTCTTGCGACAGACTCGGCGTGCGACGCGGTGCGCTGACGGGATGACAGGATGCGGCACGTGATCGGTGCGTTTCGGAAAATGACGGGTCGGGTTGCCGGCCTGCTGGGTCTGGCATGCCTCGCGGGGGCGCTGGCCGCCTTCGGCGTGCCGGCCGCGGCCCTGGCGCAGGAGGCGATGATCGGTGCGCCGCAGCCCTGGGGCATGGGGCTGCAGGCCTCCGGCGGGCCGATCAAGGACGCGATCTCGTCCTTCAACGCGCTGGTGTTCTGGATCATCGTTGCCATCACGATCTTCGTCGCGGCGCTGCTGGCCTATGTGGTCTGGCGCTTCCGGGCATCGGCGAACCCGAACCCCTCCCGCACCAGCCACAACACCACGCTCGAGATCGCCTGGACCGTGGTGCCGGTGCTGATCCTGGTGGTCATCGCGATCCCGTCCTTCCGGCTGATCTACTACCAGGACCGGACGGTGGATGCGGACCTCACGGTCAATGTGCAGGGCCGCCAGTGGTATTGGCACTATGGCTACCCGGACAACGGCAACTTCACCTTCGACAGCTACCCGGTGCAGACCGAAGACCTGCAGGCCGGGCAGATGCGGAACCTGGAAGTGGACAATCCGCTGGTCATTCCGGTGGGCGCCAATGTGCGGGTGCTGACCACCGGGCAGGACGTGATCCATTCCTTCTTCGTCCCGTCGCTCGGCGTGCAGCGCTACACCATCCCGGGCCGCACGCTGGAGACCTGGATGCGCGCCGACCGCCCCGGCACCTTCTATGGCCAGTGCAACCAGATCTGCGGTGTGAACCACTGGTTCATGCCGATCGTGGTCCGCGCCGTGCCGCAGGCGGAATATGAGGCCTGGGTTGCCCAGGCGCGGGCGAACTTCGCGCAGGGGCTGCCGCCGGGTCCGCCCGTGGCGCTCGCGGCCAGCAACGCCCCTGGCGCGCCGGCCGTTGCCACCCAGATCAACGTCGCCGAGGTCCGCCGGTAAGGCGGCCCCGAAGCCAACATCAGAAGCGGATACACCCCGATGGCGACCGCGGCACACGCGCACGACGATCATCACGATCACAAGCCGAACTTCGTGAACCGGTGGCTGTTTTCCACCAATCACAAGGATATCGGCACCCTCTACATCGGCTTCTCGCTGATTGCCGCGATCGTCGGCATCGGCCTGTCGCTGCTCATGCGGATCGAACTGCAAGAGCCGGGGATGCAGATCTTCGCCGATGGCCAGATGTGGAATGCCTATGTCTCGGCCCACGGGCTGATCATGGTGTTCTTCGTCATCATGCCGGCGCTGATCGGTGGCTTCGGCAACTGGTTCGTGCCGCTGATGATCGGCGCGCCGGACATGGCCTTCCCGCGCATGAACAACATCAGCTTCTGGCTGCTGGTGCCGGCCTTCCTGCTGCTCGGTGCCTCGCTTTTCGTGGGCGGTGGCGCGGGCGCGGGGTGGACCATCTATCCGCCGCTGTCAGATGACACCTACCAGCCAGGCCCCGCGATGGACATGGCGCTGTTCGGCCTGCATCTGGCTGGCGCTTCCTCCATCCTCGGCGCGGCCAACTTCATCACCACCATCTTCAACATGCGCGCCCCGGGCATGACGCTGCACAAGATGCCGCTGTTCGTGTGGTCCATGCTGGTCACCGCCTTCCTGCTGCTGCTGGCGGTGCCGGTGCTGGCGGGCGCGATCACCATGCTGATCACCGACCGCAACTTCGGCACGGCCTTCTTCGACCCGGCCGGCGGTGGCGACCCGGTGCTGTTCCAGCACCTGTTCTGGTTCTTCGGCCACCCCGAAGTCTACATCATGATCCTGCCGGCCTTCGGCATCGTCTCCCACGTCATTTCCACCTTCAGCCGCAAGCCGATCTTCGGCTATCTCGGCATGGCCTACGCCATGGTCGCGATCGGCGTGGTGGGCTTCATCGTGTGGGCGCACCACATGTTCACCTCGGGCATCGACGTGGACACACGGGCCTACTTCATGGCGGCGACGATGGTCATCGCCGTGCCGACCGGCATCAAGATCTTCTCCTGGATCGCCACCATGTGGGGCGGTTCGATGAAGTTCGACACGCCGATGTTGTTCGCCATCGGCTTCATCTTCCTGTTCACCATGGGTGGCGTGACGGGCGTTGTGCTGGCCAATGCCGGCCTGACGCAGATCCTGCACAACACCTACTACGTGGTGGCACACTTCCACTACGTGCTGTCGCTGGGCGCCGTGTTCGGCATCTACTGCGGAATCTACTACTGGCTCGGCAAGATGTCCGGCCGGCAGTACCCGGAAATGCTGGGCAAGATCCATTTCTGGCTCACCTTCATCGGCGTGAACCTGACCTTCTTCCCGATGCACTTCCTGGGCAACCAGGGCATGCCGCGCCGCTATCCGGATTATCCGGATGCCTTTACGGGCTGGAACTTCGTGGTCTCGATCGGGTCCTACATCTCTGTCGCTGCCTTCGTGATGTTCTTCTACGTGCTCTACGTGACCCTGACGCGCGGTGCGAAGGTTGCGGCGAACCCGTGGGGTGAGGGTGCAACGACGCTGGAGTGGCAGGTCAGCAGCCCGCCGCCCTTCCACTCCTTCGACGAACTTCCCCGCGTCCGGTAAGGCTTCATGAGCAGCACCACGATCCCCGTCGCCGGCCAGGTCACCAGCACCGGTAGCGACCTGTCCGAGGTCCGCGACTGGATCGCGTTGCTGAAACCGCGCGTGCTGACCCTGGTGGTGTTCACCGGCCTGATCGGGCTGCTGGTGGCACCCGGGTCCATCCACCCGGTGCTGGGGCTGACGGCGGTGCTCTGCATCACCCTCGGCGCCGGTGCCGCCGGTGCGCTGAACATGTGGTATGACCGCGACATCGACGCGATCATGCGCCGCACCCTGCGCCGGCCGATCCCGGCCGGGCGCATCGCGCCGAATGCGGCGCTGGGCTTCGGCATCGTGCTGTCCGTCACCTCCGTCGCCATGATGGGGCTGGCGACGAACTGGGTGGCGGCCGGATGGCTCGCCTTCTCGATCCTGTTCTACGTGGTGGTCTACACCGCCTGGCTGAAGCGCCGGACCAGCCAGAACATCGTCATCGGTGGCGCCGCCGGTGCCTTCCCGCCGATCATCGGCTGGGCCGCGGTGACCGGAGATGTCACGCTGGTGCCCTGGCTGCTGTTCACCATCGTCTTCGCCTGGACGCCGCCGCATTTCTGGGCGCTGTCGCTTTGGGCGCATGGCGACTACGCCCGCGCCGGCGTGCCGATGCTGCCGGTGGTGGAAGGCGCGCGGGAAACCCGCAAGCAGATCCTGGTGTACACGGTAGTGCTGGCGGTAGCCGGGCTGGCGCCGTGGTTCGTCGGCTTCGCCGGCCTGCCCTATGCTGCGGTGGCGACCGCGCTGGGCGGCGGCTTCCTGTACCATGCCATCCGCACCTGGCGGGAAGCGCAGGACGAAACCGGCCGCAGCCTGGTGCAGGATGCGGCGGCGCGGAAGACCTTCGCCTATTCGCTGATGTACCTGTTCATCCTGTTCGGCGCCCTGGCCATCGACCGTCTGGTGCTCGGATGACGCCGGAGGAGAAGCTGGCCTTCGAGAAGCGGCGTCGCGGCCGCAACTGGGCGATGCTCGGCGCGCTGATCGCGCTGGTGGTGCTCTTCTACTTCATCGCGACCGCACGTCTGATGCAGAGCTGAGGTCATGAACCCGGAACAGCGCAGCAACCTGGCCCGCCGCAACCGCCGCACCGTGCTGGCCGCCTTCACCGGCGTGGCAGGCATGGTGGGCGTGAGCTTCGCGGCCGTGCCGCTTTATGACCTGTTCTGCCGCGTCACCGGCTTCAACGGCACGCCGATGATCGGTGGCGGTGCCGCGCCGGGTGCCGGGGAGCAGGTGCTGACCATCCGCTTCAACGCCAATACCCAGCCCAACCTGCCCTGGCGGTTCGAGCCGGCGGTGCCCTCCCTGCGCCTGCGGGTGGGTGAGGAAGGTGTCGCCTTCTACAACGCCACCAGCACGGGGGAGGGTCCCTCCACCGGCATCTCGACCTACAATGTGACGCCGGAAGTGGTGGGCAAGTATTTCCAGAAGACCGCCTGCTTCTGCTTCGAGGAACAGACCCTCCAGCCCGGCCAGCAGGTGGACATGCCGCTGGCCTTCTGGGTGGACCCGGCAATCAGCCAGGACCCGAACACGCGGGACATCCGCACCATCACGGTCAGCTACACCTTCTTCCGCACCCTGCACGATGCGGAGCGCGCCGGCGCCTTGGCCAGCGCCGGCACCCATGTCGGACGACGGCCGGCGGCGACGCCGTAAGACTCTACCCCGCGACGGCAGGGGCTTGAAAACGCCGCCGCCTTCGAGGATTGATTTCGCGCAGCCCGCCAGGATGCGCGCAGACTGAACGGATACCAGGACGACCATGGCAAGCGAATTCGGCCACCCGACCTACAAGCATCCCTACCATCTGGTGGACCCGTCCCCCTGGCCGCTGGTCGGCGCCATGGCGGGCGGCGTGATGATGTTCGGCATCGTCATGATCGCGCATTACGCCAACTGGTGGGCGTTCGGCCTGGGCACGGTCGGCGTGCTGGCGACCATGTTCTTCTGGTGGCGCGACATCCTGAAGGAAAGCGCCACCGCCGGGCTGCATTCCCCGGTGGTGCGCCTCGGCCTGCGCTACGGCATGATCCTGTTCATCGCCTCCGAGGTGATGTTCTTCGTCGCCTTCTTCTGGGCCTATTTCCACTTCGCGCTGTTCCCGGATCATGTCTCGGGTTCCATCGCCGCCACCGCGGTGTGGCCGCCGGCCGGCACGCTGACCTTCGACCCCTTCGGCCTGCCGCTGTTGAACACGCTGATCCTGCTGCTGTCGGGCTGCACGGTCACCTGGGCGCATCACGCGCTGCTGGAGAATGACCGCAAGGGCCTGATCACCGGCCTGGCGCTGACCGTGTTCCTCGGTGCGTTCTTCACCTTCTTCCAGGTGGTGGAATACATGGAGGCGCCGTTCCCCTTCTCCGGCGGCGTCTATCCCTCCATCTTCTTCCTCGCCACCGGCTTCCACGGCTTCCATGTGATCGTCGGCACCATCTTCCTGGCCGTGTGCCTGATCCGCGCGCTGCGCGGCGGCTTCACGCCGGAGAAGCATTTCGGCTTCGAGGCGGCGGCCTGGTACTGGCACTTCGTGGACGTGGTCTGGCTGTTCCTGTTCGTCTCCATCTACTGGTGGGGCGCCGGCGAGATCATGCCGCACTGATCGGCACCCGCATGTCACACGCAACGACCCCGTCCGCCTCGGCGGGCGGGGTCGCGTCGTTTCGGGGCCATGGCCGTGGATGATGCCGGCATGACCGAAGGCCCGAAGTGGCGCCGGCTGGTGCTTCCCATACTGCTGATCCTGCCGGTGCTGGCGGTGCTGGTGGCGCTCGGCACCTGGCAGGTGCAGCGGATGGGGTGGAAGACCCAGCTGCTGGCCGAGATCGCCGCCGCCGAGGCCAACCCGGCCATCCCCATCCCCGCCATCCCGCAACCCTGGACGAAGGTCGCCGTCACCGGCCGCCTGGACCATGGGCGGGAGGCGCTGCTGGGTCTGGAGGTGCGCGGGGCGGTGCTCGGCACCCATCTTCTGGTGCCGCTGCTGCGGGAGGATGCGCCGGCGATCCTGGTGGATCGCGGCTGGATTCCGCTGGAGAGCCGCCTTCCGATCGCCCGCCCGGACGGCCCGGTGACGCTGGAGGGCTATGTGCGCCCGGGCGAGACCCTCGGCCTGTTCGCCGCGACGGATGATACCGCCGGGCGGCGCTTTTACAGCTTCGTGCCCTCGGCCATCGGTGCGGCGCTGGGGCTGGAGCAGGTGGCGCCCTATGGGCTGGTGGTGCTCGGCGCGGCGAACGGTCTCCCCGACCCGGCGCGCACCCTGCCGCGCCCGACCAACAGCCATCTTGGCTATGTCATCACCTGGTATGGGCTGGCGCTGTCCCTGCTCGGCGTCTTCGCCGTCTGGGCGCGCCGCCGCCTGAAGGACCCCGCATGACCGCCTATCAGCGCCTGACCGCCCGCTTCGCCCGCCTTGGCGCATTGGGGGAGGCGGCGGGGATGCTGCATTGGGATGCCAGCGCGATGATGCCGCCGGGTGGCGGCGTGGCGCGGGGCGAGCAGCTCGCGGCACTCGCCGGGCTGCGGCATGAATTGCTGGTCTCGCCGGAGGTTTCGCTCGATCTCGGCGACGCGAGCGGCGGCACCCCCTGGGAACAGGCCAATCTGGACCTGATGCGCCACGCCCATCTGCGCGCCACCGCCCTGCCGACAGCGCTGGTGGAGGCGGTGGAGCGGGCCAATTCGGCCTGCGAGAAGGTCTGGCGCCAGGCCAAGGCCGCCGCCGATTTCGACCTGGTGCGCCCCTATCTGACCGAAGTGGTGCGCCTGCAACGGGAAGTGGCGCAGGGGCTGGGGGAGGCGCTGGGCATGGCGCCCTATGACGCGCTGATGGATGGCTACCAGCGCGGCGTCACCGCCGCGGATGTGGACCCGGTCTTCGCGGCCTATGAAGCCTGGCTAGCCGAGGCGCTGCCGCGGGCGGAGGCGATCCAGGCCAGACGTGGCCCGGCCCTGCCATTGCCCGGCCCCTTCCCGGTGGCCGCCCAGCGCGACCTGTGCCGCGCCATGGCGCAGGCGGTGGGGCTGGATTTCGCCCATGCCCGGCTGGATGAAAGCCTGCACCCCTTCTGCGGCGGCACCCCCACCGATGTCCGCATCACGACCTTCTACGACGAGGCCAACGTCGCCAAGGCGCTGCTCGGCGTGCTGCATGAGACCGGTCACGCGATGTATGAGCGCGGCCTGCCCGAATCCTTCGCCCGCCAGCCGGTGGGGGAGGCGGCGGGGATGGCGGCGCATGAATCGCAATCCCTGATCGTCGAGATGCAGGCCTGCCGCTCCGATGCTTTCCTGCAGTTCCTCGGAACCCGCCTGCACGAGACCTTCGGCGGCGACGCGGCCCCCTACGCTGCCGCAAACCTCGGAAAACTGTGGCGGCGGGTGGAGCGTGGATTCATCCGCGTCGATGCGGATGAAATGACCTACCCCGCCCATGTCATCCTGCGCTTCCGCCTGGAACGCGCGATGATCGAGGGTGGGCTGGAGGTGGCGGAGCTGCCGGGGGCCTGGAACGATGGTCTCAAGAAGGCGCTCGGCATGACTCCGCCGCATGATTCGCTGGGCTGCCTGCAGGATATCCACTGGCATGACGGCGCCTTCGGCTACTTCCCCAGCTACACGCTGGGTGCCATGGCCGCCGCCCAGCTGATGGCGGCGCTGCGCCGGGCGGAACCGGAGCTGGACGCGCAACTCGCCCGCGGTGACATGGCACCGATGATGGCCTGGTTGCGGGACAAGGTGCATGGGCAGGGCGCCCGCCTTGGCTTCCAGGACCTGCTGCGCGCGGCCACCGGCAAGCCGCTTGATCCGGCCGATTTCACCGCGCATCTCTCGGCGCGCTACCTGGCCGGCTGAGCGCGGCAGCCTTTTCTGGCCGGTTGCATTCGTGCAAATCACCGCAACCTGCTAAAGTACCGCAATGAGTGCCATGGGGAGTCCGGGGGCGGTTGCCGCCGCGCCCGAAGCAAATCGTGCCCAATCTGGGCCCCACCGGACGACGCTCCGGCTGCGCGGCCATCTGGTCCTGCTGGTGCTGGCGGTGCTGCTGCCGGCGCTGGCCTTCGGCGCTGCGGCATCGTGGGATGCGCTGCGCAGCCGCAATGCGGCGGCCGAGGCGCGGCTGGTCGATACGGCGCAGGCAATGGCGGCCGCGATCGATGCCCATATCGCCGGGCATATCGCCGCCCTGACCGTGCTGGCCGCCTTCCCCCAGGCGGATGAGGCCGCCTTCGCCAACCTGGCCCGCAACACCGGCATCGCCTTCGGGGGCTGGGTCGTCGTCATGGACCGGGATGGGCGGCCGCTGCTCAACACGCATCCCCGCGCCGGCCCGCTGCCTGGCCCGGGCGGCGCCGTGGGGCCGGGCGGTGGCGGCAGGTGGGTGGAGCAGGTTTTTGCAACCGGCCTTCCGGTGGTCACGGACCTGGCCACCGGCCGCGCCTCGGGCGAGACGGTGGCCTTCGTCTTCGCACCCATGCTGCGGGGTGGCGCGGTCTGGCGCGTGGTGGGCATGCCGCTGCTGCCGGCGCGCCTGTCCGCCCTCCTGGCGCAGCGAGAGGTATCCGGGCCGGGCGCGGCCGCGCTGACCGATGCACGCGGCACGATGGTGGGGCATTCGCACGCCGCGGACCGGTTGGTCGGCCAGGTCCGGCCGCCGCGGGCGGAGGATGCCGAGCTTGGCCGCACCGGCATGCTGCGCGGCCGCAGCCTGCTGGATGGCGCGGCGCTCCGCACCGCCTTCCGCCGGCTGGACAGCGCGCCCGGCTGGATGGTGTGGGTGAATGAACCGGAAGCCGTCTTCGCCGCCAGCCGCCGTGGGCCGACCCTGGCGCTGGCGGGCGGCGGCGCCCTGGCGCTGCTGATCGGGCTGGCCATGGCCACCGCCCTGACCCGCCGCCTGCTGCGCCCGGTCGAGGCGCTGGTGGCGCATGCCGAGGCCGTGGCCGCCGGCCAGGTGCTGCCCTCCGCCCCTGTGGACCCCGCCAAGGTGCCGGAATTCGAACGCCTGCGCCTGGCGGTTGCGGCAGCGGAGGCCGCGCTGCGGGAAGGAGGGGAGGAGCTACGACGGGTGCAGCGGATCGGCCGCGTCGGTGGCTTCATGATCGATTTTCGCACCGGCGACAGCCGGCACTCCGCCGAATACCTCGATCTGCATGCCCAACCAGCCGCGACGGAGGGCGACTACCAGAGCTGGATCAGCGAATTGCACCCGGAGGACCGGGACCGCGCCGAGGCGCATTTCCTTCAGGTCATCGCCAGCGGCGCGACCACCACCAGCTACGCGCAGGATTACCGCGTGGTGACGCCGGCGGGCACGCGCTGGGTTTCCGCCCGCGCCGAGGTGGAGCGCGACACGCAGGGCCGTGCGTTGCGGATGATCGGCGCGCATGTCGATGTCACTGCACTCAAGCTTGCCGAACAGGCGTTGCGCGACAGCGAGGAACGCCTGCGCCTGGCGCTGGAGGCGGCGGAGCTCGGGGCGTGGGAGGTGGATCTCCAGCACGGCCGTGCCACGCGGACGGAGCGCACGCTGGAGATCTTCGGCTTCGAGTCCGAGGGCCAGTTCGGTGCCTACCCGTCCTGGCGCGACCGCATCCACCCCGACGACCGCAGCCGGCTCGAGCAGGCGGTGGAAACGGTGCGGAGCGGGGCGGCGGAACGCTACCAGGTGCAGTATCGCTTTCAGCGGCCGGATGGACCGTGGCGCTGGGTGGAAAGCCATGGCCGCGCGGCGGAGCGGGATGCCATGACGGGCGCGGCGCTGCGGCTGATCGGCACCACGCGTGACGTGACGGCGCAGCGGGAGGTGCAGGAACGCCAGGCGTTGCTGTCGCGGGAGTTGGACCACCGGGCGAAGAACGCCTTGACCGTGGTGCAGGCGGCATTGCGGCTGACGCCGCGGCACGATGCGGCGGCTTTCGCCGCCGCCATCGAGGGCCGGGTGATGGCGCTGTCCCGCGCGCATACGCTGCTGGCCGCGGCGCATTGGGCGGGGGCGGAGCTGCGATCCGTGTTGCAGGGGGAGCTGGCTGCCTTCCTTGCCCAATCCGGCCCGGTCGCGACCTTCGAAGGTCCCTCCCTGGCGCTGTCCCCGGCTGCGGTTCAGGCGCTGTCCATGGCCTTCCACGAATTGGCGACCAACGCCGCGAAATACGGCGCGCTATCGGTGCCGGCGGGGCAGGTGGCCGTGAGCTGGGCCATCGAGGAGGAAGCCGGGGTGGCGCGGCTGCATCTGCGCTGGGCGGAGACGGGCGGGCCGGAGACCGGCAGTAAGCCGCCGCATCGCGGCTTCGGCTCCTCCCTCCTCGAGGCGACGGTGTTGCGGCAGCTTGGCGGGCGGCTGGCCCAGGAATGGCGGGCGGAGGGGCTGCTCTGGCAGGCCTGGCTGCCGCTCAGCCGCGTCCAGGCGGTGGGCTGAACGACTTCAGTCGCAGCGCACCGACATGCCACCATCCACCACCAGCTCCGTCCCGGTGATGAAGCGCGCCTCCTCGGACGCCAGGAACAGCACCGCATTGGCGGTGTCCCGGCCATCGCCGGCGAAACCGAGCGGGATGCGGGACAGGCGCTGCTTGATCAGCGCATCGACATCGCCCCCGGCACGCTGGCCGGCCAGGCGCACCTCCACCATCGGCGTGTGCATCTGCCCCGGCACCACGGTGTTCGCGCGGATGCCCTTGGTCGCGTACTGGATGGCGACGACGCGGGAGAACTGGATGACGCCCGCCTTGGACGCCGCATAGGCGACCTGCGCCGCGCCGGTCCAGCGGATACCGGAGGTGGAGGCCAGGTTGACGATGGCGCCGCCGCCGGCCGCCTCCATCACCGGAATCACATGCTTGCAGGTCAGGAACACGCTTTTCAGATTGTGGTCGATCTGCGCGTCCCACACCTCCTCCGCCATTTCCACCGGGCCGCCGGCGGCGGAGCCGCCGACATTGTTCACCAGGATGTCGATGCGGCCGTGATCGGCCACGATGCGGGCGACGAGCTGCGCGATCGCCGCGCTGTCCGTCACGTTGCATTCGGCCGCGTGGAAGATGCCCTGCACCTCCGCCACCCGTTCGGTGGTTTCATCCATCGCCGCCATGTCACGATCGACGCCGATGACGGTGGCACCTTCCCGCGCGAAGCCGACCGCGATGCCGCGGCCATTGCCCCATCCGGTGCCGACGGACCCCGCGCCGGTGACGAGGACGATCTTGCCGGCGAAACGTGCGGACATGCGGGGGGCTCCGTTCTTGGACGAGCGCCGATAGCGGGCTTCTCCACCACGTGCAACACACTTCCATCCTGCGGATGAAGTTGCTAGGCTTTTCGGGTGAGGAAACCCAAGGATCTGCCCGCGCCCCCTCGGCGCGTGCCCGCGACGGTGCCTGAGGCGCTGGGTGCGGAAGGCAATGTGCGCGCGGTGGACCGTGCCCTGGCGCTGCTCGACGCCTTCCGGGAGGAGGACGGGCCGCTGCCGCTGGCGGATCTCGCCCGGCGCAGCGGGCTGCACCTGACCACGGCGCTGCGGCTGCTCGGCACGCTGGAAAGCCACGGCTTCGTCACCCGCCTGCCCGCCGGCGGCTATGTGCTGGGCGCCACCCTGCTGCTTCTGGGCGAACGCTTCCGGCGCAGCCTGCGCCTCGATGACCATGTGCGCCCGGCGCTGGAACGGCTGCGCGCGGAAAGCGGCGAGAGCGCCACCTTCTTCGTCCGCGACGGCGACCGCCGCCGCTGCCTGTTCCGCCTGGAAAGCCCGCATCCGGTGCGCGATTTCGCGCGGGTGGGGGAGATGCAGCCGCTCGGCATCGGCGCGCATGGCCGCGCGCTGATGGCGCTGGAGCCGCCGCCCGGTGACCGCCCGCGCCTGCCGATCATCAGCCGGGGCGAGCGGCTGCAGGATGTCGCGGCCATCGCCGCTCCGGTGCTGGGGGCGGAGGGGGTGGTGGCCGGCTCGATCGGCCTGACCCTGCCGCTGTATCGCTTCGATGCCGCCGCGGAGCGGCTCTGCACGACGCTGGTGCTGCGGGAGGCGCTGGCGGTGACCGCGGCGCTGGGCGGCACCCCCGCACCGATCGCCGCTTTGGGAGATTCTGCATGGCGCGACTGACCCTGCCCGAACCCGCCGACCGCACGCCGGAACAGGCGGAAGCCTGCGCGGAGGCCGCCTCCGGCATCCGTGGCCGCGTGCCGGCGCCGATGATCGCCTGGATCCGCAACCCGGAACTGGCGCGCCGGGCCCAAAAGCTGGGCGAGCTGCTGCGCTATCAGACCACGCTGGAGCCGAAGCTGAGCGAGCTCGCCATCCTTGTCACCGCCCGGCACTGGACCTCCCATTACGAATGGACGGTGCATAAGCGGGAAGGGCTGAAGGCGGGCATGGACCCGGAGGTGGTGGCCGCCATCGCAGCCCGCCGCGAACCCGCGCTGGCCGATGCGCGGGAGCGGGCGGTGTATGATGTGGCGCGCACGCTGATCGGCACCGCAAGGCTGCCGAAGGCGCTGCATGACCACGGCACCGCGGTGCTCGGCGAACGCGGCATGGTCGAGCTGGTGGCGCTGCTCGGCTATTATTCCATGGTCGCGCTGACGCTGAATGCCTTCGAGATCGGGCTTCCTGAAGCCCATGCCGCGGAACTGGAGGCGCAAGCATGAGCACGCATTACCTGCCGGTGCGCGAGGCCTGGCTGGCCTCGACGCAGGAAGACATCCTCGACCCCGGCCAGATGATCGTCGATCCGCACCACCATCTGTGGGAACGGCCTGGCTGGCGCTACCTGCTGGATGACATGCTGGCCGATATCCGCAGCGGCCACGACGTGCGCGCCACCGTCTTCGTGCAGGCCCGCGCCATGCACCGCGCGGGTGGCCCGGTGGAAATGCAGCCGGTGGGGGAAACGGAATTCGCCAATGGCATCGCCGCCATGTGCGCCAGCGGTGGCTATGGCGATGTGCGGGTCTGCGCCGGCATCGTCGGCCACGCCGATCTGCGGCTGGGCGATGGGGTGCGGCCAGTGTTGGAGGCGCATATCCGCGCCGGCGGCGACCGCTTCCGCGGCATCCGCCACACCGCCACCTGGGACCCGGAGCCGGCGCTGCTGAACCCGGCCTACACCCCGGCCGAGGACATGCTGGACAGCGCGGGCTTCCGCGCCGGCTTCGCGCATCTGGCGCCGCTTGGCCTCAGCTACGATGCCTGGCTGTATTTCCACCAGATCCCCCGCCTGACGGCGCTGGCGCGCGTCTTCCCCGGCACGCCGATCGTGCTCGACCATTGCGGCGGCATCCTGGGGATCGGCCGTTTCACCGGGAAGCGGGACGAGGTTTTCGCCGAATGGTCGCGCCACATGCGCGACCTGGCCACCTGCCCGAACGTCATGGTCAAGCTCGGCGGGTTGGGCATGCGGCTGCCGGGCTTCGGGCTGGAGCAGGGCGCGGCCGCGCCGAGCTCGGCCCAGCTGGCCGAGGCCTGGCGGCCATGGATGGAAGCCTGCATCGAAATCTTCGGCACCAGCCGCTGCATGTTCGAGAGCAACTTCCCCGTCGACAAGGGCGGCTTCGGCTACGTCGCCGGCTGGAACGCCTTCAAGCGCCTGGCCCAGGATGCAAGCGCGGCCGAGAAGGCCGACCTGTTCTGGCGCAGCGCCACCCGTTTCTACCGTCTGCCAATCAACGAAGGAGGAAATTCATGATCCGACGTATTGCCCTCGGCGCCCTGCTCGGCGCGCTCACCGTATTGCCCGCCATGGCGCAGCCAGCCTGGCCGGACCGGCCGATCCGCCTGGTCGTGCCCTTCGGCCCCGGCGGCCCGAGCGACATCGTCGCCCGCCTGCTGGTGCCGCATATCTCGGCCACGCTCGGCCAGCCGGTGGTGGTGGAAAACCGCGCCGGGGCCGGTGGCGTCACCGGCGTCGATGCCATCGCCCGCGCGGCGCCGGATGGCTATATCTTCGGCATGGGCAGCGCCGGCGGGCTGGCGATCTCGCCCGGCCTTGATCGCGGCACGCCCTATAATCCGCTGACGGATCTCGCGCCGATCACCCTCGGCGTGCTGGTGCCGGAGCCGCTGGTGGTGCCGGCGGCGAGCAACTTCCGCACGATCCAGGAGCTGATCGCAGGCGCCAAGGCGCGGCCGAGCGCGCTGAATTTCGGCTCCACCGGTTCGGGCAGCATGCCGCATCTGGCCGCCGAACAGCTTCGCGCCGCGGCGGGGCTCGACATCGTGCACATCTCCTACCGCTCGGGCGGTGCGCTGTCCCTCGCGATCCTGAGCAATGAGGTGCAGCTCGGCTTCGCCGACCTGCCGGTGCTGCTCGGCCATATCCGCGGCGGCACGATGCGGGCGCTGGCGGTGGGCACGCCGGAGCGCCTGTCCTGGATCCCGGATGTGCCGACGATGCGCGAAGTGGGCCTGCCGGGGGTGGATGCCAGCAACTGGCACGGCTTTGTCGCGCCGGCGCGTACGCCGGAGCCGATCCTGGTGGCGCTGCACCGCGCGGTGGCCGGCGCGTTGAACGACGCCGAGATCCGCCGCCAGCTCGACGCACAGGGCGCGATGCCGGGCGGCAACAGCCGCGCCGAATTCGGTGCCTTCATGCGCAGCGAGCTGGAGAAGTGGGGTGCGGTGATCCGCGCCAACAACATCACCGCGGATTGAGGCGAGGCTATTCCGCGCGGATATTCGCCGCGCGGATCACCGGCGCCAGCACCGTCTTCTCCCGCGCGATGACCGCGGCGAAATCGGCGGGGCTGCCGCCGCCGAGGATGGCGCCCTGCTGCGCCAGGCGGCCGCCGATCGCCGGGTCGCGCAGCGCCTCGCTCACCGTCGCGGCCAGGCGCTGCACGATGGCATCATCGGTGCCGGCCGGGGCGACCAGACCGAAGGCAGTGCCGAAGGTAAAGTCGATGCCCTGCTCCGCCATGGTCGGCACGTCCGGCAATTGTGCCAGCCGCGTGCCGGTGGCGGCCGCCAGGGCGCGCACCTGCCCGCCGGTGATCTGGCCCAGGATGTTCGGCAGGTTGTCGATGATCAAGTCGATCTGCCCGCCGACGAGATCCGTGATGGCCGCAGCCGCGCCGCGGTAGGGCACGTGCTGGATGTCGGTTCCCGTGGTCTGTTTGAACAGCTCCAGCGCCAGATGCAGGCTGGTGCCCGGCCCGGCGGAGCCGCCCGTCAGCGTGCCCGGCGCGGCTTTTGCAGCGGCGACCAGCGCGGCCACATCCCGCCACGGCCGCTGCGGCCCGACGCAGAGCACCTTGGGCGTGCTGATCAGCAGCACGATGGGGGCGAAGGCCGTTTGCGTGTCGAAGGGCATGGAGCGGTAGATGTACTGGTTCACCGCCACCGGCCCGAGCGAACTGGCCAGCAGCGTGTGACCATCTGGCGCCGCCTTCGCCACCGCATCCGCGCCGATGTTCCCACCCGCGCCGGCCCGGTTCTCCACCACGAAGGGCTGGCCGAAACGCTCCGTCAGGCGTGGTGACAAGGCGCGGGCCAGCGTGTCCACCAGCCCGCCGGGCGGGAAGGGCACCACGATGCGGACCGGGCGCGTGGGCCAGCTTTGTCCGAGGGCGGGCGTGGCGAGCAAGGTGGCGGCGGCGAGGGTGGCGCGGCGTGTGATCGGCATGGTCCGGTTTCTCCCTGGTCCGGCCCGTTTTGATCAGGCCTTGTGGTAGAGCGTGGGGATCGCCGCATCGACGACGACCTCCACCAGCATTGGTCCCTCCGCCTGGCACGCCTCGCGCAGCGCGGCATCCAGCGCATCCGGGTGGGTCACGCGGATGGCGGGGCAGCCCATGCCCTCCGCGATCCGCACGAAGTCGAGGCCGGGCAGGTCGATGCCGGGAATGTCGCGCACCTGCATCGCCTGGCCGATGGAGCGCATGGCTCCGTAGCCGCCATTGTTGATGACCACCGTCGTCACCTTCAGCCCGTGCTGCACGGCGGTCCACAGCGCCTGGGGCGAATACATCATGGACCCGTCGCCGATCAGGCAGACCACGCGCTGATCGGGCTTCGCCAGCGCCACGCCGATGGCGGCCGGCAGGCTGTAGCCGAGGCCGCCGCTCGCCATGGTGAAGAAGCTGCCCCAGCGTGTGCGCGGCATCTGCGCCTGCATGGCCGGGCGATGCGACGGCGCTTCCTCCACCAGGATCGCATCCGCGGGCATGGCCAGGTGCAGGCGATGCAGCAGCCAGGCGGCGGGGATGGGATCAGCGGGTTGCGGTGGTGGGGCGTCCCTGCGCGGCGCAGGCGCGGCGCGCGCCATGGCAGGCAGCGCCGCGTGCAGCGCGGGGATGGCGAAGCGCAGGCTCCCCAAAATGCTGGTGCCGGCGGGCGCGCTGGCCGCGGTTTCGCCATCCGCGGTCAGGTGGAAAATGGGCACGCCGCTGCGAAAGATCGCGACCTCGCCCGCCACATGGAAGGTGAAGACCGGCGCGCCGACCACCAGCACGCAATCATGGGGCGCCAGCGCGTCGGAGATCGCCTGCGGCGCGGCGGCGAGGAAACCGGCAAACAGCGGGTGATTTTCGGGGAAGGCGATGCGGCTGGCGAAGGGGCTGGTCAGCACCGGCGCACCGATCGCCTCCGCCAGGGTCACGAAGGCGCCGCCCATACCCTCCTGGTCCACCTCCGGCCCCGCCACCAGCACCGGCCTGCGCGACGCCGCCAAGGCCTGCGCGGCCTGGCCGATCAACGCCGGGTCGGGCGCCACATCGGCGGACAGGATGCGCGGAATGGGCGCCTCGCAGGGCCGTCCCCAATCATCGGCGGGGACCGAGACGAAGCACGGTCCGCAGGGGCGGCGCTGCGCGATCCGAAAGGCCTGGGCGATGGCGGCGGGCACATCCTCGGCCCGCGCCGGCTCGATGCTGAACTTCACATAGGGTTTCGGGAAGCTCGCCGCCTCCGTCGCGCCAAGGAAGGGCTGGTTCGGCAGCAGCGCGCGCACCTGCTGGCCCGCGGTGATGACCAGCGGCGCCTGGTTGCGCTGCGCGGTGAAGATATTGCCCAGCGCATGGCCGACGCCGGCGGCCGAGTGCAGGTTGACGAAGGCCGCCTGGCCGGTGGCGCGGGCGAAGCCATCCGCCATGCCCACCACGCAGGCTTCCTGCAGGCCGAGGATGTAGCGGAAATCACCCGGAAACCGGTCGAGGAACGGCATCTCGGTCGAGCCCGGATTGCCGAAGATGGTGGTGACGCCGAGCGACCGCAGCAGATCCAGCGTTGCCTGGCGCACCGTCGGCATGAATGGTCCCTGCTTCCCGGGGTTCCTCGGCGCCGAGCATAGGTGGCGCGCGCGCGGCGCCGCAAGCCGGCTCGGCAGGCGCGGGGAGAATGGGCTATGCCTGCGGGGCGCATCGGAGCAGGGCAGCATGGACAGCATCAGCATCGCACGGCCGGAGGATGTCGGCCTGTCCACCACCCGGCTTGCCCGCATCGATGCGTGGCGGGACGGGCTGGTGGCGGATGGCAAGCTGGCCGGCGCCACCACGCTGGTGATGCGCCACGGCCAGGTGGCGCACTGCGCCAGCAGCGGCCTGGCGGATCTGGCGCGCGGCGTGGCGATGACGCCCACGACCATCCACCGCATCTTTTCGATGACCAAGCCGCTCACCAGCGTCGCCATCATGATGCTGTATGAGGAAGGGCGCTTTCAACTCGACGACCCGATCAGTCGCTTCCTGCCGTACTTCGCCAACCAGCGTGTCTGCACCGGCGGGGCGCGCGGCAAGGTGGATACCGTGCCGGCGATGCGCGGCATCACCTTCCGGGATCTGCTGACGCATACATCGGGCCTCACCTACGGCTTCATGCAGGCCACGGCGGTGGATGCTATGTATCGCGACCAGGGCATCGATTTCGGCGGCGCGGAGACGTCGCTTGGCGAGGTGGTGGAGGCTCTGGCGAAACTGCCGCTGATCGCGGAGCCGGGCACGGCGTGGAATTACTCGGTGTCCACCGATGTGCTTGGCTATCTGGTGGAAGTTCTTTCCGGCCAGCCCTTCCCGGTGTTCCTGAAGCAGCGGCTGATCGACCCGCTCGGCATGGTGGATACGGATTTCCATGTGCGGGACGGGCAGGGCGCGCGTCTCGCGGCGAATTATGCGCTCGGCGCCGACCGCGCGCTGAAGCTGATCGATGACCCCGCCACCAGCCGCTACCTGACCCCGCGAAATGTGCATTCCGGCGGCGGCGGGCTGGTTTCCACCGCGGCGGATTACCTGCGCTTCTGCCGCATGCTGCTGAACAGGGGCGCGCTGGACGGCACGCGCTATCTCGGTCGCAAGACGGTGGAGCTGATGATGTCGAACCACCTGCGCGGTGACATGGCTGCGATGGGCCAGCCGCGCTGGTCCGAAAGCACGGCGGAGGGCATCGGTTTCGGCCTCGGCTTCTCCGTCACGCTGGATCCGGCGCGGGCGCAGATTCTCGGCACGCCGGGCGAATGCGCCTGGGGTGGCGCCGCCAGCACCGCCTTCTGGGTGGACCCGGCGGAGGATATGGCGGTGATCCTGCTGACCCAGCTCATGCCGTCTTCCACCTGGCCGCTGCGACGGGAGCTGCGGGTGCTGAGCTACCAGGCCGTGGTGGATTGAGCGGCTACAGGTTCCGCCGCGCTGCGCGCAGTGTCGGCAGGCCGATCCCCGTCGCCTCGAAGCCGCCATCCACGGCGATGACCTGGCCGGTCAGGTAGCTGGCGCGGTCGCCGCACAGGAACAGGATGGTCTCCGCCAGCTCGCTCTCCAGCCCGTAGCGGTTGAGCGGGATGGTGTCGTGGTAGTCGCGCCGGATTTCCGGCGTGTGCACCGCCTTCGCCATGGCGGTATCCACCGGCCCGGGCGCCACCGCATTCACGCGGATACCCATGCCCGCCAGCTCCACCGCCTGCTGCTTGGTCAGATGCGCCAGCGCGGCCTTGCTGGTCCCGTAGGCGACCCGCAAGGTGGAGGCGCGCAGGCCGGAGATGGAGGTGATGTTCACCACCGCCCCGCCACCGCCTTCCGCCATCAGCGGTGCCGCCGCCTGCACGGCCAGGAAGGGCGCGGTGAGGTTGACGGCCAGCACCCGCGCCCATTCCGCCGCGGTGGTGTCGAGCATCGGCTTGAACACGGCAGTGCCGGCATTGTTCACCAGCGCATCCAGCCGTCCGAAATGGGCGTGCGCGCGGTGGATGGCCGCCGACAGCGCGGGCGCATCGGCCACGTCGCAGGACAGCGCCAGAGTCGCGTCCGGTTGGGCGATGTCTGCCATTGCGGCATCGAGCAGCCCTGCCTCGATATCCAGCAGCGCCACGCGCCAGCCTTCCGCTAGGAAGCGTCGCGCCGTGGCCAGGCCGATGCCGCGGGCCGCGCCGGTGATCAGGACAACGCGCATCAGGCCCTCCCCCTCCGCAGGCAACCCGGCCGGCGTAGCGCGGTTGTGCCGCCACGCCGCAGCCTCGGCGGCTCACGTTGGAAGGATGCCTCACCCGATGCAAGCCTGGCTGCCGGAGTCCGTGTACGATTCCGATCTACGCTCGTAATATCCGAGACCCATATCTCCGAGACCATGACAGAGGGCGGCACGGAGGAGGCGGCGCCTGTCGTCGCGGCCGTCATCACCGGCATCGGCTTCATCGGTGCCGGCGCGATCATGATGGGTGGCAAGGAGATTCATGGCACGGCGACCGCGCCAGCATCTGGGCAACCGGCGCGATCGGGGCCGCGGTCGCGCTCGGCAGCTACCATGTGGCGGTGACAGTCTGCCTGTTCACCGCGGTGACGCTGTATTTGCTGACACCGCTGACGCGGCGAGCCGAGTCCGGGCCGGGCGCCGGCGAGGGGTGAAGCCGCCGCCTCTCAACCTTTGGCGCCGCAACCTGGCGCGTTCAGCTGGGCTTTTGCACCGACCATAGCGTCTCACTGACATCGAGGGGCATGCCGTAGCGCTTCGCCAGGGCCTCCGCCTCGGTCATCACATCTGGCCATTGCTGCGAATAATCATGCCCCGCCACCACCCCGCCAGGCCGGACGTGATCCGACCAGAATTTGATGTTTCTGGAAAGCAATGGGTTTGTATGGACTGCGTCTTCGACATACAGGTCGACAGGGCGTGACCAATCCTGCGCTATTTGTGGGCTGTATCCTTGCATCATCAGAATATTGGGGCAATCCGCGGTAAAGGCGCGGAAGGCATCCGGGCCAAATTCCGGGGCGGCGAAAGGCTTTTCAACCAACCGGACGATCCAGCCCGTCCTTTCCCATGGATCGATGCAGTATACGGTGACGCTGGGCGCACAATGCTGTGCCAGGTGCCAGGAGGATAATCCATATAGCGATCCGACCTCGACGATGACACCATTGGGCGGCACCGCGCGCGCCAGGGTTATCAACCGGCCTAGCTCCGCATCGGTCATCTGGCCCGGGATCGTGCGATCGATCCGAATTGCAGGTTCGGCTGGCGCGGCGGCACCAAGTCTGGTTTCCAGGGCTGCCATATGATCGTGCATGGCCGCAAGTTTGCTACCCTCGCCGACACCGCGATTGAAGTGGAGCAGTCCCCTGCGTTGCGTATCGGCTCGTGGCGTTTCACGTCCCAGATGCCGGACATGCGGTGTGAGAGTGCGGTAATCCCCGAGGCTCTGCTTCTGCAGCAGATAACTCAGGAAGGGCTGATCGCCGAGGCGCGGATTAAAATCCGCCTCCGATGCGGGGTAGCCCGACATGACAGCGCAGAGCTGACGAAATACAGGCATCGCGGCAGCCTTACTGGGAAACCCGAAGCATCCAGAGTTTATCGCGAGCAACGGCCTGTCAAAGGGCGGATGCTTTTCCAGCAGCGGTCGGCCAAACCAGACAGACGAAGTCTCAGCCATGTCCGTGACGGGGCGGTCCGCCAGAACATCCTGCGCTTGTCCGCCTTCCAGCGCGACATGGAAGCCGCCCCGGGCATTCATCGCTTCCAGCAGCGGCATTATTGGCGCGTCGCAGAGAATGTCGGTATCAAGGTAGAGGACTGGCTGGAAGGGTTCGATCGGCAAATCCGAAAGATCGTACCGGGCGGAGAGCATGGCCATGCGCTGCGCGCTTTGTGCCCCGGTATTGCGGGATACGAAAAGCATTCGCGGGATCAGTTCCAAGGGTATGAGGGAACGTAAGGCCGCTTTGGGCCTATCAGAGATTAGCAGGACATGACCCGAATACTCGCCGAAGGTTGCGATCGACCGCAATGCCACCGCGAGCTGATTGAACTGATCTTCCTCGCCGAAGGCACACAGGTAGATGAGGGGGCGAAACAAACGGGCGGTTTCGGCGCGCCAGCCTGAATGGACCACACGAAGCTGGCGCAGCATCCCGCCGGTACGGTCCAGCACGAAGTTGTCCTCATGGCGATCGAGCGCAATTTTCCAGGGGCCGAACCGCAGCCGGAAATCATCCGATACGCCGATATCCGCGGGCCGGACAAGGCGACCATCGGGCAGGGACCAGCTCTCCGCCGCAAGGTCGCAAGGTCGCAAAGCCGATCCTGCTCAAGCGGCAGGAAGCTTGTGGCCCCGATCTCATTCGATGCCGTGAAGGTGCCGTTCGGGAGCGCCGATAGCTTGTTGCCATCGCGAAGCACTTCGCAAAGGCGTCCACCCTCCACCGGGCGAGCCCACAGGCCCTGGATGTCGTCGGTGAGGCCAAAATCCGGGCGGATCCAAAAATTCCGCGGCGTGGAGCGGATGGGGCCATGGCCGAGATGGCCATCATTGCGCCGAAAAACCAGGGTGCCCAGCCGCGTGATCAGATGTCGCATGTCAGCTCCAATCCAGACGGTAAGCGGCGCCATCAGACAAAATGCAAGGGTATCTGGCGCCAGGCAAAACGCGAATACGCATGCTCCACCCCGCAGGATCGCATTCGTCAAGGTAGCGGCTTCTGCACGCGGGTTTGAGAAGTCTCCGCTGAGCGGCTGAACGCGTCGGCGGCACTGACCTGATCGTCGCCGCCTATCGCATGAGGTCGCCCACCGCCGTGCAAATGGCGTGGCACACCCGAAGACGGGGTCAGACCGGCAGGCGAAATGGTTGCGATGGTGTCCCCGGCGGGCGCCATTCAGTCAAACCAGCCTGCATCAGAGCGACGCAAGGCACCCCCAGAGCGCCGGCCTTAAGGCAAGTCGTAAGAAGCCTTTGCATCAGTATGTTCCACCCTGATACTGAATGACATTGCAGGCGCCGAGTGTGGGGGATAGTGTGGGGACTGTGGGGGATGGGCTTCCCTCGACACATACCCCGGAGCGGCGGCAATGGCTGGCAATCTCGACGCAAAGACGGTGGAAGCGGCAAAGAAGCGGGCCGCGCACTATCGCTTGTCAGATGGCGGCGGGCTGCTGCTGGAAGTGCGGCCGAGCGGGGCGCGTATGTGGCTTGTACGGCTGACGGTGGACGGAAAGCGGCGGGATGTGGGCCTGGGTGGCTATCCTGGCGTGAGCCTCAAGGAAGCGCGCGAGAAGGCGGCAGCGGCGCGCAAGATTGCAGCCGATGGCGGTGATCCGGTGGTGGAGCGCGAGCGGCTTGAGCGGGAACAGGCTGCGCAGCGCAAGGCCGCCGCCGAGGCCGAGACGCGGACATTCCGCACGGTGGCGCTGGCCTGTATTGAGGCGGAGGCGCCCGGCTGGAAGAATGAGCGGACGGAGCTTATCTGGCACAATTCGCTTGAGCGATGGGCCTTTCCTGAACTCGGCAAGATGCCGGTTGCCGAGGTGGATCGCGCTGCGGTGCTTCGTGCGGTGGGTGAGGTATGGCGCACTCGGCCGGCGACTGGGCGAAAGGTCGTGCGCCGCATCGCTGCCATCCTCCGCTATGCCGCCGCGCATGGCTGGCGCGCGAATGACAATCCGGCCGACGCGCGGATGCTCCGCTATGCCGGGCTTCCCGCGCTGGCGGGTGGCCGAAAGCAGCCTTCCTTGCCCTGGGCGCGGCTGCCGGCCTTCATGGCGGCGCTTGACGCCATGCCGGGGCTTGGGGCGCTGGCGCTGCGTCTTGTGGTGTTGACCGCGCTGCGCTCCGGTGAGGTGCGGAATGCCCGGTGGTCCTGGCTTTCGTTCGATGGTGTGCCGACGCTGACGGTCCCGGGCGAGGTAATGAAGGGCAAAAAGACAGGCGAAGTGATGCCGCATCGCGTGCCGCTTTCCGATGCGGCGCTTGAGACGCTGGCGCGGGCCTACGGAGAAGCAAACGGCACCACCGCGACCGTGGCCGAATTGCCGAAGCTGGCCGCCCTGGCGCGGGATGCCCTGATCTTTCCGAGCGCCAAGCGCACCACGCCGCTTTCTGATATGGCGCTTTCTGCCGTCATGCGGCGCATGAATGCCGACAAGCCGGAGGATGCACCGGCACCCTGGCGCGATGCTGACGGGCGCGTGGCGGTGCCGCACGGCTTCCGTGCCACCTTCTCGACATGGGTGGATGACACCCGCCCGCATGAGCGGGAGGCGGCTGAGAAGGCGCTGGCGCATGAGGTGGCGAACAAGGTGAGCGGGGCTTACCGGCGCTCCGACCTGTTCGATCGGCGCCAGCCGCTTATGCGCGATTGGGCGGAGCATTGCGGCAGCGGACCGAAGCGGCAGCAGGGCGCCCGGACTGCCGCATGATAGCGCTGGCGAGACGTGAAAAGCGGGGCTGTAAATTTATGTCTGGCAACGCTGGTAACGGTGGCAACAATGGCTGTTTTGTAGGGCCTTGCTGGCGTTGCCACCTCCAAATCGCCACTGGCAACGGTGGTAACGGGGAGCGCGAGGTGGCGGCGTAGGGGCGCAGAGATGGAGGTGAGGAACGAGATTTGACGTTGCGCGCGCATGCCGGCGATGCAAACTCAAGCCCCGCATCCACTGAGGCCACGCCGTGCGCTGTGTGATTTGCCTTGCCGTGTTGGTGTCCCTTTCCGGGGCGGTGCGGGCGCAACCTTTCGTGGCGTTTGGCAACGCAACGGCAGATTGCGGCGCGGTCGTCGCGGCTATTGCTGGTGAGCGGGCTGAGTGGGCGCGGCAGGGACAGACACAGCAAGCAAATCAGATTTATACGCGTGCTTACGCAGGGATATTCGGCGTAGTGACCGGCGTCATGACTGGCGCCAACTGGCAATCCACAACCCCAATTTTTGGACCAATGAATATTCTAAGCCGCATGCTATTTATCGAGCAGCATTGTACCCGGAATCCCCTGGATACGCTCATGTCGGCAATTTATGCTCTCGAAGCTGCCGAGAAGCAGCGTTAGCTTCCATTTATCGTTTGTGAGCGTCTGCGCGCCTCTCGCTCTGAAAAATGCCGCGCATATGCTATCTTCACACTCGGCGGGGCTAGGTTTGGCCGCCGAACGCCCGGATTCCGAACGGGCCGCCCCGCCGCATTTCATTCGGAACGCCCATCGGAGGCGCATGGATGTTTATCCCGGACGGCTACGTGTCGCTTAGCGGCGCCCTTGAATATGTCGCCCGGATGCGGGAGCCGGAAGCGGTGGAGACGCTGACGCCTGATGGCTTTGCATTTTTGGCGCGTGTGGATGCTGCCTTGCGCCCGCGCATCGCGCCACCGGCTGCGCCTATCCGTTCAATCCGTGCGGGTCCATCGCTCGGCCCGGTGCGCGACCTCCGCCCTGCCGATCCCATGCCCGCCACCACCGCACAACCGTCGCCCGAAGCGAAGGCGGAAATAGAGGCGCGATTGAAGCTGTGGGGCGAGGCGCGGCAGAAGCTGGCCGGGGCGCGGGTCAATGCGCGTGCCGATCTTGTGCAGGCGCTCATCTCCGGCAGCGTAAGGGCGGCAGCGGTGCGCGAGGATGGAATCCTTGTCACGATGGAAGCGGCTGCTTGGCGCTCACTGTTCTCGCGCCCGCCGATGCGTGACCTCCGACCGTTTGCAGAAGCGATAGAGGGCCGCACCGTGCCGGTAGGTTCCAAGCCGAACGGGGCTCCGGCCGCGTGGGGACAACCAATCATCGCAAAAGCCGACCTAGCCGGCTGGTGCGGCGCACCCGCAGAAACTGAGCCGTGCGAGCGCCCGCAATGCTGGCGTGGCACCGCCGCACTGCAAGGCGAAACCCCAACCAAAGCACAAGGCGCAATACTCGGTGGCATAGCAAGTGAGCGGCGCTTGGAGAGGTGGCTTGTGGAGGCCATGACTGCCGAACCGAACAACCCCGTCCCAAAACTCGAAATGCGTAGCCGTGCGACGCAGTATCCCGAAATCTCAGTTTCTGAGCGGGGGTTCGAGCGCGCGTGGGCCGCGGCAGTCAAAGTGTCGAAGGCGGTGGCTTGGGCAACCCCTGGGCGCCGGAAATCGTCGCAGTAATCGCAGCCATAATCGCCGCACCTAATCGCCTCGCCAGCTTTATCGCGGCAGGATTTTATCCCGTATTCTCAAGGCCCATCCATGGCGCAGAGCGAGGCACTTCCGCCCGCTGAGCGTCATGAGGTGGCACCTTGGCTTCCCAGAAAA
>NZ_JBHMFS010000020.1:0-85659 GCF_051433165.1 Falsiroseomonas sp. E2-1-a4 | reverse complement strand
CTCTACCTCTCTCCCTTCGAGCTGCGCGAAGGGCTCACTGCTGCTGATGAACGCGGCAATGCGCCCATCAAGGTCGCCGACCTGGAGCGCTCCCGTGCCAATGACAGCACACTCCCAGATCCACAGCATGCGCCAGCCAAGTGAGGCGAGCTCCGCGCGGACGCGGAAGTCGCGCGCCCGGTTGCGCGCGAATTTTGCGGCCCACGGATAGTCCGTCGCCGGAATGCGGGCGTGCGGGCAGCCCGCGTGGTTGTGCCAAAAGCACCCGTGCGCCTCAATGGCAACGCGCAGCTCGGGCAGTACAAAGTCAGGCGTCCCAGGAAGGGCGGCCTGCGTCGTCACCGGACCGCCATACACCCGCCGCACTGCGGCAAGCACAAGCCTCTCCGGACGTGTGTCACGCAAGGGTATGCGCGCCATGCTCGTCATGGTCGTTCTCTCCAGGTCTGCATTGTTCAGGGGAATGTCGCGGCGGATCTGCGGATTCGCATCGCCGGATATATGCACGTAGAGTGCAGATCATGCCCAAGCACGTCAAGCCCGATCTTGCATTTACGCCCGCCACCCTGCGCGCCGGCCGCGCCATGCTCGGCTGGACACAGCCACGCCTCGCGGAGGAGGCGGGCGTGTCGGTGCGTACGGTCAAGGCCGTGGAGACCACGGCCTCGCCAGGAGACGACACCGAGCCCCTGCGTTGCAGGCCGGCGACAGCCGACCGGCTGCGCCGGGCGCTGGGGCGTGCCGGCATCGGCATTGCCCGGCATGGCAAGGTGCTCGCTGTGACGCTCGACACCGATGCGCGGCGGCTACGCCGCCGCTGAAGAGAAGACAGGGGAAGAAGTTAGGAAGTCCTCCGTGCGTCTGCACGCCCGGGGGCGGCGGCTTGCGGCCGCCCCCGCGCCGTGCCCGACGCACGGAGCAAAGGGGAAGAGAAACAGGGATTGGAATAGGGCAGCGGCCGCCCATCCCGCAGCACAGAGGACGCGATGCGCGCCGCACCCCACATCACCAGCACCAGCACCAGCACCAGCACCAGCACCAGCACCAGCACCAGCACCGATGCCCGGCTGAATACCGCTCGACCTGCCGTGCAAACCCGTCAGGTCACCGACAGCATTCAATCACAGCAGGGTGTTCTCACCACGGTGGCCTGCACCAAAGATGACGCCAGGATGTCACTCGGCGGGAGGGCGCGTGATGTCGTGGCGCGTTGGTGCAGCGCCCTTCCTGCACGCGACTACCTCGTCGCCGTCCGCAACAACAGTGACGGCCGCTGCGTGCAGGCACGCATCAGCAGAGGAGACCTGCTCGCCGCACTCGGCTGGCTGCGCCACCGCAACGCGCTAGGCGCGCATGTCGTGGCGCGGCCCTGGGGCACGCGGCACGTCCTGGTCGACGGGCTCACGCCGGGCTGCCTGGAGCGCCTCGCAGCGCAACACCAGCCGGCCATTGTCATCGAGGCGGAGCCCGGCTTGCTGCAGGCGTGGGTCACCGTGGCCGAGGAGGATGTCGAGGCGCCCGTCGCGGCGGCAGTGGCACGGACGCTCGCGCGCGCCTTCGGCGGGCTGATCCCGACGGCGTCAGCGCGGGCGCTGGGCGGGCTACCCGCGTTCACACATCCGGCCATGCAGCGCCATCCGGATGGGCGGCCACGGTTCCTCCGCATCATCTCCTGCATCCCGCCGCGGGTGGATGGACGTTCGGCGGACCTCCTCGTCCAGGCGAACGCCGAACTCGCGCGGATGGCGGCCCGCCGCGGCGCGGGTGCGCAACCCGCTGATGGTGGTCGATGACGTGGACGGCGCGCCGACGTAGCAGGGCCACGGGACCGTTCCCGCGGTGCTGCTGGGCTTGCTCGAGCCTGAGAGTGCACGGCGATACGAGGACCCGCTGCTCGCCGTGCCGCCCGACCTTTCGAGCGTGAAATGGGTTCTCACGGCGAACAGCACCGACACGCTGCCCGGAGCGGTCCACGGTGTTCTCGCCGAGGCCTTTGCCGCCGACGGGGGCATGCTGCGACGCATCCGCCTTGGCCTGCGCGGCGCGCTCGGCCCGGCGGCCCTCGCCGGTGACCCGGTCGCAGCCGCCCGTGACGCACTCGGTCCGGAGACGGCCATCGCCATCGGCTTTCACCGGGCCGCCACGCCCGCCCGCTGAGCGGGCTGGCTCACCACCAACACACATCACCGGTGCCGCGCGCAGCAGCAGCGCCTGCGCGCGCAAATCCTACGACACGGAGATCACCCAACATGAACTTCATCACCCCACCAAACGACGAGCCGGACACCTGGCTCGGGCGCACCCACGGGCTGCGCACCACCGACGCGGCGCGTTTCCACGGCTTGGTCCGCATCCGCATGCAGGAGGGCCTTGTGTTTGCCCAGCATCATGACAGCGAGTTCAGGGCGCTCGACTGGGAATGCATCTACCGCGACGCGAATGGCCGGACCACCTCGCGCTATAAGCGAGGCGCACAGAAGGGCATCGTGTTCACCCCGCCGCGGGGCACCACCAGGCTGGTGGTCACCCAGGGTGTGCTCTCCGCCCTCGCTGCCGCCGCGCTCCTGCCGGCAGAGGACCGCACCACCTGTGTCGCTGCAATTGGCGGCGCTTGGAACCCTGAGGCCGCGGCCTGTGTGGTGGCGCTGCACTTCCGGACCATGGCCAACGTCGTCGAGTTCGCCTTCGACACGCATGCGCCCACGCTGCGTGAGATGCGCGACCGCGCCGTGCACTACCTCAATGCCGGGGGCGTCGACGCCGAAGCCCTCGAGGCTCCGCCCGGCGGTTGGCTCGCGGCGCTGCGTGACATGCGCCTCGGCGGGGAAAGCCGCGCTTAATGCCCAGCATGATACCTCGCGCGGACTTCACGCTCCGTGCCGTCAAGGGCTGGCTCGCCGCGCTGCCTGCCGCCCGCTACGACGTCCGCATTGTCCCAGAAGGTGACGCCGGCCGCCCGGAGCTGCGCAATCCGACGGCCGACGGCCTGCTGCGGCTTCTGCCTTTGCTAAAGGCGCGCAACGCAGCGGGTGCCCACATCTACGCGAGACCCGCGGACACAAGCTACGTCCTTGTCGACGACATCGACCAGGACGGTCTCGAGGCAATGCGCGCGGCCGGCCACAGGCCGGCCGCGGTGCTCGGCACGAGCCCATGGAATCATCAGGTATGGCTGCGGCTCGCAGAGCCCGGCGCGGGACCGCAGGCGGTGGTCGCGTCGCAGACGGCGAAATTGGCTGCCGAGCGCTACGATGGCGACCGCGGCGCCGCCTCTGCGGTACAACTCGGCCGCCTTGCTGGATTTACGAACCGAAAGGCGAGGCACGAGCGCGCCGATGGTTCGTTTCCATATGTTATGCTCCTGTCGACCTGTGAGGGCGTCGACGACGAGGCCCGATACCTGATGTGGGTGGCAGAGGGCGTCGAGGAGCACGCACGCCAGCTCCGCCAGGAGTTGCCGCGGGCGGCGACGGTGCGCCGGCAGGGCCGGCTGCGGCCCTGCCGGCCGGAGGATGAGTACCGCGAGGCGAGGCGCCGCATCGAAGCCGCGCTCCCGCCGGGCATGCGGGTCGACCGCTCGCGGCTCGACCACGCGGTGGCACGGCGCCTTCTCGGGCGCGGCGCGACGCGCGACTTCGTACGGGCCGTTCTGCTCGCAGGCGACCGCGCCGCGGAGATGCAGGAGGCCGAGGCGCAGGACTACGTCACGCGCACGACCGCGGCTGCGGCCGGGGAGCTGGCCCGGGAGGGCGCTGCTGATCACGGCGGGGGTGGAAACCCGGGGAAAGGAGACGAAGAAGGCGGCGAGAGGGAGGAGAGGGAGTGAATAGCAAAGGGCGGCACGCGAAGCTCCGTCTGGAGTTCAGGCCGGGCCTGGGGCGGACCTACATCCCGTCCGACCTGCGCGCGGCGGTGCGACGTGCAGAGGCATGGCGCGCGGCCCGGGAGGCGCAAGGCCTGGAGCCGCCTGTCGCGGAGAACTATGCAGCCGACGTGCTCCGGCGGGGACGCATCGCCGGGCTGCTTGGCCGCGGCAGGCGGATGACGGCGGTGGTGTTCAACGTTGATCCCCGGAGCGTGGAGCACGCGTTGCGGTTCGCCGGCGCTCGGAGCCTGCCAGAGTTGGTGCTCGTCGCACTGCTCGTCCTGAAGGCCCGAGGTTCCACGCCGCGATTCGTGGACCGTCGACCACCCTGCCTACCCAGGCGACGTCGCCAGGGCGGTCGGTGACGGCACTAGCCAAGGTTGCGGCTGCGCTGCCGTCTCCGCTATCGGGGAGGTGTAGCGCCGAGGCGCGGACCGGGTGACCGGCCGCGCATGCAGCCCGGCCGCTGGCGATGAGAACATCGGCTCGGCGCGAGAACGCGCGTGCCCCGCAACCTTGCGGGCGCACGGTCGCGTGCTGCCGGATCGTGCGCCCATGTGGTCACCGACGCATGAGCACGAAGCCCAGCCCTCTCCTGACAACCGGCACGGCGGCACGCCCCGAAGCGGCCGCCGGCCAGTCCCATACGGCATCGCCGGCACTCCATCTCCAGAAGGCCAGCGATGCCGAAGCCCGCCGCGCAGCCCTCCTGCGCCTCGCCGCCGCACTCGGCCGCGCCGAGGCCCGCCGCCTCGCCCGCCCGGGGCGCGGCGCCGCCGTGGGACCCGGCTTCCTCCTTACCCTCCTCATCGTAGCCACGCTGCTCGCCGCCGCCCTCCTGGGTGCGGGCCGCTGACGGACCACATGGACATGAAAGCCTCACGCAAGACGTCGCTGCTCGCGGGCACCACCACCACCGGCACGCCGGCCGGCTGCGCCATCTACGCCCGCTACTCCGATGACGGGCAGAACCCTAACTCCATTGCCGACCAGATCCGCCTCTGCCGCACCTATGCCGAGCGCCAGGGCTGGAGGGTCGTGGAGGTCCACTCCGACGCGGCGGTCAGCGGCGCCATCCGTGAGCGGCCCGGCTACCGCGCGCTGCTCGATGGCATGCGCGCCGGCCGCTTCGAGGTCGTCCTGGCGGAGTCACTCGACCGCATCTCCCGCGACCAGGAGCACACAGCCGCCTTCTACAAGCAGGCCGAGTTCCACGACGTCGTCATGTTCACTGTCGGCGAGGGCAAGATCTCCCCGCTGCACATCGGGCTGAAGGGCACGATGGGCGCCATCTTCCTGCGCGACCTCGCCGACAAGACCCGGCGCGGCCAGGAAGGCAAGGTCCGCGCCGGCCGGCTCGTCGGGCGCGTGCCCTACGGCTACGACCACGTCACCCGCCAGATGACCGCCGCGGGCGAGGTCGAGCGCGGGCTCGTCCAGCCCAACCCGACAAGGGTGGCCGTCGTCCTGCGAATCTTCCGGGACTACGCGGCCGGCGCCAGCCCGAAGGCGATCGCGGCGGCGCTGAACGCCGAAGACGTGCCCGGCCCCAACGGCGGCACATGGTCTCCAGAGACGCTCCGCGGCAAGCCCGACCGCGGCACCGGCCTCCTGCGCAACCCGATCTATGCCGGCCGGCTCGTCTGGAACCGACAGCGCTCCCTCCGTGACCCTGACACCGGCAAGAAGGCGCGCCGGCGCAACCCGGCGGAGGAGGTCGTCGGGTTAAACGTGCCGGGACTGCGGATCATCGACCTTGCGCTCTGGGAAAAGGTCCAGGCCCGCCTCGATGCAAACCGTGCGCCGCAGGAGGCGGGAGAGACGCGCCCGCGGTTCTGGGAGCGCCGCCGGCCGGAGTACCTCCTGAGCGGCAAGGTGGTCTGCGGCATCTGCGGCCGGAGCTACAAGGCAGTAGGCCGGGACTACTTCGCCTGCGCGGCCGCGAGGTTTGGCGCCTGCACCAATGGCGCCCGGGTCCGCCGCGGGCCGCTCGAGACGCGGGTGTGCGAGGCGCTCGGCCGCGAGCTGATGGATCCGGAGATGGCGGCCGAGTTCGCGCGCGCCTTCGCGGAGGAGTCGAACGCCGGGACCGCCTCGGCCGAGGCTGCCCGGGGGGAGCAGCGGCGGGAGCTGGCCGGGGTGGAGCGAAAGGTCGCCAACCTGCTGAATGCCCTCGAGGAGGGCGCCCGTGGGCAAGGCCTTGCCGAGCGCCTCGCCGGCCTGGAGACGCGGCGGGAGGAGATCCGCGCCTCCCTCGCCGGGCCACCACCCGCACCAGCGCGGCTGCCCCCTGACCTCGGGGTGGTCTACCGCGCCCGGCTTTCGGCGCTCCGGGAGGCCCTGGCCGGGGAGGGCGCGCCGGAGGCGCTCGAGGCGGCGCGGACCTTGATCGCGCGGGTGGTCGTCATGCCGCCGGACGGCGAAGGCGGGCCGCCGGGCATCGAGCTGGTGGGGCAGTTCAGCGCAATGCTAGAACTCGGTGGCGCGGTTCTACCGGGCGGCATCTTACCGGAGGCACGCGCCCCTGGCCGACCGCGCTCACAGAGTTCGGTCAAAGGGGATCACCGAGGGCAGAGCCCTTCTTGCAGAACGCCCTCACAACCCCCGCAACACCCCGCAGACATGTGCGACCTGGGTGTCGGTCAGCTCCGGGAACATGGGTAGGCTCATGACTTCGCTGGCGGCGCGGGCGGTTTCGGCGCAGCCGGCGGGACCCATGGGGGTGCGGCCGCGATAGGCGGGTTGCAGGTGGACGGGGGCGGGATAGTGGATGGCCGTTGCCACGCCTTCGGCGCGGAGGCGGGCCATGAGGGCGGTGCGGTTCGGCACGCGCAGGACGTATTGGTGGTAGACATGGCCGGCATCGGCGCGGCGGACGGGCGCGGCGTAGGGGGTATCGGTCAGGGCTGCGTCATAGGCGGCGGCGATCTCGGCGCGGCGGGCATTGGCGGCGTCGAGGTAGGGCAGACGCACGCGCAGGATGGCGGCCTGGATTTCGTCCAGGCGGCTGTTCACGCCGATGCTGTCGCTGATGTAGCGCTCCTTCCAGCCGTACTGGCGGATGGCGCCGATACGGTCCGCGAGTGCCGCATCATCGGTGGACATCACCCCGCCATCGCCGAGCGCGCCAAGGTTCTTGGTGGGATAGAGCGAGAAGCAGGCGGCATCGCCCATGGTGCCGACCTTGCGGCCGGACAGCGTGGCGCCGTGGGCCTGGGAGCAATCCTCGATCACCATCACGCCGTGTTCGCGGCAGGCGGCGAGCATCGGGTCCAGGTCGCAGGACTGGCCGTACAGATGCACCGGGATGATGGCGCGGATCGGCGGCAGGCCGGGCGGCGGGTCGTTCAACACAGCGACGAGCTCGTCGGCATCCATGGTGAAGGTGTCCGGGTCGATATCGACCAGCAGCGGCGTCGCGCCCACCATCTCGATCGCCGCCACGGTGGCGACCGCGGTGTGGGAAACGGTGACCACGGTGCAGCCGGCGCCGATGCCCATGCCGCGCAGCGTCAGCATCAGCGCATCCGTGCCGTTGGCGCAGCCGACGGCGCGGGCAGCACCCTGCCAGGCGGCGAATTCCTTCTCGAAGGCCGCGCCTTCCTGGCCGAGGATGTACCAGCCGGAGCCGAGCGCGCGCAGCGCGGCGGCGTCGATCTCGTCCTTGTGGGCGCGGTAGCCGGCGCCGGGGTCGGCCTGCGGCACGGTGAGGATGGGGGCGTTCATGGTGGCGGCGTTCCCTGTGTGGGCGGGATCAGGCGGTGTATTCGGCAAGGCGCGGGCGGTACCATTCCAGCGAACGGCGCAGCCCCTCATCCACATCGACCCGCGGCCACCAGCCGGTGGCGGCGCGGAAGGCGCGATCGTCGGCGGCATAGCTGCCGATGTCGATCTGCGCCCGGTCGGCCGGGAAGGTTTTCGTCACGAAGCTGCCCTGGCCACCATTGGCCGCGATCAGGCGCTCCGCCAGTTCATGCAGCGAAAGTGGCGGCGGGCCGCCGATATTGAAGACCTTGCCGTTCACTTCGGGCCGGCTGGCCTGGAGGGCGGCGCGCAGGAAGGCATCCGTCACGTCATCGAGATAGGTCAGGTCGCGCAGCTGCTCGCCGCCCCAGACCTCGAAGGGATCACCCTCCAGCACGCGGCGGATCCAGATGCCGAGGAAGGTCTGCTTGGCGTCCTTGATCCGCAGGCGCGGGCCGTAGCAATTGGTCAGGCGCAGCGAGACGACGGGGCGGCCGTGGACGCGGCTTTCCAGCAGCCAGTACTGCTCGCCAGCCCATTTGGAGACGCCATTGGCATCCGGCGGGTTCACCGTGTGCTTCTCATCCACCGGCAGATATTGCGGGCGACCGTAGAACTGGCGCGTCGAGGCGTGCACCACGGTGGCCTTGGGTGCGGCTTCGCGCATCACGCCGATCAGCCGCACCTGGGCCACGGCGTTGATCGCGATATCGGAGACCGGGTCGCGCTGGCCGCCCATGTGGCTGGTTTGCGCGGCCATGTTGAACAGCACGTCGATGCCGTTGCAAAGGCTGTGCAGCTCGGCGTCGCGAATGTCGCCACGCACCAGCATGACGTTGCTGCCTTCGAGGTTCAGCGGGCTCGCGCCGCCCTCCGGCTCCATCGCATCGAGCGCCACCACGCGGGCGCCCTCCGCCGCCAAGGCGTGGCAGAGGCCGCTGCCGAGGAATCCGGCGCCGCCCGTCACCAATACCCGCTTGCCGCGCCAGCCATCCATATTCATCTCTTTCCTAACCGGCTTGTCCGAGCCGCTGCCCCGCATACTTCGCCGCCCGGATCGGACCCCACCAGGCCTCATGGTCCAGGTACCAGCGCAGCGTGTGCTCCAGCCCGCTTTCGAAGTCGTAACGCGCGGTCCAGCCGAGCAGTTTTTCCGCGCCGGACGGGTCCATGGCGTAGCGGAAATCGTGGCCCGGACGGTCCTTCACGAAGGTGATCAGGCGTTCGCGCGGCCCGGCCGGGTCCGGCCGCAGCCGGTCCAGCACGGCGCAGATGGCCTTCACCACTTGAAGGTTGCTGCGTTCCTGGCGCGGCCCGATGCAGTAGGTGCCGCCGGGCTGGCCGGCGCCGAGTGCGGCCAGGCACAGTGCCTCCGCATGATCCTCCACATGGATCCAGTCGCGGATATTGGCGCCGTCGCCATAGACCGGCAGGGGCTTGCCCTCCAGCGCGTTCAGCGAAACCAACGGGATCAGCTTCTCGGGGAATTGCCACGGCCCGTAGTTGTTCGTGGTGTTGGAGACGAAGCTGGGGAACCCGTAGGTGTGGTGCCAGGCGCGCACCAGATGGTCGGATGCGGCCTTGGAGGCGCTGTAGGGGCTGCGCGGGTCGTAGGGGGTGTGTTCGTCGAAGGGCTTGGCGTCCAGCGTCTCCAGGCTGCCGAAGACCTCGTCGGTGCTGATGTGGTGGAAGCGGAACTTTGCCTTGGCCGGCGCGGGCAGCGCGGACCAGTGGGCGCGCGCGGCTTCCAGCAGCACCTGGGTGCCGACGACGTTGGTGCGGATGAACTCGGCCGGGCCGTCGATGCTGCGATCGACATGGCTTTCGGCCGCCAGGTGCATGACCACCTCCGGCTGCCACTGCGCCAGCGTGGCGGCCATCGCCTCCGCATCGCAAATGTCCGCCTTGACATGGACATTGCGGGCATGGCCGCGCGCGGTGTCCAGCGCGGCGTGGCTCGCGGCGTAGGTCTCCTTGTCCACATTGACGACGACATGGTCGGTGGTGGCGATCAGGCGGCGGACGACGGCGGAGCCGATGAAGCCCAGGCCGCCGGTCAGCAGGATGTTCATGCAGGTTCCTCGGTCGGCGAGACAATGGCGCCCGATTGCGGCGGCAGCGCGGCCAACCCCGGGCGGCGCCATGGCCACCGGCGCAACGGTTACGCAAAATGCCCGCGCCGGCGCCCGAGGTCGAGGCCCCCTGCCCGCCCGCCTGATGATCGCGCGGCATCCCCTTCCCAAGCGAACCAGGCCAGGGCACATCGGCGGCGCAAGCGGAGCGCTTCCATGCAACTGCTGATCGACAGAATCATGCTCGCCAGCCGGCATGTGCTGGTAGTGTTCTTCCTTGGCCTCGGCGTCGCGCTCGCGATCTATGCGCTGGGCTTCCTGGCGAAGCTGTGGAAGTTCGCCGGCAATGCTCTGGCCGGGTCAGACAACCGCCAGTTGCTGGACCTGCTGCATCTTCTCGATGCGGCGCTGGTCGCATCGCTGGTGGTGACGGTGATGATCTCATCCTACGACAGCCTGGTCTCCCGCCTGGACAAGCATGAGGATGGGGCGGGGGTGAGCTGGGTTTCGGGTTTCGATCCCGGCAATCTGAAGATCAAGCTGGCCTCGGCGCTGATCGCGATCTCCTCCATCCATCTGCTGCAGATCTTCATGGAAGTGTCGAATTACGACGACCGGGCGATCATGTGGGGCCTCGCGATCCACGGCATGTTCGTGGCCGGCGCGGTGGCGCTGGGGGTGCTGGACCGGCTGACGAAGAAGTAGTCTGCCGGTCGCGCGCGGCGTCACGGCGCCTTTGCGACGCCGGTAATCTCCACCTTCCAGCGCGGATCGACCAGCGCCGCCTCGATGGTCATGCGGGCGGGCTTGGCGGCGGGATCCAGCCAGGCATCCCAGGCGCGGTTCATCGCCGGCGCGTCCTGGATATCGGCCAGCACGATGGTGACGCTTAGCAGGGCGCGCTTGTCGGTGCCGGCCTCGGCCAGCAGGGCATCGATCTGCGCCAGGATGTCGGCGGTCTGGCCTTCGGCATCCAGCGTCGGGTCATCGGCCACCTGGCCGGCGAGCCAGACCAGCCCGCCGCCCATGACGGCGCCGGACAGGCGCTGTTCCTCTGCAATGCGGCGTATCGGCACTTTCATCCTCCCCTGTTGCTGGCCGCGATCCGGCCGGCGCCAGCCTGTCATGCGGGCCACGCCGCTGGAAGCCAGGCGTGGCCGGAGCGTGTTAGGGGGGCCTGACAGTATCGGCACGGTCCGAACCGCTTGCTTAATTAAGCTAAAGATCAAAATCGGCGCTTCAAATGCAAATGCAAATTTCTGGACGGTGCGCGTCAAATCCGCGTGCATTTTCATTTTCGGTTTTTTGTCGTGGCTGTTGCGTCCTGCCACCGGTTGGATAGCACCGAACACGGCACCCGGATTCCGCAGGCTGGCATGATCGACCTGGCGAGTTTGCTGTTCAGCGGCGGGCTGTGCCCGTTTGTGGCCCTGCGCGCGGTGCAGCTCGACCGGCTGATCCCGTGGTTCGGCTGCCCGGCACGCTGGAAGGCCAAGACTGATGATCAGGCGCCGCGCGCGGTCCGGCGCGCCCCCGCCGAGGCCCCACCCGCCCCAAGCCCCCCGCGCGCGCCCCGCCCGGAACGGCTGGAGGTCGCGTATCGATGCTCCGTAGCCTGTTCCTCATCGCCGTCTATTGCGGCTTTCTCGGGCTGAGCGCCGTGGCGCCCTTCGTGCTGAGCCTGGGCTATGTCTGGGTGGACACCTTCCGGCCGCAGCAGGTGGCCCAATCATGCACCTGACCTCGGATGATTGGAACGAGCGGTTCTCCACCATCAACGAGTTCCAGACCGAGGATTCGGCGCTGGGGCGTATCCTGGTCTGGCAATGGACGCTCGGCTTCGTATCCGAGAATTTCTTCGGCGGCGGCTTCCATTCGTACCAGATCAACGAGATCCACTTCCCCGGCAACGCCCACTTCCCCGATGGCGTGGTCACCAAGGGCAAGGCGTTCCACAGCATCTATTTCGAGGTGCTGGGCGAGCATGGCTGGCCCGGACTCGCGATGTTCCTGGGGCTGATCCTGACCAGCTTCCTGTCGCTGCAGAAGGCGGCGCGGATCAGCCGCAGCATTCCGGGGATGGAGAAGGTGAAGGACCTGGCCTTCGCGCTGCAGGTCTCGGTGGTGTTGAGCGAAGCAGTTCGAGGCCGGGGCCGATGCGCGCGGCCTGGCCACCTTCTACGGCTTCCGGCTGGCGCGCATCTATCCGCTGCACCTGGTCATTCTGCTGGCCTATCTGTCGGTGCCGGCGGCGCTCGCCCTGTTCTCCCGCGGCGGGCTGCCGGAGGAAGGCTTCGATCCCGAATACTGGGTCGCCAGCCTGCTGCTGATCCAGAATTGGGGGATGTTCGAGGAGCTGCGCTGGAACATCCCGGCCTGGTCGATCAGCACCGAATGGTTCGCCTACCTCGTCTTCCCGCTGCTGGTGCTGGCGATCACCCGGCGGCTGCGTACCACCGGCGCGACGCTGGCGATGCTCGGCGGGCTGCTGGTGCTGCTGGGCGGCGTGACCTGGTGGACGGGGGGTGGCCTCGGCGGTGACATTCCGCGCTTCGGGCTGCTGCGCTGCGTCATCGAGTTCAGCATCGGCATCTGCATCCACCGCGTCTGCGCCCTGCATGGCGGCGCACCCCGCGCCGGTTCCGCCTGCGCAGTCGGGGCGGTGCTGTGCCTGGGGTCGGTCGCCTTCCTGCCGGACTACCTGTTCGCGCCGCTGGGCTTCGTGCTGCTGATCTTCCATCTGCTGGACAACCACGGCGGCCTGGCGCAGCTGCTGGAGAACCGTTTCCTCGAGTGGCTGGGCCTGATCTCCTACTCCACCTATCTCAGCCACTACCTGATCAAGGTCTGGGTGAAGTTCGTGATGCTGGAGCGCGGCTTCCCGGATGGGCTGCCCTTCCTGGCCTATATCCTGGCCACGTTTGCCGCCTCCGTGGTGCTGTTTCACCTGGTGGAGAAGCCCGGCCAGCGTTGGGGCCGGGCCTTGGTGCTGGCGGGCGTGCAGCCTGTCGGGCGGCTGCGCCGGCCCTGATCAGGCGGCGGGGCTGAGCACGTGGATGACGCGGCTGGCCACCATGTCCCGCACCTTGGCGCCATAGGCCTTCATATGCGGCGCGGCGCCGTGGGCGGCCAGCGTCGCGGCGCTGGACCATTTCTCCACCACCACGAAGCTGTCCGGACCGATCGCGGTCTGCAGTGGGCCGATGCCCTCCGCATCGATCGCCGGGCCGTATTCGATGCAGCCTTCCTCGGCCAGGACCGCCGGGATGTTGGCGCGCATTTCGGCCAGCACCGCATCGCGCATCCCGGGCTTGGTGGTGATGAAGGCAAGGACATGGATCATGGTGGCGTTTCCCCTGGTTGTGCGGACAGCAAGGCAGCGCGGCCGCGTGACGTCAATCAGACCAGCCCGCCATTCACATGCAGCACCTGCCCGGTGATGTAGGCCGCGCCCGGCGAGGCGAGGAAGGCCACGGCCTGCGCCACATCGCCCGGCGTGCCGAGCCGGCCGAGCGGGATGCGCGCGCGCACCGCATCCCACTGCGCCGGGGTCATGGCGGAATGTCCGGCGGCATCCTTCTGGGTGAAGCCCGGCGCCACGGCGTTCACCGTGGTGCCGCTGGAAGCGGCCTCCACCGCCAGGGCGCGCACCAGCGCCTCCACCCCCGCCTTGGCAGCGGCGGTGGCGGGGAACAGCGTGGCATCGGTGCGGAAGACATGGGCGACGAAGGAGGAGATGGCGACCAGCCTTGGCGCCTGCCCCTCCGCCAGCACCGGCAGCGCGGCGCGCGCCAGGCGCAGGAAGGCCCAGAGCACCGTATCCATGGATTGCGCGAAGCCGGCATCGGTCAGCGCCGCCACCGGCGTGCGGTCGGCGAAGCCGGCATTGGCCACCACCACATCAAGCCCGCCGAAACGCGCCTGCACCCGCGCCACCAGCGCGGCCGGCAGCGCCGGGTCGGCAATGTCGCCCAGCATCACCTCTGCCAGCCCGCCGGCCGCGCGCACCGCTTCCGCCACCGCCTCGGCCCCCGCCGCATTCTTGCGGGTATGCACCAGGATGGCGGTGCCCGGCCCGGCCAGCGCGCGGCAGCAGGCGGCGCCGATGCCGCTGGCGGCGCCGGTGACGAGGATGGTGCGGGGACGGTCTGTCATGCGGAGGCTCCTGGGGACGCGATCCGCATGGTGCCGCCGCGGGCGGCGGCGCGACAGCCCCCGGATCATCACTGGCCGCGCGGCCCCGGCTGCGGCAAAGGAGGCGCGCGACGACGCAGCGGAAGGATGACCCCAGATGACCCCGATCGTGGATCTCGCCGGCAAGCGCGGCCTGGTGGTGGGCATCGCCAACGGCCACAGCATCGCCGCCGGCTGCGCCACCGCCTTCCGCCAGGCCGGCGCGGAACTGGCGCTGACCTACCTCAATGACAAGGCGCTGCCCTTCATCCGCCCGGTGGCGGAAGGGCTGGACACGACTCTGCTGCTGCCCTGCGATGTCCGTACCCCCGGCCAGCTGGAGGCCGTGTTCGACCGCATCGCGCAGGATTGGGGAAGGCTGGATTTCCTGCTGCACTCCATCGCCTTCGCCCCGCGCGAGGATCTGCATGCCAGCGTGGTGGATTGCTCGGCGGAGGGCTTCGCCATGGCGATGGACGTGTCCTGCCATTCCTTCATCCGCATGGCGAAGCTGGCGGCGCCATTGATGACGGAGGGCGGCAGCCTGATGACGGTGAGCTTCTACGGCGCCGACCGCGTGGTGGAGAACTACAACCTGATGGGGCCGGTGAAGGCGGCGCTGGAATCCAGCGTGCGCTACATGGCGGCGGATTTGGCGCCGCGCCGCATCCGCGCCTTCGCGATTTCAGCCGGCGCCATCCGCACCCGCGCGGCATCGGGTATCGACCGCTTCGATGATCTGCTGGACCGGGTGCGGGCGCGCACCCCCGCCGGCCGGCTGGTGGATATCGAGGATGTCGGCCGTATCGCCGCCTTCCTGGCCAGCGAGGCGGCGGCGCCCATGAGCGGGTCCGTGGTGCATGCCGACAACGGGGCGCACACCGTGGCCTGAAAAAATCAGCCGCCCTGTTCCGCCGCATGCGCCGCGGCCAGGGCGACCAGGCTGGGGAAGCGGAAATCGAACCGCGCCTCGTCTGCCGGCTGCGGCGTGGCGCCCCAGCCTTCCTGGTCGTGCCGCCGGTCGATCCAGGCCGTGGCGAGGCCGGCGCGCTTGGCCGGGACGTGGTCGTGGAACAGGCTTTGCGCCGTGTGCAGGACCTCACCCCTGGGGTGGCCGAGCGCCGCCAGCTTTTCGAGCATATAGGCGAAGTTGCGATCCGAGGGCTTGTAGCTGCCGATATCCTGCGCCGTGTAGATCGCGTCGAATGCCACACCGAGCCGACGGTTGCTGCCGGCGAAGCTGGTGCGGTCCACATTGGACAGGATCACCAGCTTGAAGTGCTGCTTGAGGTAGGCCAGCGCCTCCGCCGAATCCGGAAAGGCCGGCCAGTCCGGCACGGAAGCGCCGAAACGGCGATGCGCCGCCTCCTCAGCCGGCAGCTTCCATTCCTGGGCCAGCCGCCGATGCACCTCGGCCAGCAGGTCCGAATAGATCATCTCCGGCGTCCGCGCTTCCTGATCCGCCTCCAGCCGGGCGAAGGCCTGCAGCGCGGCCTCGCGGTCGATGGTGCCGCCGGTGTGGTTGTCTGCCTGGGCCAGAAGCGGCTGCAGCGCGGCGTGGATGCCGCCCTCCCAGTCGATCAGCGTGCCGTAGCAGTCGAAGGTCAGAACCCGGAAATCACTCAGCCGCATCGCCCTGCCCCATCCTTGCCGCAAAGCCATGATGGCTGGGGTGGCGACCGGCGACAACCTGACGGCACAGCATCCCGAAGCCGGCCCGATGGATGGACGCCGGAGGGTGGGCAGGGGCGGACGGCGCTGCTGCGGAAGTCGGTGGATGCCGCCGCGCTGACCCGCCTGCCGTCACCGCCGCCAACGGAGGAAACTGCGCCAATGTCGATGACACCGGATCCCTTCGACCTTGCGCGCTTCGTGCAGGCGCAGGACCCCGTGATGGCGGAGGTGCAGCTCGAATTGCGGCAGGGTCGCAAGCAAAGCCATTGGATGTGGTTCGTCTTTCCGCAGCTCCGCGAACTGGGCTGCAGTGCCACGGCGCGGTACTATGGGATCGCGTCGCTGGCGGAGGCGCAGGCCTACGCGGCGCATCCTCTGCTGGGGCAGCGGCTGGTGGACTGCACAGCGCTGGTGCTCTCCGTACCGGATCGGTCCGCGCACGCGATCTTCGGCAGCCCGGACGATCTGAAGTTCCGGTCCTGCTTAACGCTGTTCGATGCCGCCTGGCCGGAACAGGCGGCGTTCGCTGCGGCGCTGCGGCGGCACTTCGGCGGTGCCGCCGACCCACTCACACTGGAATTGCTGAAGTCAGCGGGCTGAGGCCAGGATGCGCCGGGCGCGGCACAGGATGGGTTCGTCCACCATGCGGCCATCCACCTCGAAGGACCCGCGGCCCTCGGCCTCCGCGGCCTCGGCCGCGGCGATCTGGCGGCGGGCGAGATCCAGTTCCTTCTCGCTGGGCGCGAAGCCTTCGTTGAGGATCGGGATCACCGCCGGGTGGATGCAACTGCCACCCGTGAAGCCGGCGCGGCGGGACCGGGCGACCACGTCGCGCAGCTTCTCCTGATCCCGGAAATCCGCGATGGAGCCGAGCGTGCCCATGGCCGCGACGCCCGCCTGCGCGGCCGCCACCGCCATGCGGCGCTTGATCGCGACCATCACCTCGTCATCCGATGTGCAGCCGATCTCGGCCGCCAGATCCTCCGCCCCCACCAGCAGCCCGGCGACGCGGGGGGAAGCCGCGCCGATTTCCGCCATGCGGTCGATGGCCGCAGGCGTTTCGATCAGCGGCAGCAGCACGCAGCGCGGCGTGGCGCCTTCCAGTTCATCGATCACCTCGGCGATCAGGCGAACATGGCCGGCATCCATCGCCTTGGTCATCAGGATGCCGTCGGCACCGCAGGCGATCGCCGCCTCGATGTCCCGCACCGCCATCCGCAGCGGGCGGTTGATGCGGACCAGCACGGCGGAAGGGCCGGTGCGGCAGGTCGCCACCGCATCGGCCAGGCCATCGCGCGCCGCATCCTTCTGCGCGACCGGCACGCTGTCCTCGAGGTCGAGGATGATGGCATCGGCACCCGCCGCCGGCGCCTTGGCGACGAAGCGCGGCACATTCGCCGGGACGTAGAGCATGGAGCGCCAGGTGGCGGCGCGTGGGGTGGGGGTCATACCAAATTCCATGGATTGGAAGCTGTGTCGCTCAAACCAGCGCACCCGGTTCGGCGGCGGCTTCGGCCTGGGCCACGATGCGCCCGGCCTCGTTCAGCGCCCACAGCGAAAGGCTGCCGTCCTCGGCCCGCTTGCAGCGCAGCTCACCCGTGCGGTCGACGTAGAAGGGATTCACGTTGCGGACGGAAAAGCGGCCGAGCTTGCCGCCCGGGAGGTTGCGGCGCGCCATCTCATGCAGGAACAGCGCATGCAGCCCGCCATTCACCACCAGGCCGGGATAGCCTTCCTCCTGCGTCGCATAGGGCTGGTCGTAATGGATGCGGTGGCCGTTGTAGGTCAGCGCGGAATAGCGGAACAGCGTCACCGTCTCCGGCGCGTAGATCTGCGTCTCGTCGGGTGTCGGCAGTTCCACCGGGGCATCCGCTTTCACGGGTGCGCCGGGCTTGGCTTCCTCGCGATAAACGATGTCGTGCACTTCCGTCAGCACCGGCTTGCCGTCCATCTCCACCACATGATCGACGCGCACGAAGATCATCTGCCCGGTTCGGCCGGTCTTCGGCGTGATGGCGGCGATGGTGGAGGTGCGGCGGATTTCCGCGCCGATGGTGATCGGCGCCAGATACCGCAGCCGGCGGCCGGCGAACATGCGGCGCGGCAGCGGCACCGGCGGCAGGAAATCGCCCTTCCGCGGATGGCCATCCGGGCCGAGCTGCGACTGGCGCGCGATGGGGGCGAAGAACACGGAATGCCAGCCCTCGGGCAGCGCATCGCCGCGGCGATAGGCCATCGGGTCGAGGTCCAGCAGGGCGGCCAGGCGGCGGATGATGGGCAGCGCCACCTCATCCTCCAGCACTTCCTGGCGGCCGATCCAGCCGGACATGGCGCCGGGGTCCATCTGCGTATCGGGCATTCAGTCTCCTCCAGTCCGAAGTTTCGCCCCGCCTGTGCGTCGCGTCCAATGCATTAATCTGCCCGATTGATGCATGTCGTGCACCAACGAAGGGGCCCTGCGGGGGTTTACGCCCGGCTGCGTCACAACGATGATCCGCGCCACCAGAAAGAAGACCGATCCATGCCGCTCGATGTCACTGCCCAAGGCGTCTATGTCATTGCGCCGACACCCTTCCACCCCGATGGGCGCGTGGACGAGGCCAGCCTGGACCGGATGACGGATTTCTTCCTCGGCGCCGGCTGCGCGGGGATGACGATCCTGGGCGTGATGGGGGAGGCGCCGAAGCTGGATGGCGCCGAATCGCTGGCGCTCAGCCGGCGCATCATCGGCCGCGCGGGCCAGGCCGGCATCATCGTGGGCGTCACCGCGCCGGGCTTCGCGGCCATGCGCGCTTTGGCGCGCGGCGTGATGGAGGCGGGTGCGGCGGGCGTGATGATCGCGCCGCCCACGCATCTGCGGAACGACGATGCCGTGGTTAGCTATTTCCACCAGGCGGTGGAGGCGATCGGGCCGGATGTGCCCTGGGTCCTGCAGGACTACCCGCAGTTGTTCCAGGTGCAGATGACGCCGGCGGTGATCCGCCGCATCGTCACGGACCTGCCCTCCTGCGTCATGCTGAAGCACGAGGATTGGCCCGGGCTGGAGAAGATCTCGGCGCTGCGCGGCTTCCAGGCGGATGGCTCGATGCGGCCGATCAGCATCCTCTGCGGCAATGGCGGCATCTTCCTGGATTTCGAGATGGCGCGCGGCGCCGATGGCGCGATGACGGGCTACGCCTTCCCGGACATGCTGGTGGAACTGGTTCAACTGTCCCAGGCCGGTGCCAAGGGGGCTAACCGCGAGCGCGCGCATGATCTGTTCGACGCGCATCTGCCGCTGATCCGCTACGAATTGCAGCCCGGCCCCGGCCTCGCGGTGCGGAAATACGTGCTGATGCGGCGCGGCGTCATCGCCTCCGACGCGCAGCGCCGGCCGGGCACCGCGCTGACCGCCACGGCGCGGGCGGAGGTGGAGTATCTGCTGTCCCGCCTGGCGCGGCATGATGCGCGGGCGGCGCTGCCGCCGGTCTAACAGCGGGTGCAACCCGGCGCGCCATCGGGCGCTGAACGGGTAGGCATCCGAAAGGCGAGATCATGTTCAGACTTTTGCGCAACGGGGTGATCCTGCGCGGCCTCTGGGGACTGTTCCGGCGCAGCCGCCGCCGCTGAAACCCTCGACCGGCGGGGCTATTCCGCCGGCTTGGCCTCCAGCCGCCGCAACTCCGCTGCGCGTGCGCCGGGGGCGGCGGTGAAGCGGGCGAGCAGGACGTAGCCGACCGGCACCACGAACAGCGTCAGCAACGTGCCGAGCGTCAGTCCACCGGCGATGATCAGGCCGATGGTGCTGCGCGATTCGGCGCCCGCCCCCGTCGCCAACGCCAGCGGCAGCGCGCCCAGGATGCTGGCGGAGGTGGTCATCAGGATCGGGCGCAGCCGCAGCGCCGCGGCTTCTTCCGCCGCCTGTGCCGGCGCCATGCCCTCGTCACGAAGCTGGTTGGCGAAATCCACCAGCAGGATGCCGTTCTTGGCCACCAGCCCGACCAGCAGGACCATGCCGATCTGGCTGTAGATGTTCACCATCAGCCCCGCCAGAAGCAGGGTCCGCAGCCCGCCGGCCACAGCCAACGGCGCCGCCGTCATCACCACAAGCGGGTGGACGAAGCTTTCGAACTGCGCCGCCAGCACCAGGAAGGTCAGCACCAGCACCAGCGCGAAGATCACCAGGATCGCCTGGCCGGCTTCCTGGAATTCCTGGCTTTCGCCGAGCCAGCGCAGCGTCGCCTCCGCCGGCAGGGATTCGGCGGCCGCCGCTTCGGCGCTTGCGATGGCGGTGCCGAGATTCGTGCCGGGCGCCAGGTTGGCGCCGATCTCGATGGCGGCCAGGCGATCCACCCGGCGCAGCTCCTGAACCGTGCCGACCTCGGTCAGCTCCACCACGGAAGACAGCGGCACGAGTTCTCCGTTGCGGGCGCGGAGATAGGCGTTGCGGATATCGCCTGGTGCCGCCCGTGCCGCCGGCTCGGCGCCCAGGATCACCTCATATTCCTCGCCACGATCGAGCCACTGCGTGACCTCCCGGTCGCTGAACAGCACGCCCAGCGTCTCCCCGATCGTTGCGGCGTCCAGGCCGATCGCGGCGGCGCGGTCGCGGTCGATGCGGATTTCGATCTGCGGCTTGGTCGGCTTGTAGGAGGTATCGAGCGCCACCAGGCCGGGGATTTCACCGCTGCGCGCCAGCATGATGGCGCCCCATTCGCGCACCCGCTCCCGCTCCGTTCCGCCCACGGCGAAGCGGAACTGCCGGCCGCCGCCGCGTTGGCCCAGTTTCGGCGGCGGGACGGCGAAGGCCCGGACGCCGGGGATGGCGGCGAGCCGGCGCCGCAGGTCGGCAACCAGTTCCATCTGCCCCAGCTCGCGGTCGCCCCAGGGCTTCAGGCGCAGGATGACGATGGCGCGGTTGGTCCGCGCGGCGCCGCCACGGCCGGGGGCGACGATGCTGAGATATTCCTCCGCCGGACCGTCCTCGCCCACGAAGGGCGCCAGCACCGCCTCGATCTGTTCGACGGCGGCGAGCGTGTCCGGGAAGCCGGCGCCCTGCGGGCCTTCGGCGATAATGAGGACGGCGCCTCGATCTTCATCTGGCGCCAGTTCCTGCGGCAGCGCGTACCAGGCGAAGGCGCCGGCGCCGGCAAAGCCTAGGCCCGCCAGCAGCACCAGCGCCGGCATCGCGATCAGCCGGCGCAGCGCGCTACGGTAATGGTCGCGCAGCCAGTTCTGCGCGCGCAGGCTGGTGCGCGCGATGCGGCCATCCTCCGCGGTGCCGGCGAACAGCCTGGCCGAGAGCAGCGGCGCCAGCGTCAGCGCCGCGGCGGTGGAGAACACCACCGTCGCCGCCAGCATCACCGCGAATTCGGCGAACAGCCGCCCGATATTCCCCTGCAGGAAAGCCAACGGCAGGATGACGGAGAGCAGCGCGGCGGAAGATGCGAAAACCGCGAAACCCACCTGCCGCGTCGCGCGCACCGCGGCCAGCAGGATCGGCTCGCCCGTCTGTTGCCGGCGGCGGATGTTCTCCAGGATCACCACCGCATCATCGACGCAGAAGCCGATGGCCAGGATCACCGCGAGAATGGTCAGGACATTGACGGAATAGCCCAGCGCCGCCGCCACCGCGATGGCCGGGATGATGGAGGCCGGGATGGTCAGCGCCGGAATCAGCGTGGCGCGCAGCGAGCCGAGGAACAGGTAGATGACCAGCACGATGATGCCGATGGTGATCGCCAGGGTCCAGGCGACATTGGCCAGCGTCTCCCGGATGAATAGCGCCTCGTCATAGGACAATTGCAGCGACACACCCGGCGGCAGCCCGGCGCCGAGCCGTTCCGCCGCCGCCGCGATGCCGGACGAGACATCCAGCGCATTGGCATCGGCACGGCGCAGGATGCCGATGGCAATCGCCTCCCCCCCGCCGACGCGAAAGGCGGAGCGGGTGTTCTCCACGCCGATCTCGACCCGGGCGACATCGCCCAGGCGGACGCGGCCAAGCCCCTCCCCTTCCCGCAGCACAAGCCCGGCGAAATCGTCGGTCGAGCCGAGCCGGGTCAGCGCGCGCAGCGTCATTTCCTGGCGGCCGGTCTCCAGCCGCCCGGCCGGCACTTCCAGATTCTCCGCCCGCAGCCGGGTGGCCACATCCACCGGCGTCAGACCGCGCGCCGCCAGTGCCGGCTGGTCCAGCCAGATCCGCATGGCGTAGCGGCGGCCGCCATAGATCTCGACGCCCGCCACGCCCGGCACGATGCCCAGCGCATCGACCAGGCGGCGCTCCGCGATGTCGGTCAGCTCCGCGGTGTTCATCCCCTCCTCGGCGCGGAGGGTGAGGTACATCACCGCATCCTCATCCGCCGAGGCCTTCTCCACCACCGGATCCTCGATGCCGGTGGGCAGGCTGCGGCGGGTGGCGGCGACCTTGTCGCGCACCTCCGCGGCGGCCGCATCGAGATTGGTGCCGGTGTTCAGCTCGATGATGATGACGGAGGATTCGTCACGGGTGATGGACCGGATGATGCGGATGCCGGCGATGCCGGACAGGCTGCTTTCGATGGTCTGCGTGACCTCCCGCTCCACCACCTCGGCCGGCGCGCCGGCGTAGAGGGTGCGGACGGAGACGACGGGCGGGTCCACATCCGGGTATTCGCGCACCGACAGCGTGAAGGCCGCGCCGATGCCGATGGCGATCAGCAGCAGGTTGAAGGCCAGCGCCAGGACCGGGCGCAGCACCGGCAGGTCGAACAGGCTCCGCACTAGCGCTGCGCCACCGCCGCAGGCGCAGCGGCATCGACGCGAGCGCCATCCTGCAGGCCCTGAAGCCCCTCCAGCACCACCGGGGTGCCAGCCAGAAGCCCATCGAGGATTTCCATCCGCTGCGGCGTGCGCTGGCCGATGCGGACCTGCGTGCGGTGGGCGATGCCATCCACGACGCGGAAGACGAAATGCTCCGGCCCCTGCATCACCACGGCGCGGGGCGGCACGGTCACGGCCTGTTCCACCACCTCCGCCGCCACCGTCACCTGCATCAGCATGCCGGGGCGCAGGCGGCGATCCTCATTGGGCAGGCGGGCCACCACCGTCACGGTCCGGAGCGCCGGGTCGACGCGGGGGGCGATGACCTGGACCTGCCCCACGAAGTCTCGCCCCGGCATGGCGGAGGAGGTGGCGCGAACCGCGGCGCCGGCGGCGAAGCGGCCGATTTCCTGTTCGGGCACGGCGAAATGCAGCTCGATCGGGTCCACCGCGTCCAGCGCCACCAGCGGCGTGCCCGGCTGCACCAGCGCGCCGACGCTGACCTGCTTCAGGCCCAGCCGCCCGGCGAAGGGCGCCGCGATGCGGGATTGCGACAGGCGCGATTCCGCCGCGGCGGAGCGCGCCTCCGCGCCCGCCAGCCGCTGGCGCAGATCCGCCACATCGCCGCGCGCCGCAAAACCGCCACGGGCGAGGCGAGAGGAACGGGAAAGCTGCTGCTCCAGCTCCGCCGCCTCCGCCTGGGCGGCGCGCAGCTCGGCCTCGGCGGGGCCGGGGTCCAGGGTGACGAGGATCTCGCCCTCCGTCACCTCCGCCCCTTCCTCGAAGCTGAGCGCGGTGACGCGGCCGGTGATCTCGGCGGCCAGCATGACGCTGCTGGTGGCGAGAACGTTGCCGAGGCCGCGGACCTCGCGCACCAGGCGCACCGACTCGGCAGTGGCCAGCACCACGGGGGTGGGTGGCGGCGCACCGCGTTCGGCCCGTTGGTTGCCGGAGGCGGGCCAGACATACCAGGCGGCCAGCCCGGCCAGCACCAGGGCCAGCAGGATGGCCAGCAGGCGGCCACTGCCGGCCGCGGCGGCGCCCTGCCGCGTCGTTTCGTGGTCGGGCTGGGAAGATGCCATTGTCGGGGCAACGGAGCGGCCGGCAGGAAGTTCCCGAATATCGGATCAGCGGCGTCGGATTAGGCCAGCCGGGCCGAAACCTCGCTCGCGCCGGCCTGAAGCCGCTGGACCAGCCAGGCAGCGTCCTGCGCCGGAAACGTCTCCGCCGGCATGATGCGGGTGAGGCTGCCGGCAATCTGCGCCCCATCGCGGGACCGGACCGGCACGGAAACCGCCGCCAGATGGCGGTTGAAGCGGCCGACGGTGGTGACCTGGCCATCCCTTCGGATGCCCGCCAGGCGCTGGCGCACCGCCGGCCAATCCGCCCCCAGCCCCGCCGCCACCATCTCCGCCTGGCGCTGCATGAACAGGGCGCGGATGCGCGGGGCGGGCAGGCTGGCCAGGATGGCCAGGGATGCGGCGCCCTGGAACAGCGGCAGCGGCAGGCCACGCGCGCGGAGGATGCTGATGCGGTCGCCGCCGGCCTCGATCGCCTCCGGCCCCTCCCGGTGCACGCAGAGCACCTTGTCGCGGTACAGGCTGCACAGCAGGACCATGCTGTTGGGCATTTCCGCCGCCAGATCGGGCAGCACCGCCTCCCCCGCCTGCAACAGCGGGTCCGCGATGCGCATCAGGCGCTCCAGCTCGACGATGCGCGGGCCGAGCGAGTACCGGCCCTGGGAAGCCTGAGCGAGCAGCCCGGCATCGCACAGCGCCTTCACGTAGCGATAGGCGGTTGATTTCGTGTAGCCGAGCCGCGCCTGCAGATCATCCACCCGAATCACCGGCTGGTCCGGCGCGAACTGGTCCAGCACCTCCAGCATCCGCACCAGGCTGCCCGGGGCGGCGGCCGGAGCCTCGGCGGAGGCGCCGGCTGCGGGCGGTGCGGTGGCTGGTTCGGGGGTCAGCTCGGGGGGCAATTCGGGGGGCATGCGGGCAGAATATCCGAAAAGGGGTTGCGAGCGACCAGGGCACATGTCTATTTTTCCCAAAATACGGGAAACGACACTGTCCCTGTCGGATGTGAAAGCCGGCGGACCGCAGCTTCCCGAGAAACTGGTCAGGAGGAAACCATGCCCGACATCCGTCCCACCGGCGATGTGCTTGGCGCGACCATCACCGGCATCGACCTGTCCCGCCCCATGTCCGATGCGGATTTCGCGACCATCCTGCGCGCTCTTGGCGAGCATGGCGTGCTGCGCTTTCCGGACCAGTTGCTGGCGCCGGCGGCGCTGCGCGATTTCTCGGCGCGCTTCGGCAGCATCCAGGCCTCCGTCACCGGCAAATTCCAGGACCCGGAGGTGCCAGAGGTCGGCATCCTCTCCAACATCGTCGAGGACGGGAAGCCGATCGGCATCGCCGATGCCGGGCAGGACTGGCACACCGACATGTCCTATCGCGACACGATGGGCTTCGTGAACGTGCTGAACGCGCACCGGGTTCCGGTGCGGGACGGCAAGCCGCTGGGCAACACGCTGTTCGCCAACATGCATGCCGCCTACGACGCGCTGGACCCGGCGCTGAAGCGGCGGCTGGAGGGCATGACGGCAACGCATGACTTCAACAAGTTCTGGGAAGGCATGCTGGCCAAGGGCAGCGGCCGCGGCCCATTGACCCCGGCGCAGCGCGCCAGCCGGCCACCCTCGGTGCACCCGATCTTCCTGACGCATCCGATCACCGGCCGGAAGGTGCTGTACTGCAACCCGGGCTACGCGATCCGGATCAACGAACTGGATGAGGCCGAGAGCGACCAGGTGCTGGAACAGTTGTTCGCCCATCAATTGGAGCCGCGCTTCATCTACACCCATGTCTGGGCCGAGCGTGACCTGCTGATCTGGGACAATATCGGCACGCTGCACAACGCGCTGCCGGATTACCGCGCCGATGAGCCGCGCATGATGAAGCGCTGCCAAGTGATGGCCGACCGCGTCTTCCAGCCCGGCTTCCTGCCCGTGCACGCGATGGCCAGCGCACGATGAAGCTGCTGAGCTTCGAGACCGCCGCCGGCGCCAGCTACGGCGCCGCGGTGGAGGGCGGCGTGGTCGATCTCGGCCGTCGCCTGGCCAAGCGCTACCCGACGCTGCGCGCTCTGCTGGAAGGCGGCGCAACGGCGCTTGAGGCGGCGCGGGCGGAACAGGGCGTGGACCACAAGCTGGAGGATGTGACCTTCCTGCCGCCATTGCCGGATGCGCGGAAGATCATCGGCATCGGGTTGAACTACCGGTCCCATGTCGCGGAGGAATCCGGCCGGGCGCCGCCACCCTTCCCCCGCGTCTTCAGCCGCTGGAATGATTCCGTGGTGGGCCATGGCGCCGCGCTGTGGCGGCCGAAGGCGTCGGAGCAGTTCGACTTCGAGGGCGAGCTGGCGCTGGTCATTGGCAAGGCGGGGCGGCACATCGCGAAGGACCGCGCCTTCGACTACATCGCCGGCTATGCCTGCTTCACCGATGGCAGCCTGCGCGACTGGCAGCAGCACACCACCACCTCCGGCAAGAATTTCTATCGGTCCGGTGCCTGCGGCCCGTATCTGGTGACGGCGGATGAGGTGGGCGACGTGACAAAGTTGACGCTGGTGTCTCGCCTGAATGGAAAACAGGTGCAGCACGCCACCACGGGTGACCTGATCTACGACATCCCGACTCTGCTCGCCTATGTCTCCGCCATCACGAAGCTTGAGGCAGGCGACATTATCGCCACCGGCACGCCGGAAGGCGTCGGCTCCCGTCGCACGCCGCCGCTGTGGATGCGCGCGGGGGATGTGTTCGAGGTGGAGATCACCGGGCTCGGCACCTTGCGGAACCACGTCGTGGAGGAAGAAGGTTGATGAGCACTGCCACGGCAGATGCCATGCTGATGGTGCCGGCAGACCGCGTGCACGCACAGATCCTCGCCATCCTGCACAGCTGGGGGATGGCCGAGGATCTGGCGGCGACGACGGCGGAGATGATGGTCGAGACCGATCTGCTCGGCGTCGATTCACACGGCATCTCGATGCTCATGACCTATGAGGCGCGGCATCTGGAGGGGAAGCTGAACCTCCAGGCGCGGCCACGCATCGTCCGCCAGGGACCGGCGACGGCGCTGGTGGATGCGGGCGCCGGGCTGGGCCACCCGGTTTCCGTCTTCGCCATGAACCTGGCGGTGGACATGGCCATGAAATCCGGTGTCGCGGTGGTGGGCGTGCGGAACTCGCACCATTTCGGCGCGGCCGGCGTCTATGCGCGCATCGCGGCGAAGCGTGGTGCTGTCGGCATGGTCACCAGCGCCACGCGCGGCATCGCCATGGTGCCCACGGGCGGCGCGGTGCCGGTGCTTGGCACCAACCCGATGGCCTTCGCCGCGCCCGCGGAGCGCAACCCGCCCTTCGTGCTGGATATGGCGACCACCACGGTCGCCGCTGGCAAGGTGAAGGTCTATCACCTGAATGATCGCCCGGTGCCGGCGGGCTGGGTGATGGATGGCGAGGGTGCCAGCGTCACGGACCCGCATCTGGCGCATGATTATGTGCTGAAGCGGCCGGAAGGCGGGCTGTCGCCGCTCGGCGGCACGCCGGACATGGCGAGCCACAAGGGCTACGGCCTGGCGATGATGGTGCACATCCTGGGCGGCACGCTGGTCGGCGCCAGCTTCTCACCAATCCGCAACCGCACGCAGTCGGAGAAGGACCCGGACGGGCTGGGCCATTTCTTCATGGCGCTGAACCCGGCGGCGTTCCGCGAGGAGGGCGCGTTCGAGCAGGATCTGGACGAGGCGATCGACGTGCTGCGCGCCACACCGGCCGCGGACCCGGCGCGCCCCGTGCAGGTGGCCGGCGATCCGGAGGAAGCGGCGCGGGCCCGGCGGCTGCGGGATGGCATTCCGGTGCCGCAGGCGCTGGACCGTCACATCCGCGCAATCTGCGAACGTGGGGGCGCCACCTACCTGCTGGGCTGACCGCGACAAGAACGAAAACAGGGAGAAAAACGATGAAAAGCAGAACCCTCAAGACGCTGTTGCTGGCTGGCTGCGTGCTCGGTGCCGGTGCCGTCGTGCAGGCCGCCGGCGCGCAGACGCTGCGCATGGCGGTGGGCGCCCAGGTCACGTCACTTGACCCGCATTATCACAACATCTCCCCCAACAACGCCTTCGCCTCCGCTATCTTCTCAAACCTGATGGAGATGGACCCGAATTCGCGGCCCGTCGCCGCGCTGGCCGAAAGCTGGAGGCCGATTGGCGAAGATGTGTGGGAGCTGAAGCTGCGGGCCGGCGTGACCTTCCATGACGGCACGCCCTTCACCGCCGATGACGTCGCCTTCACCTTCGACCGCATCCCGAAGGTGGTGAACAGCCCCGGCTCCTTCCGCACCTACACGCATTCGATCATCGGCGTGGAGGTGGTGGACCCGTTGACGATCCGCCTGCGGACGCGCGGTGCTGACCCGGTGCTTCCGGCCAGCCTGTCCCAGGTGCCGATGCTGTCGCGCAAGATTCATGAAGGTGCCAGCACGGAGGATTTCAATTCCGGCCGCCTCGCCATCGGCACCGGCCCCTTCCGCATCATCGGCGGCCGTTCCGTCGACAGGATCGAGCTGGAGCGCAACGACAGCTATTGGGGCGGGGCGGAGCCGTGGCGGCGGGTGGAATATCGCTTGGTGACCAATGCGGCGGCGCGCACCTCATCCCTGCTCGCAGGCGATGTGGATTTCATCGACCAGGTGCCGACGGCCGACCTCGCGCGGCTGCGGGGTGACCAGAACATCCGCATCTCGGAGATCGACAGCCTGCGGCTGGTGTATCTGCATTTCGATCACATGCGCGACGGGCCCTCGCCCTTCATCACCGACAATGCCGGTCAGCCGCTGCCGCGGAACCCGCTGAAGGACATTCGCGTCCGTCGTGCGCTGGCCCTGGCGGTCGATCGCAACGCCATCGTCGAGCGGGTGATGGAAGGTAATGCGGCGGCGATCAACCAGTTCATGCCGCCGGGCGCCTTCGGCCATGCGCCGGACCTGGCGCCGCCGCCGCCGGCCGACCCCGCGGCAGCTCGCCGCCTGCTGGCGGAAGCCGGCTATCCGGAGGGGTTCCGCATCACCCTGCACGGCCCGAATGACCGCTACCCGAATGATGCGCGCATCGTGCAGGCCGTAGCGCAGATGTGGTCGCGGGTCGGCGTTCGCACCTCAGTGGATGTGCAGCCCTTCTCGAGCTACGTCACGCGCGCCTCGCGCCAGGAATTTTCGTCCTTCCTGGTCTCCTGGGGCAGTTCCACCGGTGAGCCCTCGGCCGGCATGCGTTCGGTGCTGGCAACCTTCGATCGCGCCGCCGGCATGGGCGCCGTCAATCGTGGCCGCTACGCCAATCCGCAATTCGATGCGCTGCTGATGCGTGGCATGCGGGAGCTGGATGACGGCAAGCGGGAGGCGCTGCTGCAGGACGCGATTCGCCTGGCCATCGCCGACCAGGCGATCATCCCGACCCATGTGCAGCGCAATGTTTGGGCCATGCGCCAGGGCTTCACCCACACGCCGCGCACCGATGAGCGGACGCGGCCGCAGGATGTGCGGCCGGCCAACTGAAGCAACGGGCGGGCTGCGCTACCGCAGCCCATCCCAGCAGCCGCGGGCGATGCGGCCGATGCTGGCGAAGGAAGAAGCAAATCCCGGCATGCCGTCCGGCATCGTCTCCGGCACCCAATCCGTCGCGGCGGCCAGGATAAACAGCGGCTTGCCTTCGTCGAAGACGATGCCCGCATCCATCCGCCCACGGCGGCCACGCCCGGTCTTGTGCGCGACCTTCGTGCCGTAGGGCAGCAGCGACGGAATCAGGTTCCGCAGGATCTGCCAGCTCAGGATGTCCATCGCCAAGCGGCAGAGTTCGGGCGTGCTGCCGAGCCGCTTCGCCGCCGCCGCATCCTCCGTCCCCTTCAGGATCAGGTCCAGCAGCAGCACCTGGTCGGATTGCGTGGTGGTTGCCACGGCCTCCGGCGGATGGTCCCAGCCCATGCCGAGCGGCGGAATCAGGCCACGATGGTTGGTGCCCTTCATGCCGACGCCCTGGCAATAGCCGGTCATCGTATCCGGCCCCAGCCGTTCCAGCACGGCCTGGGTGCAGACATTGTCGCTGGTGATCATCATGTTCACGATCACGTCGCGCAGCGGGATGACGCAGCCCGGTGTCATGTAGCGATAGGTTCCGGAGGCGACGTCCTTCTGCAGCCGCGCCTCGATCTCCACCTTGTCGTCCAGCCGAAGCCGGCCGTTATATACCGCGGCCAGCGCCGCCATCATGATGGAGATCTTCCGCACGCTGGCGGAGGGCATCGGCACATTGCCCTCATGATGCACCTCCGCCCCGCTGCGTGCATCCTTCACGTGCCAGCGTGTGGTGAAGGGATAGGAATCGCCGATGGTCTTCAGCCTTGTGGCGAGCTCTTGCATGTTGGTCTCCTCTCCGCCGTCAGCGTAGCGGGCACAGCTTCCCGTTACCAGATCAGCGACGGTGCGAAGGCAATGCCGGCAGTGGGCGCAACCCGGCGATCTTCTCGCGCATCAGCCGCAGGATGGCGCTTCGGCCGCGCCGCATGCGCGCGAGCGGCCCGCTGACGGCGACAGCCAGCGGCCGGTGCCCCTCTGTCACCGGCAGCGCCATGCTCAGCATCATCGTATCCGGCACTACGGCGCCTTCGCTGCGCGCATGGCCCTGCGCGCGGATCTGCGCCAGTTCCGCCAACAGCGGCGCCACGGCCACGGGCACCGCACCGCGCCCCGCATTGACCCGCCGCAGCAGCCGCGAAACTTCCGCATCGCTCTGTTGTGCCAGCAGCACCTTGCCCGCCGCCGGCAGGAAGATGGGCCGACGCGATCCAGGCTTGATGTGAAAGCGCACGGGGCGGATGGATTGCAGGATGCGGATGTAGTCCACGTATTCGCCATGCTGCATCGCCAGCACGATCGTCTCCCCGGTCTCCGCCTGAAGTGCATCCATCAGCCCCGGGATGCCGCCCTCCTCGGCGAAGAAGCGATCGAAGATCCAGGTGCCGAGGACGGCGAAACGGATGGTGGGCTGATAGTCCCGGGCGCGCGGCGCGTATTCGAGATAGCCGAGCGACAGCAGCGATTTCAGCAGGACCGATGTGGAGCTCACCGGAAAGCCGAGCGCAGCGGCCACCTCTGTCACCGTGGCGGGGGCGTGACGGTGGGCGAAGAATTCGAAGATCTCCAGCACCCTGCCCGCGGACTTCACCACCGCGTCCATCACTGCCTCCGGCCATTCAAGGCTCCATATATGTGGAATTACCACAGCCCGCTGCAACGTCGGTTGACCCGCGGCTGCGGCTCGGGGAGCCTGTCCGCAAGATGAGGGAGAATGTCCGATGCAGATCATCGCAAATCAGGGCGGGGTCGGCGCGACGGTGCGCGGCGTGGATCTCGCCGAGCCGCTGACGGATGCCGATTTCCGCACGCTGCTGCGCGCCCTCGGCACCCATGGCGTACTGTGCGCCCCGGACCAGTCGCTGGAGGCACCGCAGCTCAGCGCGCTCGGCAGCCGCTTCGGTACGCTGGAGCACAACGTCGCCAACATGTTCCACCCGGCCGACCACCCGGAGGTGATGATCCTGTCCAACGTGGTGCAGGACGGCAAGGCCGTGGGGCTGAACGATGCCGGCCAGGGCTGGCACACGGATATGAGCTATTCCACGGACATCGCGCTGGCCAATATCCTGCACGCCAAGCAGGTGCCGGTCCGCGATGGCAAACCGCTGGGCGACACGCAGTTCCTCGACATGCATGCGGCCTATGAGGATCTGCCGGCCGAAGTGAAGCAGCGCCTGGAAGGCCGCACCGCCATCCACGACTTCAACAAGTTCTGGGAGATGATGCGCCAGCGCCCGGGATCGACCCGCCCGGCGCTGACGGAAGAACAGCGCCGCCGCAAGCCGCCGGTGAGCCAGCCGATCTTCCGCACCCACCCCATCACCGGCCGCCGCGTGCTGTACTGCAACCCGGGCTACGCGATGCGGATCGAAGGTTTCGGCCCGGCGGAAAGCGATGCGATGCTGGACTTCCTGTTCAAGCACCAGTCACAGCCAAAGTACCTGTACTCGCATAGCTGGACGCCCGGCGACGTGCTGATGTGGGACAATATCGCCACCACCCACAACGCCGTCGCGGATTACCGGGCCGATGAGCCGCGCTACATCCTGCGCGTGCAGGTGATGGCGACATTGGACTACGCGCGGCTGGCCGCCTGACGGCAGGCTGCGCGACACAAGGGAGGAAACAAGAATGAACATCACCAGGCGCCAGGCCGGGGCCGGGCTGCTCGGCGCGTTCGCGCTGCCGGACCTCGCACGGGCCCAAAACTTTCCGAGCAAGACCATCCGCCTCATCGTCGGCTTCTCCGCCGGCGGGCCGACCGATGTCATCGCGCGCGTCGTGGCGCAGGACATGTCGGCCAGCCTTGGCCAATCCGTCATCGTCGAGAATCGCACCGGCGCGAATGCGCTGGTGGCGACGGAGGCGGTGGCGCGGGAACAGCCGGATGGCTACACGCTGATGGTGACCACGCTGTCGCACAGCGTGAACGCCATTCTGAACCCGAATGCACGCTACCACCCGCTGCACGACTTCGCGCCGGTCGGCCTGCTGGCGGTGCTGCCGCTGATCGCGGTGACGGGCGCCTCCACACCCTACCGCACCCTGGGGCAGCTTGTGGATGCGGCGAAGGCGAAGCCGGGTGAGCTGACCTATGGCTCCGCCGGCATCGGCGGCTCCGCGCATCTGGCCGCCGCGCTGCTCGCGGTGCAGTCCAGCACGGAGATGACGCATGTGCCGTTCCGCGGCAACGCGCCGGCGCTGACGGAGGTGATGGCCGGCCGCGTCGCCTTCATGTTCTACCCGATGATCGGCCTAGCGGACCACATCGCGCGCGGATCGCTGCGCCCGCTCGGCGTTTCCACCGCCGAACGTAGCCCGGATTATCCGGATGTGCCGACGATGCGCGAAATCGGTTTCCCGGGCTTCGAGGATTACAGCCAGGGCCTCGGCATCGCCGCCCCTGCCGGTACGCCGGAGGCCGTAGTGGCGCGCCTCAACACCGCAATCCGCGCCTCGCTGGAGAAGCCGGAGACGAATCAGCGGCTGCGTTCACTCGGCGCCATTGTCACCAGCTCCACCCCGGGGGAATTCGGCGCCTTCCTGGAACGCGACCTGGATCGCTGGCGCCGGGTGATCGAGGCAGCCAAGATCACGAGCTGAACGCCAGACGCTCAGCCGCGGGCGAAACGCTCCGCGGCGTAGGGCGCAAGGTCACGATTGGTCGGCTGGCCCAGAATGGCGGGGGCCAGCATCTCGGCCGTGGGCGCGGAGCCGGTGAGGCCGAGATGCCCGTGGCCGAAGGCGAACCACAGCCCCGGCACGCGCTGTGCCGGGCCGATCACCGGCACCGAATCCGGCAGGCAGGGCCGATGGCCCATCCAAAAGCCATCCGCCTTCGCCACCTGCGCATCCGGGAACACGGCGGCCAGATCGTCATACAGCAGCCTGGCGCGCGCGGCATCGGGCGCACGGTCCAGGCCGCCGAATTCCACCGTACCGGCGACGCGCAGAGCACCCTCCATCGGCGTGATGAACACCTTGCGGTCGGCCGGGATCACGGGGCGCGTCAGAGTGATGCCGGATTGCGCCAGATCCACATGGTAGCCGCGCTGCGTCTCCAGCGGGATGCGGTAGCCCAGCGGTGCCGCCAGCCGCGCAGACCAGGCGCCGGCAGCCAGCACCACCGTATCCGCCTGATGCAGCGCCCCCGCACCTGTCGCACCGCTGATACGACCCTCGGCCACCGTCAGCGCGGCGATACGGTCACGCAAGATGGTGCCGCCCGCCTGCGTGAAGGCCTGTGCCAGCGCGCGCACATAGCGCAGGGGCGAGGCGCAATGCGCGTGGTCCGGCAGGAAGATCGCAAGCTGGTAGGCGGCACCGATGGAAGGCTCCAGCGCCAGGATGCCGGCACGGTCCAGACGTTGCAGCCGCGCGCCATGCGCGCTGCGGATGGCCCAGGCCGCCTCATCCTTCGCAAGCTGCGCCGCATTCCGGTACAGATAGAGCTGACCATTTGGGCGCAGCAGCTCCGGCGCGCCGATCTCCCGCGCCAGGGCATGGTGCTGTTCCGTCGCCAGATGCAGCAGCGCATCCAGCGCCGATGTCGCACGCGCCACGGCGGCCGGCCGCGCGGCGGCCGCGAAACGAGCGAGCCAGGGCGCGGCGCGCAGCCAGTAGCCGACGGGCACATGCAGCGGCGCGGCGGGGTCCAGCAACATGCGCGGCACTTGGCGCAGCAGGCCTGGCATGGCCAAGGGCGCCACGGAACTCGCGCTGATCGCGCCGGCATTGCCGAAGCTGGCGCCGCCCTCGCCCGGCGGCTCGGCATCCACAACGGTGACGGTGGCGCCACCGCGCCGCAGCCGCCAGGCGATGGCGAGGCCAACGATGCCGGCGCCGACCACCAGCACACGGCCCGGCGATGCCGCGACTACCCCGGATGGCATCTGAACCAGCGCATCGGCCTCCTCCCCCGCCACAACGCCTGCAGCGTGCAATGGCTGCTGTTGGGCTGCAAGCGGGCGCGCGGTCAGCGCGCCGTGCGGCGCACCGCGGCGGGATCGTTCCGCTCATCGGCGCGCGCGGTGTAGGTCAGGTCTCGCCGCATCGCCCATAGCGCATTCTGCAGATACAGCGGCACCAGCGCGACATCGTCAATCGCCGCCAGGCTGGCCTGTTGCAGCAGGCGGTCGCGCTTGGCGTCATCCATCTCGCGCTCCGCCTCGCCGGTCAGGCGGTCCACCTCGGCATTGCTGTAATGCGTGCGGTTGGCGGCACCATGGCCGCGATCCCGGTTGCGCGTCCGCAGCACCGAGTTCAGCAGGACGGAGGCATCGCCAGTGGAGTTGCCCCAGGTCAGCAGCGCCGCAGGAAACTCTCGCCGCGTGGCGCGGCCGATGAAGGTGGCGTAGGGCTGCGCCTCCACCGTCGTGCGGATGCCGATGCGCGCCCACATCTGGCCGATTGCCTGCACCACGCGGGAGTCGTTCATGTAGCGGTCGTTGGACCCGGCCAGCGTCATCTGGAAGCCCTGCGGATAGCCGGCCTCCGTCAGCAGGCGGCGCGCCGCATCGGCATCGGCGGCCGGTACGGGATGGTTGTCAATGTGGCTGAAGGCGCCGGGCGGCATGAACTGGCCGGTGGCGAGAGCTGCCTTCTGCATCACCCGGTCCACAAGCATCCGCCGGTCGATCGCGAGCGATAGCGCCTGCCGCACCCGGCGATCCGCCAGCGGGTTGCGATCCAGCGCGCTGCCATCCGCGGCGGCCATCTGCGGCACCGGCGGGGCACGTTCCGCATCGAGCGTGATGTACATCACGCGAAGGCTGGTGGTCTCCGCAACGCGGAAGCGGTTGTCCGCACGCAGACGGTCGAGATCCGCGGTCGGGATCTGGTCGATGAAATCCACATCGCCGGCAAGCAGGGCCGCGGTGCGGGCGCCGTCATTCGAGATGATGCGGTAGTTGACCCGCGCCCATTCGGGCTTCTCGCCCCAGTAGCCCTCGTTCCGCGTCACCTCCAGGCGATCGCCGGGCGTGTAGGTCCCGAAGCGGAAGGGACCCGTGCCGATGGCGACACGGCCGCTGCTGAAATCCGCCGTGGTCGCATCCGCGTGCAGGCTACGGCCAAGCATCGGTACCTGGCTGAGATAGACGGGAAGCAGCGGCGCCGGGGCACGCGTGTACAGGCGGATGGTGCGGGCATCCACCACTTCAACACGGCTGACCGGGCGGACATGGGTGGTGAAGGAGGCGCCAGGTCCAGTGATGGTCGGGATGCGTTCCAGCGTGAAGGCGAGATCATCCGTGGTGAAGGGCCTGCCGTCATGAAAGCGGATGCCCTCACGCAGCTTGAACTCCCACCCCTCCTCGCCCAGCGCCCGCCAGCTTTCGGCCAGGCCGGGCCGAAGCTGCGCCTGTGCGTCCGTGGTCAGCAGTGTGTCGAACAGCATCTGCGACACTTCGCTGTTGCTTCGCAGCAGATGGTAATGCGGATCGATGGATGAAACCGGGGAGCCGACGCCCATGGTCAGGGTCTGCGCCGCCGCCAGCCCCGCGCCCAGCGGCAGCGCCGCAAGGCCCGCGAGCACATGGCGCCACGCGCCGAACCGACTGCTGCGACGAGCTTGCTGAAGCATGTGCAGTACCCTCCCACGGCGCCGTTCCGGCGCTTCTGTATGCCGACCGATCGGTTGGTCTCCCGAGACTATGCGCCCGGCGCCGCAGCCGCAAGCCGGCTTGAGCGGGCCATTCGTCTTGCAACGCGCGGCATGAAGGCGCTATGCGAGAGGCCACCGACCGTTCGGTTGGTGCAGATGCGGCGCCGGTGAAGAAGCGCTGCCGGGATGGGGAAGGAACAACAAGATGACTGCCCACGACAGCAACCAGGGCAAGGGTGGGCTCGGTCGCCGTGCCACCTTCGCAGCCGCCGCATCGTTGGCCTCCGCGGCATTGCTGGCGCGCGCGGGCCAGGCCCAGTCGTACCCGACCCGGCCGGTGCGGATGATCGTGCCCTTCGTGCCGGGTGGTGGCGCCGACCTGACGGCACGTTTCGTGGCAGAACTGCTGGGGCCGGAGTTGGGCCAGACCGTGGTTGTGGAGAATCGCGGCGGCGCGGGCGGCACCATTGGCACCGCAGCCGTGGCGCAAGCCCCAGCGGATGGCTACACGCTGCTTTACGGCACGCCGGGGCCGCTGATCACCAACCGCTTCCTGATGTCCAACCTGCCCTATGATCCGGACCGCGACTTCGCGCCGGTCAGCCTGCTGACCCAGGGCGCCTATCTGATGGTGGTCAACAAGGACGTGCCGGCGCGCACCGTGGCCGAGGTGATCGCGCTGGCCAAGGCGCGGCCGGGCGAGCTGACCTTCGCCAGCGCCGGCATCGGCGCGGGCAGCCATCTGTCGGGCGAGTTGCTCTGCATGCAGGCGGGCATTCGCATGTCGCATGTGCCCTATCGCGGCACCGGACTCGCGCTGCAGGATGTGGCGGCCGGGCGGGTGGATATCTCCATCGACACCTATGGACCGATGATCTCCCTCATCCAGGGGGGTCTTCTACGTCCCATCGCGGTGACCAGCGCCAGGCGCTCGGAAGATCTGCCGGACGTGCCGACCGTGGCCGAGACGCTGCCAGGCTTCGAGGTGACGGTCATGAACTATCTCTGCGTGCGCGCCGGCACACCGCAACCCATCATCCAACGGCTGAATGAGGCGCTGGTGAAGGTGCTTGCGGACCCGGCGCTGCGTGAGAGAATGCGGGCGGCCGGCGCATCTCCGCCGGTTTCTAGCACGCCGGAGGAATTGGGTGGACTACTCCGAACCGAAGTCGCGAAGTGGGGCGACGTCATCCGCCGGGTCGGCATCCGCCCGGCCTAGGCCGCGCAAGCGCCAGGTCGCGCCGCCGGTGGACGACCTGGCCGGCCTGCTGGGACTGGACGGCAATGGCGAAGTACCGAGCGGCCGCATCATCCAGATCTACGAAGTCGCCTGCCGGCAATTCGCGCAGCGTGGATTCGATGGCGTCTCGATGCGCGATATCGCGGCGGAGTGCGGCATCTCGAAGGCCACGCTCTACCATTATTTCCCGGACAAGGATTCCATCCTGCGGCCCCTCGCCATGGGCGCGACGAAGTCGATCTATCTGCATGTGGCGCGGCATGATGACGCCGCGCTGCCGGCGATGGACCGGCTGCGCCGCTTCATCGTGGAGACGGTGACCTTCTTCGAAGCCTTCCGCTGGGCCTGGATCGCCGGCTCCACCGCCTTCTGGAGCGATCCGGAGGCGCGGGCGCGCAAGGAACGCATCGCCTGGCGCGATCGCTATGAACAACTGCTGCGGGACATTCTGCAGGCCGGCGTCGAATCCGGCGAGTTGCACGTCCCCGATGTGAAGCTCGCCGGGCGCCTGGTGCTCGGCACGATCAACTGGATGCCGCGCTGGTACAATCCCGCGGGGCCGCTGAAGGCGCCGGAGATCGCCGGGCAGTTCTGCGACATGCTGCTCGGCGGCCTACGTGCGGCGCCGCCGCGGAAGACGGTGCGCCGCAAGGCGCAAGCCAAGAGCTGAGCCACTTGCGCGGCAGCGGAGCCACGCATAACCTCCCGACCGCTCGGTTGGTCCGTCAGGAGGAAATCACGCCATGTCATCGGACGTCGTGAAGCTGGAAGTCTCGGACCATGTGGCGGTGGCGACGCTGAACCGCCCACCGGTCAATGCGGTGAATGCCGAGATGCGGAATCGCATCATCGAGATCTTCGACGAGGTGACGGACCGTGACGACATCCGCGTAGTGGTGCTGACCGGGCAGGGCAAGATTTTCTGCGCCGGCGCGGACCTGAAGCAGCGGCCGGACGCGGGCAAGGCCGGCGCCTTCTGGCACCACAACCGCATCACGCGGGAAACCGGCAATGCCATCAAGGAATGCGCCAAGCCGGTGATCGCCGCGGTGAACGGTGCCGCGCTCGGCGCCGGCTTCGGGCTGATGGCTGCCTGCGACATCATGCTGGCCTCCGACACCGCCGTATTCGGCATGCCGGAGATCGATGTCGGCCTGGCGGGCGGTGCGGCGATGCTGAACGAGCTTCTTGGCAAATCCTATGCGCGCCGGCTGATGTTCACCGGGGATCGGCTGCCGGCAAGCGAGTTGCACCGTCTCGGTGTGATCGATTCGGTCTGGCCCACCGATGAGCTGATGCCCGCCGCGATGGCGATGGCGACGCGCATCGCGCAGAAAAGCCCCCTCGGCATCCGGTACGCGAAGACGAGCTGCAACATGGTGGAGCTGATGCCGGCGAAGGACGCCTATCGCTTCGAGCAGAACTTCACCTACGAACTCGCCAAGACCGAGGATGCGAAGGAAGCCCGCGCCGCGCAGCTTGAAAAGCGCAAGCCAGTCTTCAAGGGCCGCTGAGATGGCAGTGGACTACGAGGCCTTCCGGCGGGAGGTCACGGAATTCGCGCAAACCCGCTGCCCGCCGGAGATCCGCGCGGTTGTCGCCAGCTATCGCAAGCTGTCGCGCAAGGTGTGGCAACCGTGGCAGCAGATTCTGCACGCGCATGGCTGGGGCGCGCCATCCTGGCCGAAGCAGTTCGGTGGCACGGGCTGGGACCATCAGCAGCGGCACATCTTCGATGAGGTGATGGCGGAATGCGACTGCCCGCCGCAATACCACCACGGTCTGCGCCACATCGGCCCGGTCATCATCGAATTCGGCACGCCCGAACAGCAGGCGCGCTTCCTGCCCGGCATCCTCAGCGGGGATGACTGGTGGTGCCAGGGGTATTCCGAACCCGGCGCTGGCTCCGACCTCGCCTCGCTCCGCACCGCGGCGCGGCGCGAAGGCGATGAATACGTCGTCGATGGCCAGAAGACATGGACGTCGCACGCGCATGAATCGGATTGGATGTACACACTGGTGCGCACCTCGCAGGAGGCGAAGAAGCAGCAGGGCATCACCATGCTGCTGATCCCGCTGAACGCGCCCGGCATCACCATCCGCCCGATCCGCACCATCGATGGCTGGCACCATGTGAACGAGGTATTTCTCGACAATGTGCGCGTGCCCGGCGCCAACCGAATCGGCGAAGAAGGCCAGGGCTGGACCTATGGCAAGTTCCTGTTGGAACGGGAACGGCTGGGCGGCGCCAATGTCGCGCCGGCGCTGAAGAACCTGGCGCGCACGCGCGACCTCGTCGCGCAGGAATTGGCCGGTGAAGACCAGCGTGCGAAACGGGAGGCGTTGGAGCTGCGCCTGCTACTGGCGGAGGCAGAGCTGCATGGCGCGCTGGCATTGGGCAAGGAAGCGGTCGCGGCGGTGATGGAGGGCAAGCCGCTCGGCCTGCTGCCCTCCGTGATGAAGCTCAGCACAAGCGTCTCGCACCAGCATGTGGCAGAGGTGGCGATGGATGCGGTGGGCGCCCGCCTGGCGCCGCGCTTCCGGCGCATCGACGGCAGCGGGCCGAATGCGGAAGCGCCCGGCATCGAGTGGGTGCAGAACTACATGTATATGCGGGTGCGCACGATCTATGGCGGCAGCAGCGAGGTACAGAAGAACGTGATCGCCAAGCAGCTCTTCGGATCCTGACGCCATGCCCTTCACCGCGACCCCGCTGATCGGCGGCGATACTTATGAGATGGCGCTGCGCCTGGCGCTGGATGCCGATGCGGAGCTTTCCGCGCTGGCCGAACCCGGCGAGCATCTGGCCGCCCTGCGCCGGCATTGGGATGCGATCGCTGGCCTCGGCTGGATGGCGACCATGGTTGCGGAGGATGCGGGTGGTGCCGGCGGTGAACTCGGCGATGTCGCGGCACTGGCTTGTGGTGCCGGGCGCGGCGGGCTGCCGCTGCCGCTCGCCATGTGCTGCGCGGTGGCTCCTTCCTTGCTGGCCGCTGCCGGTGCGCGGGATGCGCTGGCGCGGCTTGCGGAGGGCACGGCACGCATTTGCGTGATTCTGCCAGATGCGACCCAGGATCCCGGTGCACCACCGCTGCGCTGCGGCGCCACGCTCGAAGGCGGCGTGGTAGCGGTGGAGACGCCGCCGGACCCGACGCATCTGCTGCTCGCTACCGCCGGCGGCGATGTGCTGCTGCTGCCTGCCACTGCGCCCGGCATTACACGGGCGCTGTCTTTGCGGATCGATGGGCGGCTCGCGGCTGATTGGCATTTCACTGGCGCGGAAGCGCACGTGCTGGCGCGTGGCCTGGCGCCGCAGATCGATCAAGCGCGGGATCTTGGCGCGCTGATCACTTGCGTCGAGGGTGTTTCCGCCATGGGGGCCATCATCGAGCAGACCATCGCCTTCCTCTCGGACCGCGTGCAGTTCAACGCGCCGCTCGCCTCCTACCAGGCACTGCGGCATCGCGTGGCGGAGATGTATGTGGAGTATGAAAATTTGCGTGGCCTTGTAGCGCATGCGCTGCGCGGCGCGGCATCGGCGGACGCGCTGCCATGGCGTGACATCGCGCTCGCCAAGCTGCGGCTGGGTGAGGCCGGGCGGCTCGTGGCGCATGAGACCATCCAGATGCATGGCGGCATGGGGCTGACCGAGGGCGTGCGCGCCATTCGCCTCGCGCGCCGCGTGATGATGGCGGAATTCGAATTCGGCGACCGAAGCTTCCAGGCAGGCCGCCTGCTGGCACAGGCCGCGTGACGGAGCCTGTGATGCACCCGCTGGAGAAGATGTTCCGCCCGGCCTCGGTCGCCGTGATCGGCGCCTCGAATGATCCCGACAAGCTCGGTGGCCGCACGCTGCTGCATTTGCGGGAGCTGGGCTATCGGGGCCGCATCTACCCGATCAACGTCACCGCAAAGCAGGTCCAGGGCCTGCCCGCCTGGCCGAGCGTGCGGGACCTGCCGGAGGTGCCGGATTCCGCGCTGATGCTGCTGCCGGCAGCGCTGGTGGAACCGGCGTTGGAGGATTGCGCGGCGAAGGGCATCCTGCATGTGCAGGTGCTGTCCTCCGGCTTTGCCGAGGAAGGCGCCGAGGGGGCTGCGATGCAGGATCGCGTCGCGGCGCTGGCGCGCCGGCATGGCATGCGGATCACCGGGCCGAATGCCCTGGGCAGCATCAGCCCGCCGGATGGATTTTTCGGCACCTTCTCATCCCTGCTCGCCACGGCGCAACCGGGGCCTGGCGTGATCGGCATCGCCACGCAAAGCGGCGCCTATGGCAGCCACATCTATGCCGCGGCACATCTGCGCGGCATCGGCATCAGCCGCGCCATCGCCACGGGCAATGAGGCGGATATCGATGTGGCCGCGGCCATCGACTATCTGGCCGATGATGCCGGCACGCGGGTGATCTGCGCCTCTCTCGAAGGCTGCAAGGATGGCGCGGCGCTGCGGCGCGCATTGCTAAAGGCGGCGGCGGCGCGCAAGCCGGTGATCATCATGAAGGTCGGCACCACGGAGGTCGGCGCCGCGGCGGCTGCCACGCATACCGGATCGCTAGCCGGGGAGGATCGCATCTTCAGCGCGGTGTTCCGCGAATGCGGCGCCTACCGCACGCAGTCGATCGAGGAGATGATCGACATCGCCTATCTCTGCGCCATCGCGCCGCTGCCGCCGAATGATGCGGTGGGCGTGCTCACCGTCTCCGGCGGCATCGGCGTGTTGATGGCGGATGCCTGCATCGAGGCCGGGCTGTCCGTGCCGCCGATGGCCGATGACGTGCTGGCAAACATCCGCGCGATTCAGCCCATGGCGGGCGGCCGAAACCCGATCGACACCACCGCGCAGCTCAATGGCCGCATGCATATCTTTGAGGCGATCAGCCAGGAGATGCTGCGCGGGGCGGAGCTTGGCAGCTTCCTGTTCTACCTGGCTCATCTCGGTCGCAACATCCCGCGCTTCCCGCCGCTGGAGCAGACCCTGGCCGCGCTGCGCAAGGCCGCGCCGGACCGGGTGGTGGTGGCGGTGATGACCTCGGTCGAGGAGGTACGGACGAAGCTGGAAGCGCTCGGCGTGGCGGTGTTCGAGGACCCGACGCGCGCGGTGAAGGCCGTGACGGGCGCCGCAAGGCTGCGGGCGTTGCAAGACGCGGCCATGGTGCTTGCGGAGGCGGCGCCGCCCGCGCGGCGCCGGATCGTCGCGGGCAACGAAGCTGCGGCCAAGGCGCTGCTGGCCGAAATCGGCGTGACGGTGCTGCCTGAACATGGGTGCGCATCGGCCGAAGATGCGGTGCGTGCCGCGGATGCCGTGGGCTATCCCGTCGTGATGAAGATCCTGTCGGATGACATCCCACACAAGACCGAGATCGGCGGCGTGCTGCTGAACCTGGCCGATGCGGAAGCGGCACGGCAGGGCTTCGCCACGCTGATGGAGCGCGCCCGCACGGCGCGGCCTGATGCGCGGCTGGATGGCGTGCTGGTGGCGCCCATGGTGCACGGTGGCGTGGAGACCATCATCGGCGTGCAGCGCGACGCGATCTTCGGGCCGATGGTGATGTTCGGCCTCGGCGGCATCTCCGTGGAGTTGTTCCGCGACGTTGCCTTCGCCTCCGCACCGCTGACACCCGCGCGCGCCGCCGCCCTGGTGGAATCCGTGCAGGGCGCAAGGCTGCTGGCAGGCTGGCGCGGCGGGCCGGCGCTGGACAAGGCGGCGCTGGTGGCCGCACTCTGCGCCGTCGCGGGTTTCGCTGCGGCACAGCCGGAGATCGAGAGCATCGAGATCAATCCCTTCCTTGTGCAGCAACAGGGCGGCGTGGCGCTGGATGCGCTGGTGGCGCTGCGCGGATGACCAGGCCCCGTTTTCGGGTCGGCTATCTCGACCAGCCGATGCACCAGAGCTTCCTCGACACGGCAGCCGCAGCGCCGGAGCTTAAGGTGATCCGGCTGTCGCTGGCGGATGGCGCGGACCGCATCCGCGCCGGGCTTGCCACCTGCGAGGGCTATTACGTGCAGGCGGCGCGGGATGAATTGCCGTTGGCATGGCACGCCACGCCTTCGCTGCTGGCCGCCCTGCCCCGGCTCCTCGTCGTCTCCAGCTATGGCGCTGGCTATGACACCATCGACGTGCCCGCGTGCACCACGGCCGGTATCGCCGTTCTGAACCAGGCCGGCGGCAATGCGGAAGGCGTGGCGGAACACGCGGTCGGCATGATGCTGACGCTGCTGAAGCGCATGCCCGAGGCCCAACACGCGATGCGCGCGGGTGGCGCCGCCAATCGTGGCGCCTTCATGGGGCGGGAACTGGCGGGCCGGACGGTGGGGCTGATCGGCCTCGGCCATGTCGGGCGGCGCGTTGCGGAAATCCTGCGCCTGGCCTTCGGCTGCCGTGTGCTGGTCTGCGATCCCTACCTGTCCGCCGCCGAATGCGGCGCGCGGGGCGCCAGCAAGGCCGAATTGCCGGAACTGCTCGCCGCTGCAGACATCGTCTCCGTCCACTGCCCGCTGGAGGCGGCGACGCGCGGCCTGTTCGGCGCAGAGGCTTTCGCCGCCATGCGTCCGGGCGCCATCTTCATCACCACCGCGCGCGGCCATGTCCATGACGAGGCGGCGCTGTTGGCCGCGCTGCAATCCGGCCATATCGCCGGCGCCGGGCTGGATGTGTGGGAACGGGAGCCGCCGCCGGCCGACCATCCCTTGCTTGCGCATCCTCGCGTGGTGGCCACGCCGCACACCGCGGGCGTGACGCAGGAAAGCCGCGCCCGCGTCGGCCGCTTCGCCGCGGAGGGTTTCATCGCCGCCGCACGGGGCGAGGCGCTGCCGCGGCTGGTGAACCCGGAGGTTCTGCCGGCCTACACGCAGCGGCGCTTGCAACCCGCATAGATCTTGCCTGGGGGATCGACAGGCGCGAGCGCCGGTTCTACCCCTGGAAGGCAGGAAACGCATCAAGGAAACGCCGCGATGAATGGCGCCGAATGGTTGGCCCGCAGCCTCAAGGCCTCCGGCCAGACGCATCTTTTCTTCGTCGATGCGGTGCTGCGCCGCACGCTGCTGGAGATGGAGCGCGTCGGCGTGCAGCCGGTGCTGGCGCACACGGAGAAGGCCGCGGCCTACATGGCGGATGCCTATGGCCGCATCTCCGGGCGGCCGGGCGTGGTGGCGGCCCAGTCCGTGGGGGCGGCGAACCTCGCCGCCGGGCTGCAGGATGCGTGGCTCGGCCGCAGCCCGGTGCTGGCCCTCACCGGTCACAAGCCGCTCGATCACCAGCATCGCAACGCCTATCAGGAAGTGGCGCATGCGCCGCTATTCGCGCCGGTCACGCGCCACGCCGCGCAGGTGGAAAGCGCGGCGGAGCTGCCGCGGCAGTTCCGCCAGGCCTGGGCCGCCGCCACCAGCGCGCCGCCGCGCCCGGTGCATCTGGACCTCAAGGGGCTGATGGGCGAGTTCGTCGAGATCAGCGAGACCTCGGCCGAACCCGCCGCGCTTGGCGACTGGACGGCACCACGGCATCGGCCGGTGGCGGACGCCGCCTCGCTGCGCGCGGCGGCGGCTGCGCTACGCGGCACCGACCGCGTCGTGATCGTGGCCGGGGACGGCGCGGCGCTGTGCGGCTGCGGGGCGGAGCTGCTGGCCCTGGCGCGGTTGCTGCGCGCGCCGGTTGCCACCTCGCTCGGCGCGCGCGGGCTGATCGATACGCGCGACCCGCACGCCATCGGCGTGGTCGGCGGCTATTCCGCGCCGCCGGCCAACCGCATCGTCCACGCGGCGGAGCTGGTGCTGTTCATCGGCTGCGACACCGGCGACCAGTTGACCCATGCCTGGCGCATACCCGCGCCCGGCACGCGCATCATCCAGATCGACGCAGATCCGCTGGAATTCGAGCGCAGCTACGCGACGGAGGTGGCGCTGCTCGGCGACCCGCGCGCGACGCTGGCGGCACTGATCGCGGAACTCGGCGAACCGGCGCGGGACGGCGCGCTGCTGGGGCAGGCGCAGGAGCTGATGGCCGAATGGCGCGCCGCCATGGCGCCGCGCCTGGCCAGTGATGCGATGGCGATCGACCCGGCGCGACTGGCGGCCGAGATCACGCGCGCCTTGCCGGCGGATGGCATATTGGTGGCGGATACCGGTTATTCCGGCATCTGGACCGGCACGTTGATCGACCTCGCCCCAGGCCAGACCTATCTACGCGCGGCGGGCTCGCTCGGCTGGGCCTTTCCGGCGGCGCTGGGCGCGAAATGCGCGGCGCCCGGCCGCAAGGTGGTGTGCTGGTCCGGCGATGGCGCACTGTACTACCACCTGACGGAGCTGGAGACGGCGAAGCGGCGCGGCATTGCGGTGGTGCTGGTGGTGAACAACAATTCCGGCTTCGGCCAGGGCTGGCCCAACTACCTGAAGCAGGCCGGCAACCGCCCGGTGGCGGCGGAACAGGTGCTGCGCTTCGGGCCCACGGATTTCGCCGCGCTCGCGTGCCAGTTCGGCCTGCGCGGCATCCGCGTGGAACGTCCGGGCGACCTCGCCGCCGCACTGGCCGAGGCGATGGCGGCGGAGGAGACAGTGGTGGTGGATGTGGCCACAGATATTGACTGCCGCGCACCGGAACCCTGGGCGCCGTAGGGGCCGCCGTCAGCAGCCCTGCTGCGCCAGCGGCACCTCGATCCGGCAGACCAGCCCGCCGCTCCGCCAATCCAGCGACACGGCACCGCCAATCTGCCCGCACAGCGTCGCTTCCAGGACCCGGGACCCGAAGCCGCGCCGCGCGGGCGGGCCTTGCAGGTTGGGCCCGCCTGCCTCGGACCAAGCCAGATGCAGGCGGTCGGGCGTGCAGCCGGCCACGTGCCACGCCACCCGCACCCGCCCGGCCAGGGTGGACAGCGCGCCATGCTTCACCGCGTTGGTCGCCAGCTCATGGATCGCCATGGCCAGGGCCTGGGCGAGCGCCGGCATCAGCGCCACGGCCGGCCCTTCCAATGCCACACGTCCCTCCTCGGCAAAGGGCGCGATTTCTCCACGCAGCAGCGCATCCAGCCTGGCGCCGTTCCACTGGTTCTCGGCCAACATGGTCTGGGTGCGGGCCAGGGCCGCCACCCGCCCCTCGATGGCACGGATGTAGGAGGGCAGATCCGCCGCCCGGGTCAGCCGCAGCGCCGCCTGCACCACCGCCAGCACGTTCTTCGCCCGGTGGTCCACCTCCCGCGCCAGCAGTGCCTGGCGTTCCGCCACCTGGCGGCTTTCGGTGATGTCGCGCGCGATCCCCGCCAGGGTCACGGGCTGCCCCCGCTGATCGGTTTCCACCACCGCGCCGCGGGAGGCCATCCAGCGCCAGCCGCCTTCCGCCCGCGGCACGCGGAACTCGGCCTCGTAGCTGGGTGAGCGGCCTTCGGCCAAGGCGCGCAGGCGGGCCTCCACCACGGGGCGATCTTCCGGATGGACCGGGGTAAGCCAGGTGGCCAGGTCGAAATCCGCGGCCGGCACACCGGGAAAATCATTCACGAACAGGCCCTTCCGCGCGCCTCGATTGCGGCGGACGTCATACTCCCAGGTGCCGAAGCCGGCCGCGTCCAGCGCCAGGCGCAGCCGCGCCTCGCTGGTGCGCAGGGCGGCCGCGTCCCGCTTCCACTCGGTGATGTCGATATGCGCGCCATAGGTCACGTTGCGCCCCGCAATCTCCAACCCCACCACGCGCACCAGCACGTCCCGGATGGTTCCACTGCGGGTGCGGTGCTGGGCCTCGAATTCCTGCGCGCCACAGATGAGGCGGCTCTGGCGACCGCGGGCGCGGATGGCTTCCGCATCGGCCGCCGCGTCGATATCGCCGATGCCGAGGCGGAGGACCTCGTCCCGGCTGTAGCCGAGTTCCTGGCAGGCGCGCTGGTTTACATCCAGGACGGCATGCGTCCCGGGATCAATGACCATGACCCCGAAGGGCGCCGCATCGAACATCGCGCGCTGCTGTGCCTCGCTCTGCCGCGCCATGGCCTCGGCCCGGCGCAGGCCGGATATGTCCAGGCCGACGCCGCAGATCCGCAGCCTCTTCCCCTCCCCATCCCGCACCACGACACCCCGCGCCATGATCCAACGGGTCGCGCCATTCGGTAGCAGGATGCGGAACTCCCCCTGCAGCGGGCCGCTCTCAGCCGCGGCGGCGCGCAGGTTCTGCGCCATCTGGTCCCGCTCCTCCGGGTGGATGCGGGCCAGCCAGGCGGCCAGCAGCGCCTCGGGCGGCGTGGCCGGATCCATGCCGTGCAGGCGGAACATCTCCGGCGACCATTCAACGCGCCCGCTGTACGGATCGCACTCGAAGGTGCCGATGCCGCCGGCTTCCTGCGCCAGGCGCCGCCGCGCCTCGCTCGATCGCAGACCGGCGATGGCCTGGTGCAGCGTGGTCTCGGCCTGCCGCAAGCCGGTCAGGTCGATGTTGACGCAGAACAGGCCGAGGACGCGGCCATCGGCGCCGAGGCGTGGCCGCGCCTCCGTCCGCAGCAGGCGGAAGCCGCCGGCGGTGTGCCGGTACCGGCCTTCGACCACGAAGGGCACGCCGGCCCCCAGGCCCGCGGCGAAGGATGCGGCGACCGCCGCCCTATCCTCGGGATGCAGCAGGCCGGCCCAGTCGAATGCGCCCGCCGCGTCGGCGGCGATACCGCAGAAGTCGCGCAGCGCGCGGTTGGGCAGGATGCAGCGCCCATGCTGGTCGCCGATCCACAGCAGGGCGGGGGATTCCGCCGCCATGTCCCGGAACAGGTCGATCTGCTGCGCGTCCATGGGCTGGGCGGGGCCCTGCTCGGCCAGCAGGTGCAGCGCAGCGGCAAGCACCTCGCCAGCGTCGCGATACTGGCCGGAGGCGATGCGCGCATCGATGAAGGCAGCCGACTGCGCCGTCAACGAAACATTTCTGGTTCGGCTGGCCGCCATGGACGTATTTCACGCTGGCCGTTGCCTGTGTCAACCTTTCTGACAATTGCGACCGCGCAGGTTTCAAACCATCGCCCGGGCGCAGACCAGCCAGAAGGGTTCTCGACATGCGTATCTGCATCTTCGGCGCCGGCGCGATCGGCGGCTTCATCGCCGCCTACATGGCGCGCGCGGGCATCGACGTCTCCATCGTCGCCCGCGGCGCCCACCTCGCCGCCATCCGCGCCCGGGGGCTGACGGTGGAGACGCGCGACGAGACCTTCACGGTGCCGGTCCGCGCCAGTGAGAATCCGGCCGAGCTTGGCGTCCAGGATGGCGTGTTCGTCACGGTGAAGGCGCCATCCCTGCCCGGGGTCGCCGGGCTGATCGGCCCGCTGTTGGCACCGGATACGCCGGTGACCTTCCTGACCAATGGCGTGCCCTGGTGGTATTTCCACGGCCATGGCGGCGCCTGGGATGGCCGGCGCCTGCCGATGCTCGACCCCGGCGATGTGCTGTGGTCCGCCATCGGCCCGCGCCGGCTGGTGGGCGGCATCGCCTGGCCGGCGAGTTCCGTGCCGCAGCCCGGCGTGGTGCGGCTGACCGATCCGCGCAGCCGGCCCACCATCCTCGGCGCGCCGGACGGCACCATCTCGGCCGGTGCGGTGGTGTTGCAGCAGGCGCTGGAGCGGGCCGGACTGCCGGTGCAGGTGGAGACCCGCATCCGCGACCGGATCTGGGAAAAGCTGGCCTTCAACCTCAGTGCCGGGCCGCTCTGCGTGCTGACCGAGACGCCGGTGCGATCGACGCATGAGGAGCCGGTGCTGATCGAGACATCCCGCCGCGTGCTGGCGGAGGTGGCGGAGTTGATCGCCGCGCTGGGCTGCCGGGCGGAGATCGATGTGGAGCGGATCGTCGCCACCAACATGCAGCTCGGCCATCGCCCCAGCGTGCTGCAGGACCTGCAGGCCCGCCGGCCGATGGAGATCGACGCGCTGTACAATGTGCCGCTGCAACTCGCCGCGCTGACCGGCGCGCGAATGCCGACGCTGGAGATGCTGGCGGCGCTGATCCGGGTGAAGGCGCGCGCGCTGGGGCTTTAGAGGCCGTTTGAGAACACCAGCGGGTCGGTCCCGCGGTGCTTTTCCGCCCCTACTGTGTTGCCGAGTTTGCCGATGCAATCAGCATCGGCTGCATCCGGCGCCTTGCAGAGACGAAGAATCACCTACGGGCCCTCAGCCGCTGGCATTCTCAAACGGCCTCTAAGCGCGGGTGGGTTGCGCGGGCCGGCGGGTGGTGGTGGCATCCTGCGACCATTAGGGGACAACCGCCGATGCCAATCGCCGAGGCCAAGCAACCTGTTCAGGCCCTCGCAGCATGACCCGCGAAGCCGCGATCGCCGCCGCCAGCGGTTTGCTCGATGATGGCAGCCTGCTGGCGTTGCTCGCCCGCCGCGTCGCCTGCCCCACCGCCAGCCAGGACCCGGAATCCGGCCCGCATCTGTGGCGCTACCTGGAGCAGGAGATGGCGCCGGACCTGGAGCGCATCGGCTTCACCTGCACCGTCCACCCCAACCCTACCGGCCGCGGCGGTCCCTTCCTGATCGGCCGCCGCATCGAGGCCGAGAGTCTGCCCACCCTGCTGACCTACGGGCATGGCGACACAGTGCTCGGCCTGGATGCCGAATGGCATGAAGGGCTTTCGCCCTGGGTGCTGACGCGGCGCGGCGAAAGGCTCTACGGCCGCGGCGTCGTCGACAACAAGGGCCAGCATTGCTGCAATCTGGCGGCGCTGGAATCCGGGCTGAAGATCCGCGGCCGCCTTGGCTTCAACGTCATCATCCTGCTGGAAACCAGCGAGGAAGTCGGCTCCCCCGGCATCGATGAATTCTGCCGCGCGCATCGCGATGAACTGAAGGCGGATGTGCTGATCGCCTCGGACGGGCCGCGGCTGGTGCCGGATGTGCCGGCGCTGGTGCTCGGCACACGTGGCGCGCTGAGCCTGGATCTGAGCGTGAAATACCGGGAGGGTGGGCACCATTCCGGCAATTGGGGCGGGCTGCTGGCCAACCCCGGCGTGCGGCTGGCGCATGCCATCGCCGCCATCATCGACCGTGACGGCCATGTGCTGGCGCGCGACATCCTGCCGGAGCGCATCCCCAACAGCGTGCGCGCCGCGCTGGCGCATTGCGAGGTGGATGGCGGGGCGGATGGGCCCGAGATCAACCATTGGTGGGGCGAGCGCGGGCTGACGGCGGCCGAGAAGGTGTTCGGGTGGAACACCTTTGAAATCCTCGCCTTCACCTGCGGCCACCCGGCGGCGCCGGTCAACGCGGTGCCGCCGGAAGCCGTGGCCCGCTGCCAGATCCGCTACACAGTGGACCGCAATCCCGTCACATTCATCCCGGCGCTGCGCAAGCATCTGGCGGAAGCGGGCTTTGACGATGTGACGGTGGAGCCGGTGAAGGCGGGCGCCGAATGGGCGGCGACGCGGATGGACCCGGACGGGCCCTGGCCGCGCATGGTCGCGGCCTCGATCCAGCGCAGCACCGGCAAGGCGCCGATGATCGTGCCGAATGCCGGTGGGTCGCTGCCCAACGACACCTTCGCGGTCACGCTCGGCCTGCCCACGCTGTATATCCCGCATTCCTACAGCGGCTGTTCCCAGCACGCGCCGAACGAACACGCGCTGCTGCCGATCATGCGGGAGGGGCTTGAGATTGCCGCCGGGCTGTTCTGGGACCTCGGCGAGCAGGAATGGCCAAAGGGGGCCTGACGGCGCCCCTCGTCAGCGATGCAGCGCGCCGGCGAGGAAGACCTCCACGGCTTCCTCCGCCATGGCGGACAGCGCCGCGGCATCGGGCGCCTCGCAGACGCCAAGCAGCATCATCATGTGCTTGGCGCCGCAGACCATGCCGAACAGCATATGCGCCGCGCGTTCCGGGTCGGCCAGCTTCAGGCGCCCGGCCTCGATCTCCGCGGCCAGGCGACGTTGCAGCGCGCTGGGACCACGGCTGAGCTTCACGCGATGAAACGCCTCGGCCAGTTCGGGGGATCGCTGCCCCTCCGCGATTACCAGGCGGAAGATCGCGGTCTGCGTCGGTGACAGAAGCTGCTGCGCCGCGGCCAGCAGAATGCCGTTCAGCGCCTGCCGAAGATCCGGGTCCCGCTCCAGCTCCGTGTCCAGATGCAGCGGCGCCACCGCATCCGAGATCGTCGCTTCGAACAGCGCGGCCTTGGAGGGGTAGAGCTGGTACAGCGTGCGCTTGGACATGCCCGCAGCCCGCGCCACGTCATCCATCCGCGCCGCTGCATAGCCATCGCGCAGGAAGACCTGCGCGGCGGCCTCGCAGAGCAGCCGCGCCCGCAGCGCTTCCGGCATCGGGTCGCGCCCCGGCTTGCGCCGTTCAGCCGGGGCCAGGTCCTGTGCCATCGCCCCTACTCCGCCGGCGCCGGCAGCGGCGCGGCCGTGACGGGTTCCGCCTGGCCCTTCGGCTTCGTGCGGAACAGGCGCAGCACCAGCAGGAAGAACAGCGGCACGAACAGCACAGCCAGCACCGTGCCCGTCACCACGCCGCCGATGACGCCGGTGCCGATCGCGTTCTGCGCGCCAGACCCCGCGCCAGTCGCGATCGCCAGTGGCACGACGCCGAGGGTGAAGGCGAGCGAGGTCATGATGATCGGCCGCAGCCGCAGCCGCGCCGCCTCCGCCGCCGCTTCCACCAGGGTGAGCCCGCGATCAAAACCCTCCTTGGCGAATTCGACGATCAGGATGGCGTTCTTCGCGGACAGGCCGATGGTGGTCAGCAGGCCGACCTGGAAATACACGTCATTCGACATGCCCCGCCCCAGGCTGGCCAGCACCGCGCCCAGCACGCCAAGCGGCACCACCAGCATCACCGCCGTCGGGATCGACCAGCTTTCATACAGCGCCGCCAGACACAGGAAGACCACCAGCAGCGAAATGGCATACAGCGCCGGCGCCTGGCCGGAGGAGCCTCGTTCCTCATAGGAAATGCCGCTCCAGGCATGGCCGAAACCAGGCGGCAATTGCGCCGCCAGCCGTTCCATCTCCGCCATCGCCTCGCCGCTGGTGCGGCCGGGTGCCGGCGTGCCCTGGATCTCGCGGGAGGCGATGCCGTTGAAGCGTTCCAGCCGCGGTGAGCCATAGACCCATTCGGTGCGGCCGAAGGCGGAGAAGGGCACCATCTGGCCGCGGGCATTGCGCACGAACCAGCGGTCCAGGTCACCCGGCAGCATGCGCGATTCCGCCTCGCCCTGCATGTAGACGCGCTTGATGCGGCCACGATCCAGGAAGTCGTTGACGTAGGTCGAACCCCAGGCGGTGGAGAGCGTGGTGTTGATGTCGGAGACGGAAAGTCCCAGCGCGCTGGCCCTCTCCCAATCCACCAGAAGGCGGAACTGCGCCTCGTCATTCAGCCCGTTGGGCCGGACGCCGGCCAGCACGGAGCTTTGCGCCGCCAGGCCCAGCAACTGGTTGCGGGCCGCCATTAGCGCCTCATGCCCGGCACCGGCGCGGTCCAGAAGCTGGAAGGTGAAACCGGTGGCGTTGCCGAGTTCCGTGATGGCGGGCGGCGCGAAGGCGACGATGATGGCGTCCTGGTAGCCGGCAAAGCGCTGCATGATGCGCCCGGTCAGCGCCTGCACGCTGTTCTGTGCGCCCGGCCGTTCATCCCAGGGACGCAGGCTGATGAAGCCGAGGCCGGCATTCTGGCCGCGACCGCTGAAGCTGAAGCCGTTGATGCCGAAGAAGGACTGGACCACGTCCTTCTCATCCTCCAGCAGATAGCGGTTCAGCTCATCGAGCGCGCGCTGCGTGCGGTGCGTGGTGGCGCCGGGTGGCGCGATGACCTGCACGAAGGCGGTGCCCTGGTCCTCATTTGGCAGGAAGCCGCCGGGCAGGCGCAGGAAGGCGAAGCCGAGGCCGGCGAGCAAGGCGGCATAGACCGCCATCATCCGCCAGGGCCGCCGCAGGCTGCCGCGCACGCCGCGTTCATACACGGCGGTCGTACGGTCCACGCCGCGGTTGAACCAGCCGAAGACGCCACGCTTGCCCTGCCCCGGCTTGTGCGGCTTCAGCATGGTGGCGCAGAGCACCGGCGTGAAGAATATTGCGACCAGCACGGAAAGCGCCATGGCGGTTGCGATGGTGATGGAGAATTGCCGGTAGATCACGCCGGTGGAGCCGGGGAAGAAGGCCATCGGCAGGAACACCGCGGACAGCACCAAGCCGATGCCGATCAGCGCGCCGGTGATCTGGTCCATGGATTTGCGCGTCGCCTCGATCGGCGAGAGGTGTTCCTCCGCCATCACGCGCTCCACATTCTCCACCACCACGATGGCGTCATCGACCAGCAGGCCGATGGCCAGCACCAGGCCGAACATGGTCAGCGTGTTGATGGTGAAGCCCGCCGCCGACAGCACCGCGAAGGTGCCGAGCAGCACCACCGGGATCGCCAGCGTCGGAATCAACGTGGCGCGCAGGTTCTGCAGGAACAGGAACATCACCAGGAAGACCAGCACCACCGCCTCGATCAGCGTGACGACCACGCTGGTGATGGACAGGCGGACGAAGGGCGTGGTGTCCAGCGGATAGACCGCCTGCAGGCCGGGCGGGAAGTTGGGCCGCAGCGATTCGATGGTGGCGCGCACCGCGGTTGCGGTATCCAGCGCATTGGCGCCGCTGGCGAGCTGGATGCCGATTCCGGCGGCGGGCTGACCGTTATAGCGGCTCGTGAAGGCGTAGTTGTCCGCGCCGACCTCGACCCGCGCCACATCGCGCAGCCGCACCTGCGCGCCATCCGTCTGCACGCGCAGCAGGATGGCGCCGAACTGCTCCGGCGTCTGCAGGTAGGATGAGCCGATGATGGTGGCGTTCAACTGCTGGCCAGGCACGGAAGGCTGCGCGCCCATCTCGCCGGAGGAGATCTGCACATTCTGCGCCTGGATGGCGGTTCGCACATCGCCCGGCGTCATGCCGTAATTCACCAGCTTCGCCGGGTCCAGCCAGATCCGCATGGCGAATTGCGAGCCGAAGACCTGGTAGTTGCCAACGCCCGGCGTGCGGCTGATCGGGTCCTGCACCGAACTGACCAGGAAATCCGCGATGTCGGCATTGTTCATGCTGCCATCTGTGGCGACGAAACCGATCACCAGCAGGAAGCTGCTGCTGGACTTGGCGACGCGGATGCCCTGCTGCTGCACCGCCTGCGGCAGGCGCGGCACTGCCAACTGCACCTTGTTCTGCACCTGCACCTGCGCCGTATCCGGGTTGGTGCCCTGCGCGAAGGTGAGCTGGATGGTCGCGGCGCCATCCTTGGTGGTGTTGGAGGAGAAGTACAGCAGCCCGTCGATGCCGCTGAGCTGCTGCTCGATCACTTGCACCACCGTGCTTTGCACCGTCTCGGCGGAGGCGCCCGGATAGCTGACGGTGACGGAAATGGCGGGCGGTGCGATCGCCGGGTACTGCGCCACCGGCAGGGTGCGCAGCGCCAGCAAGCCGGCCAGCATGATGCCGATGGCGAGGACCCAGGCGAAGACCGGGCGATCGATGAAGAAACGTGCCATGTCTCGGGGCCTTAGCTGCGCGGCTGCGCGGCGGGCGCGGCGCCTCGCTCGGTGGCGTTCACGCGGGCGCCGGGGCGGATGCGCTGCACACCTTCCACCACCACGCGATCCCCGGCCTGCACGCCGCCCGTCACCATCCAGTCCGTGCCGATGGCGCGGCCGGCCTGGAGGATGCGCTGTTCGACCACGCCCTCCGCATTCACCACATAGGCCATCGGCTCACCGCGCGGCGTGCGGAGCACCGCCTGCTGCGGCACCATCAGCGCCCGGTCGGTGACGCCTTCCTCCACCTCCGCCCGCACGAACATCCCCGGCAGCAGAAGCTGGTCCGGGTTCGGAAACACCGCGCGCAGAGTGACGGAGCCGGTGCCCTGGTCGACGATGACCTCGGAGAACTGGATCTGGCCGGGATGCGGGTAGCGGGAGCCATCCTCCAGGATCAGCCGCGCCGGCGCGATCTCCGCCGAGGCCCTCCGCAGCGCACCGCTTTCGACATCCCGTCGCTGTTGCAGCAGCGCCGCGCTGGGCTGGGTGACGTCCACATTGATCGGGTCGAGCTGCGTCACCGTGACCAGCGAAGCCGCCTGGTTCGCCGTGACCAGCGCGCCAACCGTCACGCTGGACCGCCCGGTGCGGCCCGCGATGGGGGAGGTGACGCGGGTGTGGCCGAGGTCGATCCGCGCCGTCTCCAGCGAGGCACGGGCGGAGAGCACATCGGCCTGCGCCTCACGCAACGCCGCCTCGGCATTCTCCAGGTTCTGCTGGCTGACGGCCTGGGTGCGGACCAGGGTGCGGTAGCGGTTGGCGGTGCTCGCCGCCGCCCGCTGTGTCGCTTCGGCGCGGGCCAGCGCGGCCTCGGCGCGCGACAGGGCGGCCTCATAGGTCGCCGGGTCGATCTGGAACAGCGGCTGGCCGGCGGTGACGGCCTGGCCCTCGGTGAACAGACGCTCCCGCACCAGGCCGCCGACCTGGGGGCGGACCTCCGCCTCCTGAAAGGCCGCGGTGCGGCCGGGAAGCAGGGTGGTGACTGGGATTTCCTGCCGCTGCAACGTCACCACGGTGACGGGGGTGGGGGGTGGTGCGGGCTGTGCAGCGGCGCCGCGGGGCTGGTCCTCGCAGGCGGCGGTCAGCAGGACAAGGCCGAGCACGGCAAGGCGCCGGCCGATGGGATGGGGCATGGGACCTCTGGAAACCGGAGAGTTTTCTTTGAATGGATACTGGTCGGTTTCCAATGGAAGTCAATGTTGCATCGCACAAGTCACGGCATTGGCATCGGTGCGCCCGCACATTTCAGAAAGGCCCGGGCCAGGGCCGTCGGCGCACCGCGCGGGGTGGCGAGCCAGATGCTGGTGGTGGCGCCCGGCTCCGCCAGGTTCCTGTGCGTCACCTCCGCCACCCGGATCTGCGCGAGCGAGGCGGGCATCACCGCAATGCCAAGGCCGGCGGCGACCAGGCCGATCAGCGTGGAATTCTCCCGCGCCGTCTGGGTGATGTTGGGCGTGAAGCCGGCGCCGCGGCACAGGGCGTCGAACTGGGCGTGCAGCGTGGTGCCGACGGCGCGGGAGAAGAAGATCAGCTTCTCCTCCGCCAGCGCCGCGATCGGCAGCGGGCCGCGGTGGCGGGCCAGCGGGTGATCCTCCCGCATCATCGCCACCAGGCGTTCGCGCAGCAATTCCACTGCCGCGACATCGGCCGGGATATCGGCGGCGGAGGGGCAGCGCAGGAAACCGGCATCCAGCGCCCCGCGTCGCAGCGCATCCACCTGTTGCAGCGTCGGGCTTTCCTGCAGGGCCAGGTGCACATCCGGCAGGCGGCGGCGGAAGCTGAGCACGGAAGCGGTGAACACCGGCAGCAGCGGCGCGGAGGCAAACAGGCCGATCCGCAATTCCCCGATCTCCCCCCGTCCGGCGCGACGCGCCACCGTCGCGGCACGGCCGGCCTGGTCCAGCGTGGCGCGGGCTTCTGGCAGCAGCATGCGGCCGGCCTCCGTCAGCGCCACGCGGCGGGTGCCGCGTTCGAAAAGGGGGGTCGCCAGCTCGGCCTCAAGCTGCTGGATTTGCTGGCTCAGCGGCGGTTGCGCCATGCCGAGGCGGCGGGCGGCGCGGGTGAAGTGCAGTTCCTCCGCCACCGCGACGAAGTAGCGCAGATGCCGCAGCTCCATACCCAACCCCTCTCAATATAGATGCGTTTGATATTGGACGGGTTGATTCGCCGCGACTAGCGTTTCAATTGCATGAACGGGAAAGGCTTGCCCCTTGGAGTCCTTCGATCCGATCACCCTGGAGGTCTATTGGAGCCGCCTGATCTCCATCGCCGATGAAGCGGCGACGGGTCTGCTGCGGACCGCCTTCTCCACCATCGTCCGCGAGTCGAACGATTTTGCGACCGTGCTGATGGATGCGAATGGCGATTCCATCTCGGAGAATACCGGCGGCATCGCCTCCTTCTCCTGCATCCTGCCGAAGACGACGAAGCATTTTCTGCAGCGCTTCCCGATCGAGACCTGGCAGCCGGGCGATTGCGTGATCACCAATGACCCGTTCCTGGCGACGGGCCATCTGCCGGACTTCACGGCGGTCAGCCCGATCTTCCATGGTGGAAAAATCGTGGGCTTCGCCGGGTCGATCGCGCATTCGCCGGATGTCGGCGGCGCGCTGTGGTCGGCGGATTGCCGGGAGCTGTTCGAGGAAGGCATCCGCATCCCGCCCTCCCGCCTGTTCCGCGCCGGGCAGCGGAATGAGGATCTGGTGGAGCTGCTCTCCGCCAATGTCCGCATCCCCGGCCCGGTGATGGGCGATCTGGAAGCGCAGGTGGTGGCGAATGAGGTGGCGGTGCGTCGCCTCGCCGAATTTTTGGACGACACAGGGCTGGAGGATTTGCAGGGCCTGTCGGAGGCGTTGCAGATTCGCGCCGACCAGGCCATGCGCCGCGCCATTGCGCAGGTGCCGGATGGCATCTACCACGCCACGCTGGAGGCCGATGGCTTCGATGACCAGGTCACGCATATTGCCTGCGCCGTCACGGTTTCGGGCGAGACGATGCATATCGATTTCGCCGGTACCTCGCCACAGATCGATCGCGGCATCAACTGCGTGCTGAACTACACACATGCCTATTCGGTCTATCCGGTGAAATGCGCGCTGGATCCCTTCACCCCGCGGAACGAGGGCAGCTACCAGGCCATCACCGTCGCGGCGCCGGAGGGGTCCATCCTCAACCCGCGCTTTCCCGCGCCGTGCAGTGCGCGGCAGCTCACCGGGCATCTGCTGGCGGGCGTGATCTACAAGGCGCTGGCGGATGTGCTGCCGGACAAGGTGCTGGCGGAATGCGGTGGCGCGCCGACCATGCGCGCGCTGTTCAGCGGGCTGGACCAGAATGGCGACCGCTTCTCCCAGGTTCTGTTCGCCAGTGGCGGCATGGGCGCCAGCCCGCATCGGGATGGGCTGCCCACCACCGCCTTCCCGACCAATGTCGGCGCCGGCTCCATCGAGGCCTATGAAAGCGTCGCGCCCCTGCTGGTCTGGCGCAAACAGCTTCGCGCCGATTCCGGCGGCGCCGGACGGTTCCGGGGCGGACTGGGCCAGGAAGCGGAGATCGAGGTCCGCACGCCGGCCGCCGTGCGGCTTTCGCTGCTGTCGGACCGGCGCGATCATCCGGCACAAGGGCTGCTCGGCGGTGGCCCCGGTGCGCCGGCGGTGATCGCCATCGATGACGGCACCAAGCCGCACCCGAAATCCCGCACCAGCGTGGAAACGGGGCGGCGCGTGACCCTGCTGTACCCCGGCGGCGGCGGCTTCGGCGACCCGAAGCAGCGCGACCCCGAAGCCGTGCGCGCAGATATCCGCGACGGCTACATCACGGAAGAGGCAGCGATGCGTGACTATGGGGTGAAGGCATGAGCACGGGCACGGCACGCATCGGCGTCGATGTCGGCGGCACCTTCACCGATTTCGTGCTGCATGACCCGGTTCGGAAAATGGTCGCCACCGGCAAGCGCCTGACGACGCCGGACGATCCGAGCGAGGCGATCATCGCCGGCACGATGCGGCTGCTGGAGGAAACTGGCCTCAAGCCCGCCGACCTGCACAGCATCGTCCACGGCACGACGCTGGTGACCAACACCATCATCGAACGCACCGGCGCCACCGTCGGCCTGCTGACCACGGCCGGCTTCCGGGACGTCATCGAGATCGGGCGTGAGACGCGCTACGATTTGTACGATCTGTATCTGGAAGCGCCCCCGACGCTGGTGCCCCGGCATCGCCGCCTGGAAATCCCCGAACGCATCGACGTGCATGGCGCCACGCTGCTGCCGCTGGATGAGGAAGCGGTTCGTGCGGCCGTGACGCGGCTGGTGGAGGTGGAGAAGATTGAGGCGCTGGCCATCGCCTTCATGCATGCCTACCACGCCGATCGGCACGAGATACGCGCGGGCGCCATCGTGGCGGAGATGTATCCCGACCTGCCGCTGTCGCTGTCGTCCCGCGTCGCCCCGGAAATCCGTGAATTCGAGCGCACCAGCACCGCCTGCGCCAACGCCTATGTGCAGCCGCTGATGCGCCGCTACCTGGACAAGCTGGAGGCGGATCTGGCAGCCCTCGGCTTTGTCGGGCGGCTGCATGTGATGCTCTCGGGCGGCGGCATCGCGGCGGTGCGGGATGCGAAGGAATTCCCCATCCGCCTGATCGAATCCGGCCCGGCGGCGGGCGCCATGGCGGCGTCCTTCCTGGCGCGGCTGACCGGCGAGAACCATGTCGTCTCCTTCGACATGGGCGGCACCACCGCCAAGATGTGCCTGGTGGAGAATGCCGCGCCGGACCGGAAGTTCGACTTCGAGGCCGGTCGCGTGCGCCGCTTCCAGAAAGGCTCGGGCCTGCCGCTGAAAGTTTCGGTCGTGGACATGATCGAGATCGGCGCCGGCGGCGGCTCCATCTCACGCGTCGATGAGGCCTCCGGCCTGATGAAAGTCGGGCCGCGCAGCGCGGGCGCGAAGCCGGGGCCGATCTGCTACGGGCGCGGCGGCACCGAGCCCACGGTGACCGATGGCGATCTCGTGCTCGGCCGGCTGGATCCAAAATACTTTTTGGGCGGCGAGATGGCGCTGGACCCCAACGCCGTGCAGCGCGCCATCGAGACGGGCATCGCGAAGAAGCTTGGCGTGGAGCGGGACATGGCGGCGCTCGGCATCCGTCGCATCGTGGATGAGACGATGGCCGCCGCCACGCGCATGCATCTGGCGGAGAAGGGGCGCGATCCGCGCCGGTATACGCTCATTGCCTTTGGTGGCGCGGGGCCGGTGCATTCCTATGACCTGGCGCGCCTGTTGAAGATGAAGCGCATGCTGGTGCCGCTCGGCGCCGGCGTTGCCTCGGCGCTCGGCTTCCTCGTCGCGCCGCCGGCGACCGATTTGGTGCGCAGCCATGTCGGGCGGCTGGAGCGGCTGGATTGGGACCATGTGAATGGCCTGCTGGCGCAGATGGAGGAGGAAGGCCGCGCGCTGCTGCTGGAAACGGGCGCCGACCCCGACCAGATCACCGCACTCGCCGCCGCCGACATGCGCCATGTCGGCCAAGGCTTCGAGATTCCTGTTAAGCTGCCGTCCATGAAGCTGAGCGCCAAGGACCTTCCGGAAGTTCGGGAAAACTTCTTCGCCAGCTACCGCGAACGCTTCGGCCGGGCACTGACCGACCTGCCGATCGAGGCGCTGTCCTGGCGCGTCGCCTGCCTCGCACCGGGCCGCGACATCCAGCTTGCGGAAGTTGCCAACACGGCAACCGAGAGCTTCACCGATGCCGCACGCGCCGCGCGTGGCGTGCGCGAGGTTCTGTTCGAGGGCATCGGCTGGCGCCCCTGCCAGGTCTATGACCGCTATGCGCTCGCACCTGGTGCCAGCTTCATCGGACCCGCGCTGGTCGAAGAACGTGAATCCACTTGCGTCATCGGGCCGGAGGCGAAAGTCTCAGTGGACAGTTTTCGGAATCTGGTCGTCGAACTGCCCTGAGGACCCCAAAACTGCACAGCGCCGCGCCACCAAGAAGCGCGGTGAACAGGGAGATGCGAAAGCATCACGGCACTCACCCCCGTCGCGCTGCGACGGCGATAAGGAGATGGACCATGGCAACACGTCGTTCCCTGCTGGCCGCGAGCCTCGCCCTGCCGGCGCTGCGACCGGCAATGGCGCAGGACGTCTTCCCCAGCCGTCCGATCACGCTGGTGATTCCCTGGGCCGCAGGCGGCTCCACCGATGTGATGGGGCGCGTCATCGCGCAGGCGATGTCCATCGATCTCGGCCAACCCGTCGTGGTGGAAAATCGCGGGGGCGCCTCCGGCACCGTCGGCCACGGCATCGTCGCGCGCGCGCGGCCGGATGGATATACATTCCTGCTCGGCACCAACAGCACCTATGCGATCGCGCCGCATCTGATGCGGAACCTGCCCTATGACAATCGCGCCGCCTTCACCGGCATCAGCCTGGTGGCGCGCAGCGCGCAGGGTCTGTGCCTGCATCCCTCCGTGCCGGCGAATACCCTGGCCGAGTTCATCGCCTACGCGAAGTCCAGGCCGGGTGATGTCGCCTATTCCTCCGCCGGCATCGGGGCCAGCAGCCATCTGGCGACGGAGCTGTTCCAGGCAAAATCCGGCACGCGCCTGCTGCATGTGCCGTATCGTGGCGGCGGTCCTTCCGTGCAGGGCCTGCTGGCGGGCGAAGTGGCCATGTCCTTCGTCGATCTCGTCACCTGCCTGCCCTTCCGCGCCAACAACCAGCTCAAGGTGCTCGGCGTCGGCACGGCGCAGCGTTCGGCCTTCGCGCCGGAACTGCCGACGCTGGCGGAATCCGGCGTGGCCGGTTTCGCCTCCTCCACCGATGTCATCATGCTGCTGCCGGCCGGCACGCCGCAGCCGATCGCGGCGCGGCTGACGGCATCCTTGCAGAAGGCGCTGCGCGATCCGGCCACCAAGGAAAGACTGAACTCCATGGCGGTGGAGACCATCGGCAGCAGCGCCGCCGAACTCGACGCCTATTGGACGGAGGAGCTCGCCAAGTGGGGCGACATCATCCGTACCCAGAACATCACCATCTGAGGGAGGATCCGCCATGCTGACCCGTCGTCTCGCCCTGGCCGCCTTCACGGCAGCACCCTTCGCAAACCTGCACGCGCAGGGCGCCTGGCCGGAACGCGCGGTCAGCTTCACCATCCCCTTCCCACCCGGCGGATCGGCCGATCTGCTGGCGCGGCTGGTGGCGGACCGCATGGGTCCGCTGCTGGGTGCGAACGGGCGGGTGGTGGTGGAAAACCGCGCCGGCGCCGGCGGCACCATCGGCAGCGATATGGTGAAGCGCGCGCCGGCGGATGGTCACGCCATCCTGCTCGGCACGCCTTCCACCCACGGCACGGTACCGGCGCTGCAGCCGGATACCACCCCCTATGATCCGGTCGCCGATTTCACGCCGATCGCGATTTTGGGCCGTGCGCCGATCGCGCTCGCCGTGCCGACGAATTCGCCGCATCGCGACCCGCAGGCGCTGATCGCCTGGCTGCGCGCCAATCCCGGTGCGGGAAGCTGGGGCAGTTCCGGCTCCGGCAGCGTCGGGCATCTGGCCGGGGAGCTGATGAATCTCTCGGCTGGCGGCCTGCGCGCGGAACACATTCCCTATCGTGGCGGCGCCCCGCTGGTGGAGGCGCTGACCAAGGGCGAGGTGCAGTATGGCTGGGAACCGCTCGGTTCGATGGCGGCCGCGGCGCGCGACGGGCTGTTCCGCATCATCGGCATGGGCACGCCCACGCGGCATCCGCTGTTCCCGGATGTGCCGACCATGCAGGAAACCGGCGTGGCGGGTTTTGCGGCCAGCACCTGGAACGTGATGCTCGGCCCGAAGGGCATGCCGCCCGCTATCGTCACGCGCTTGAACGCCGCGGCGAACCAGGTGCTGGCGATGGAGGATGTGAAGGCGCGCCTCGCCAGTGCCGGCATCGATGCGGTCAGCGACAGCACGCCTCAATCCACCGGCGCCTTCATTGCCGGTGAGTTTGCAAAATTCAAGGACATCGTATCGCGCGCCCGGCTGAACCTGGCACGCTGAGGACAGATCATGAGTGACGTCATCGCGGATCGCCTTAACCGCATTTCCCCTTCCCAGACCACCGCCATGCGTCAGCGCGCGCAGGCGCTGAAGGCGGAGGGGAAGGATGTGCTGGCGATCTCCTCCGGCGAGCCGGATTTCGACACGCCGGAACACATCAAGGATGCGGCGATCGCCGCCATCCGCGCCAACCAGACGCGCTACACGGATATCTCCGGCACACTCGCTTTGCGCCGCGCCGTGGCCACGAAATTCAAGCGCGACAACGGGCTGGACTACGCGCCGGATGAGATCCTGGTTGGCACCGGCGGCAAGCAGGTGATCTATGACGCGCTGATCGCGACCATCAATGCGGGCGACGAGGTCATCATCCCCACCCCCTGCTGGGTGTCCTACCCGGATATCGTGGGGCTGGCCGATGGCACGCCGGTGCTGCTGCCCTGCGGCCCGAATCAGGGTTTCAAGCTGACGCCGGAGCAACTGGAAGCCGCGATCACGCCAAAGACCAAGTGGCTGATCGTCAACACGCCGTCCAACCCGACCGGCGCGACCTATTCGGCGGAAGAGCTGCGCGGGCTGTGCGACGTGCTGCTGCGGTATCCGCAGGTTCATATCCTGACAGATGACATCTACGAAAAGCTTGTCTTCGACGGGCGCCGCTTCGCCACCTTCGCGCAGGTGGAACCGCGCCTGCGGGACCGCACGCTGACGATGAACGGCTGTTCCAAATCCTACGCGATGACCGGCTGGCGCATCGGCTTCGGCGGCGCCCCGCGGCATCTGATCAAGGCGATGGACAAGCTGCAGGGGCAATCCACCTCCAACACCTGCTCCATCGCGCAGGCCGCCGCGGTGGCCGCGCTGGAAGGCCCGCAGGATGCGACGGAGGCGATGCGTCAGGTGTACGAGGCGCGGCGCAACCGCGTGGTCGCATCCCTCAACGCCACGCCGCATCTCCGCTGCCACCTGCCGGAGGGTGCCTTCTATGCCTTTCCGGACATGACCGCCTGCCTCGGGATGACCACGGCGGCCGGCACGAAGATCACCAATGACTGGGACTTCGTCTTCGCGCTGCTGACGGAACAGGGCGTCGCCACGGTGAACGGCGCCGCCTTCATGTTCCCCGGCCATTTCCGCATCAGCTTCGCCGCGGCCGATGCGCTGCTGGAGGATGCGTGCATCCGCATCCACCGCTTCTGCGAGGGGCTGAGCTAAACGTCCCGCGCGCCGGAGGCCCTGGCGGCGAAGGCCTCCGGCACCGGCTTGCCCGCATCGGTGAAGGCCTTCCGCAGCGCCTCCACATTCGGGCTGAAGATGGTCTTGCGGTTGGCCACCGCCCATTCGTGGGATCCGCGCACCGTCTCCAGCGATTGCTGGAAGCGCGGCATCACCCAGCGGGCGAACAGCTCGTAGCTGCGCCAGGTCTGTTCGCGATTGGCCCAGTCATGCGCGCGGAACAGGAAGCCGCCGAAGCCGCCCTCGCTTTTCTCCACCAGGTTCTCGATGCCGCGCGCCACCGTCTCCGGCGATCCGACCAGGGTGGTGCCGGCCTGCACGCCATCCGTCAGCGGGTCCTGCGACCTTCCGGGCGGGCGGCCGAGCGCATCCTCGAAATAGGTCACCGTCTCCAGCCGTTCGCCCACCCGCACATCGGCCAGCGCCTGTTCGTCGGTTTCCGCCACATGCACGTTCATCACCATGCGCCAGTCGCGGCGGCTGATGGTCTTGCCATGCGCGGCCGCCGCATCCTCCGCGATCTTCCATTGGCCGGGCAGCGCGGAAGGCCCGCCCGGCATGCCGGCGCCAAGCGAGAGGATGCCGACGCCATGCTTGCCCGCCACGGCCGGCCCCGCGGGCGTCAGCGTACTGGCCACCGCGATGGGGAAATGCGGATCGCTGTAGGGCTTCAGGTGCAGCCGCGCCTCATGCATCTCGAACCAGTCGGTCTTGCGCGTCACCGGCCCATCGCAGGCCAGCAGTGCCATGATGGCCTCCAGCGACTCATCCATCCGGCGCCGCTGCGTCGAAGGTTCGATGCCGAGCATATAAGCGTCCGAGACCAGCGCACCTGGCCCGCAACCCAGCATCACCCGCCCGCGCGTCATGTGGTCCAACTGCACGAAGCGCTGTGCGACGAGGAAGGGGTGGTGATAGGGCAGGCTGGTGACGCCGGAGCCGAGGCGGATGGTCTTGGTGCGTTCCGCCGCCGCGGCGATGATCAGCTCGGGCGAGGCAATGGTCTCCCACCCCGCCGAATGATGTTCCCCGATCCAGGCCTCGTCATAGCCGAGCCGGTCGAGCAGCTCGATCATCTCGATATCGCGGGAGATGGCCAGTGTGGGGTTGTCCCCCAGCCGGTGGAAGGGTGCCAGGAAGATCCCGAACTGCATGCCCCGCTTCGCCATTGTCGCGTCTCCCTCGTCCGGACGAAACTTCAACCCGAACCGTCCAACGGGTCAAACGGGCCCGACTAGACTGGGCGGTCGCCCTGGATGGTCACGCGATTGCCGTAGCGGGTCGCCGGCCAGTAGTCCCACATCGCGCGGTGCTGGGCGCATCGATTGTCCCAGAAGGCCACGGAATTGGTCCGCCAGCGGAAGCGGCACTGGAATAGCGGGTTGGCGCTGTGCTCGAACAGATAGGCCAGGATGCCGGTGCTCTCATCCGCCGGAATGTCCAGGATGCGGCGGGTGAAGCCCTTGTTGACGAACAGCGCGCGCCGGCCGGTGACGGGATGGGTGCGGATCACCGGATGCACCGCGCGCGGATAGACGGGTTTGTCCTGCACGCCGAGATTGGCATAGGTGCCACGATAGACATCCTCCCCGTCATGCAGGGCGGTCAGGCCCTCCAGGTAGGTCTTCATGCGATCCGACAGCGCGTCATAAGCGGCATACATATTGGCGAACAGCGTATCGCCACCGACCTCCGGCGACTGCTTGATGTAGAGGATGCTGCCCATCGGCGGCTCCTCGTCGCAGGACACGTCGGAATGCCAGAATTCGCCATTGGCGCGCGGGCTGTCGCGATCGGCCTTGATGATCATCAGGGCGGGGTGGCCCTCCGTGGGGGCGGCGGGGTGGATGTGCAGCTCGCCGAATTGCTGGCCGAAGGACAGGTGCTGTTCGGCGGTCAGGGTCTGGTCGCGGAAGAAGATCACCAGATTCTCGGCGAGCGCCCGGTGAATTTCCTGCATCTGCGCCTCGGTCGGGTTGCCGATATCGACGCCGCCGATCTCGGCGCCGATCACCGGCGTCAGCTTTTCCACCGTGATGCTGCGATAGGGGGCGCCGGCCTCCGCGCTGTGCTTGTAGCGCGGGCCCTTGGCGCCCGTCGGATTGGCGGGGCTGACATGGTTCATGGTGGTTTCCTTCCCGGTGCCGCGGCACGGCATGATGGGAACAGCAGCGCCGGGGGTGCGTCAACTCACCGCTTTACATTCGCGCGGGCCGCACGATTTCTGGAATGATGCGAAGTCTCAGCCCCCGTCGCACCACCCTGGCGGCACTGTTGCTGATCGCCGGCAGGCCCGCCTTGGCCCAGCCTGCGGATGCCGCCTGGCAGGCCCTGACGGAAGGCGCGATCGTGCTGTTTCGCCATGCCATCGCCCCCGGTGGCGGGGACCCGCCGGGCATGCGGCTCGGCGACTGCAGCACGCAGCGCAATCTGGATGATGAGGGCCGCGCCCAGGCCAGGCGCATCGGCGCCGCCTTTCGCGACCGGGGCATCGCGGTGGGGGCGGTGCTGGCCTCCGCCTGGTGCCGCGCCGTGGACACGGCCGAACTGGCCTTCCCGGATCAGATGCGGGTGGAGCCCGCCTTCAATTCCTTCTTCGGTGCGCGGCAGGAGGCGGAATCCCGCACGGTGGCGGCGCGGCGGCTTTTATTGGCCTGGGACGGGCACGGGGCGCTGTTCGTCGCGACGCATCAGGTGAACATCACCGCGCTGACCGGCATCTTCCCGGCCTCGGGCGAGGGCGTGGTGCTGCGGCGGGACGGCGAAATGCTGGTTGTGGTGGGGCGCATCCGGCCATGACGCCGGCACTCGCCATCCTGCTGCTGGTGTTGACGCTCGCGGCCGGTGTGGCGGTGGGGCTGCTGTTCCTGCAACGCGCCCGCCGGCCCTGGCTGGTGACCACGCACCTGGTGCTGGCGCTCGGTGCCACTGCCGCGGTTGCGTTGCTGGTCTCGGGCGGCCCGGCCGGTGCCAGCCCGCCCGGCCTGGTGCCGCTGGGGATGCTGGCGGTGTCGCTCGCCGCCGGCTGGTCCGCCGGCCGCATCGCGCGGCGCCGCCGTTCGGGCGCCACCCTGTTGCTGGCCAGCCATGCGGTGCTCGGCGTGGCGGGCTTCCTGGTCTTCCTCGCCTGGGCGCGGAACCTGTAGAGCGCACAGTTGAAAAGCGCGCCGCCACCTCGCATATCGCGCGCCGCGCAAACCAACTGAGGACCTGTCCGATGAGCGATACCGTGGAGCGGCATGAATTCGGCGCCGAGGTCGGCCGCCTGCTCGATCTGGTCGTCCACGCGCTGTACTCCGACCGCGAGATCTTCCTTCGCGAACTGGTGGCCAATGCCGCCGACGCCACCGATCGCCGACGGTTCGAGGCGCTGACCGACCCCGCACTGATGGCCCCCGAGGGCGCGAAGCTGCGGATCGTGCCGGACAAGGCGGCGCGGACGCTGACCATCTCCGATTCCGGCATCGGCATGGCCAAGGCCGACCTGGTGCAGCACCTCGGCACCATCGCGCGCTCCGGCACGGCGGCCTTCGCCAAGACGCTGGCAGATGCGCCGGCGGCGGACAAGCCCAGCCTGATCGGCCAGTTCGGCGTCGGCTTCTACTCCGCCTTCATGGTGGCGGAACGGGTGGAGGTCACCTCCCGCCGCGCCGGGGGCGAGGAAGCCTGGCTCTGGGCCAGCACCGGCGCCGGCGACTACACCCTGGCGCCCGCGACGCGGGAGGAAGCCGGCACGGACATCGTGCTGCACATGAAGCCGGATGCGGAGGAGTTCCTGGAGCCGATCCGGCTGCAGACCATCATCCGCAAATGGGCCGACCACATCACCATCCCCATCACCGTGGCCAAGGACGGTGTGGATGAGCCGGCGAATGAAGGCACCGCGCTGTGGCGCAAGTCCAAATCCGAGGTGACGGAGGAACAGACCACCGAGTTCTACCGCCACCTCGGCAACATCTTCGACAAGCCCTGGTCCACCCTGCATTGGCGGGCCGAGGGCGCGCTGGATTTCACCGCGCTGCTGTTCATCCCCGGCATGAAGCCCTTCCAGGCGGTGGAGGGGGAGCGCGAAAGCCGCGTGCGCCTGCATGTCCGCCGCATGTTCATCACCGATGAGGCGGCGCTGCTGCCGCCCTGGCTGCGCTTCGTGCAGGGCGTGGTGGATACGGAAGACCTGCCGCTCAACGTCTCCCGCGAAATGCTGCAGGCCACCCCGGTGCTGGCCCGCATCCGCCGCGCCGTCACCAGCCGGGTGCTGTCGGAACTGAAGACCAAGGCCAAGGATGCTGAGTCCTTCGCCGGCTTCTGGGAGAATTTCGGCCCGGTGGTGAAGGAAGGCGTCTGGGAGGATGCCGAGCACCGCAAGGACCTCGCCCCGCTGCTGCGCTTCCGGTCCTCCGCGGTGGAGGGCTGGACCTCCCTGCCCGACTATGTGGCGCGGATGAAGCCGGGGCAGGAGGCCATCTATGTCCTGCTCGGCGACAATGCCGAGGCGCTGGCCAAATCCCCGCAGCTCGAAGGTTTCCGGGCCAAGGGGGTGGAGGTGCTGCTGCTGACCGACCAGATCGACGCCTTCTGGCCGGAACGCCTCGAGAAGTTCGAGGACAAGCCGATCCGCAGCATCACCCAGGGCAGCATCGACCTGTCCGCGGTGGAAGGTGCCGCCCAGGAAGGGGAGGCCGCGGACCTCGCGCGCCTGCTGCCGCTGCTGAAGGATGCGCTGAAGGAGCATGTGGCGGATGTGCGCGGCACGGACCGGCTGGTGGACTCTGCCGTGGTGCTGGCTGCCGGCGAGATGGGGCCGGACCTCCAGATGCAGCGTCTGATGCGCCGCGCCGGCCGTGGCTTCCCCGGTGGCTTGCCAGTGCTGGAGGTGAACCCCCGCCACGCGCTGATCCGCCGCCTGGCGGAGCAGGCGGCGACGGATACCGATCTTGCGGACAGCGCCGGCCTGCTGCTGGATCTGGCCCGGGTGCAGGATGGCGACACGCCGCGGGATCCGGTGGCCTTCGCGCGCAGGGTGGCGGAGGCGCTGGCGATCGGCGGCTGAAGCGCGGGCGGCGCCGGCGGGGAGAGCCCCGCCGTTGTTGCCCGCCCCCCTCACCCAACCCCCCAAAAGCGGGGGGAGAGGGCTTTTGGGTGGTGTCAGACGATGCCGGTGCGCAGCAGGTCGTGCAGGTGGACAATGCCGACCGGCACGCCCGCCTCATCCACCACGAAGATGCTGGTGATGTTGCGCTCGTTCATAATTCCCAGCAGGTCCGGCGCCAGCGTGTCCGGCGGCACGGTCAGCGGTCGGCGGTTCATCGCCTCCGCCACCGGGCCGTTGACGAAGCCGCGCTGGAAGGCGCGGCGCAGATCGCCATCGGTCAGGATGCCAATGATCCGGCCTGTGGAATCGACGATGCCGGTCACGCCGAAACGGCGCGAGGTCATCTGCACGATCGCCTCGGCCAGCATTGCCTGTTCCGTCACCAACGGCACTTCGCCCGCCGCATGCATCAGGTCCCGCGCCCGCTTCAGCCGCGCACCGAGCTTGCCGCCCGGGTGGAATTCGCGGAAATCGGCTGGGGAGAAGCCGCGCGCCTCCAGCAGGCACATCGCCAGCGCATCGCCCATGGCGAGTTGCATGGCGGTGGAGGTGGTGGGCGCCAGGCCGTTCGGGCAGGCCTCCGGCATGCGCGGCAGCGTCAGGCAATGATCCGCCGCGGAACCCAGGGCGCTGCTGTCGCGGGAGGTAATGGCGATCAGCGGCACGTCGAAGCGGCGGGTGTAGCTGATGATATCGGCCAGTTCCGGCGCCTCCCCGGACCAGGACAGGGCCAGCACGGTATCCTCCGGCCGGATCATGCCCAGGTCGCCATGGCTCGCCTCGGCCGGATGCACGAAATGGGATGGCGTGCCGGTGGAGGCCAGCGTCGCGGTGATCTTGCGGCCGATATGGCCGGATTTGCCCATGCCGGTGACCATCACACGCCCGCTGCCGCGCAGGATCAGCTCCACCACCGCCAGCACGCGGTCGCCGAGCTCGCCCTCCATCGCGGCATCCAGCGCCACCAGGCCCTCGGCCTCCAGCGCCACGGTCCGGCGCAGCGTGGCGCGGCGCCGGGCTTCGTCATCCGGCCTGCCTGCAAGACCATCCATCACGCCGCTCCTGTCAGCATGTCGCGGGCGCGCCAAAGGTCTTCCGGCGTATCGACGCCAAGCGGCACGTCGTCCACCACCACCGCGTCGATCCGCATGCCGGCCTCCAGCGCGCGAAGCTGTTCCAGCTTTTCCCGCAATTCCAGCGGCGAGGGCGGCAGCGCCACCATGCGCTGCATCGGGCCGCGCCGCCACGCATAGAGGCCGATATGGTGCCAGAGCGGCCCCTCCCCGGTCGGTGCGGTGGCACGCGTGAAGTACAGGCAGCGGAAGCGGCCGGGCGCGATCTCGCTGCCCACCATCTTCACCACGGAGGGCGACACGCGCTCCTCCGCCCGGTGGATCTGCGCCACCAGCGTGGCGGCATCCACCGCCTGGTCGGCCAGCGGGCCGAGCGACGCGCGGATGGCGGCGGGCGCGATGGTCGGCAGATCGCCCTGCACATTCACCACCACATCATGCAGACCCTCCGGATCTACCGCCGCCAGCGCCTCCGCGATCCGGTCGGTGCCGGAGGGGTGGTCATCGCGCGTCATCTGCACCCGGCCGCCGGCGGCACGGATTGCCTCCGCCACCTCCGCGCTGTCGGTCGCCACCAGCACGGGGCCGATTTCGGCCTCCATCGCCCGGCGCCAGACATGCACGATCATCGGTTGGCCGAGGATATCCGCCATCGGCTTGCCCGGCAGGCGGGTGGCCGCCATGCGTGCCGGGATCACGACGATCGGCTTCAAGCGCCGAAGCCCTTCACCAGCGCGTCGATCTGCATCAGGCGCCGGATCAGCGCCTCGAACTGCGCGAGCGGCACCATGTTGGGGCCGTCGGAGGGGGCGTTGTCCGGGTCCTCATGCGTCTCGATGAACAGGCCGGCGACGCCGACGGCGCAGGCGGCGCGGGCCAGGGTTTCGACGAATTCGCGCTGGCCGCCGGAGGACGTGCCCTGCCCGCCCGGCTGCTGCACGGAATGGGTGGCATCGAAGATCACCGGCAGGCCGGTGTCGCGCGCCATGATCGGCAGCGACCGCATGTCGGAAACCAGGGTGTTGTAGCCGAAGGACGCGCCGCGTTCCGTCAGCAGGACATTCGGGTTGCCGGCACCGGTCAGCTTGGCGGCGACATTCTTCATGTCCCAAGGCGCCAGGAACTGGCCCTTCTTGACGTTCACCGCCCGCCCCGTCGCGGCGGCCGCCAGCAGCAGGTCGGTCTGCCGGCAGAGGAAGGCCGGAATCTGCAGCACATCCACCGCCTCCGCCACCGGGGCGCATTGGGCGGCGTCATGCACATCGGTCAGCACCGGCAGGCCAAGGCTTTCGCGGATTTCGGCGAACACCGGCAGCGCGGCAGCCATGCCGAGGCCGCGCGCGGCGCTGGCGGAGGTGCGGTTGGCCTTGTCGAAGGAGGATTTGTAGATCAGCCCGATGCCGAGCCGGCCGCAGATCTCCTTCAGCGCCGTGGCTGTCTCCAGCGCATGGGCGCGGCTTTCCATCTGGCAGGGGCCGGCGATCAGCGCGATCGGCAGGTGGTTGCCCAGGGTGACCGGGCCGATCCGCACGCTTTTCGACTTGTCCAACGACAACACTCCATGCCCGCCCCCAGAAGGGGTGCCGTGACTTATCCCAAGGCCCGAGGCCGTTCAATCGGCGGCCAGTTCCCGGCCCGCGCAGTGGCGCGCATGATTCGGCCGAACCCCGGAACGGGGCCGCACTTGTTCCAATCAGCCTGGCCGCCACGCAGGATTCTTGCCCTACGACGCGCGCCCTTGCCTCCGCCGCGCTTCGGGTGATGCTGGGCGCGGTGGCGGGAGCGATATGCATGGCGGATGCGACAATTCAGCAGGCGGCGGGATTCTGCCACCGGCGGGTGGGGGACATCCTGGTCACCGCCCTGAATGACGGCCACCAGGACGCGCCGCTTTCCACCATGGCCGGCATCGCGACGGAGCAGGCTGCCGCCCTGCTGCACGCCGCCTTCCGCCCGGTGCCGCGGCGCACCGCCGTGAACGCCTTCCTGATGCGCAGCGGCGGACGGATCGCGCTGGTCGATACCGGCTGCGGCCCGATCAAACCGACCACCGGGCGTCTGGCGGCGAACCTCGCCGCCGCCGGGGTGGCGCCGGGCGCGATCGACACGGTGCTGATGACGCATCTGCACCCCGACCATTTCGGCGGGCTGACCGGTGCCGACGGTGCCGCGTTGTTCCCCAACGCTACCCTGCACCTGCACGAGGCCGAGCACGCCCATTGGCACGACGATGCCGCGATGGAACGCGAGGACCCGTCCCGCCGCGCCGCCTTCTTCCATGGCGCCCGCACCCGGCTGGCCGCCTATGCCAGCTGCACCAGCCTGTTTACCGGCGGCGAGGTCTTTCCGGGCGTCACCGCCCTCCCCCTGCCCGGCCACACCCCCGGCCATACCGGATTTGTGGTCACCTCCGGGCAAACATCCCTGCTGATCTGGGGCGATATCGTGCATGTGCCGGAGGTGCAGGTGCCGCGGCCGGAGGCGACGATGGCGGTGGATGTGGACCCTGGCCAGGCCGCAGCCACCCGCCGCCGCATCTTCGACCAGGTGGCCGCGGACCGGCAGGCGATTGCCGGCATGCACCTGCACTTCCCCGCCTTCGCGCATCTGGCCCGCGACGGCGCCGGCTACCGCCTGGTGCCGGATGCCTGGTCGATCGATCTGGACGGAGACCTCTGATGCCCTGGATCGCCACCCCCGACATCGCCCTGCGCTACGAAATTTCGGGCGAGGGCCAACAGGTGCTGCTGCTGCTGCATGAGATGGGCGGCTGCCTGGAAAGCTGGGACCGGGTGCTGCCCCTGCTGCACCCGCATTTCCGGGTGCTGCGCCACGACCAGCGCAATGCCGGCCTGTCCGAAAAGCCGCCCGGGCCGATGACGCTGGCGCAATCCGGCAATGACGCGGTGGCGCTGCTGGATGCGCTCGGCCTGACCGATCCGGTGGTGGTGATGGGCACGGCGGTGGGCGGCGCAGTCGCCCTGCATTTGGCCGCGGCGCATCCCGGCCGGGTGCGGGCCGCCATTGTCACCTCCCCCGCCACCGGCCTGCCGGAAGCCGCCCGCGCCGCCACGCTGGAGCGCGCGGCGCTGGTGGAGCGGCAGGGCACGCGCGCCGTGGTCGATGCCGGGCTGGACCAGGCCTATCCGAAGGTTCTGCGCCGCGATGCCGCCCGCTTCGCCGCCACCCGCGCCCAGCGCCTGGGCGCTGATGCCGGCGGCTGGGCGGCGACGATGCGGATGCTGGCGGGGCTCGACATGGCCGCCGACCTGGCCAGCATCGCCTGCCCCGTGCTGGTGCTGGCCGGCATCCACGACCACACCCGCCCGCCCGACCGCGTCGCCCCCGTCGCCGATTCCATCGCGGGCGCGACCTTCCGCGTGGTGGAGAGCGGCCACTTCATGGCGATCCAGACGCCGGAGTTGCTGGCCGCCGAGGTGCTGGGCTTCCTCGCCGATCAATAGGCGCCGGTTCAGTAGGCGGGGGAGGCTTCCGTCACGGAGACATGCGCGGACACAACCTTCCAGCCGACATCCGGAAGCCGCACCCAGGTCTGGCTCTGCCGCCCCGGCATGTCCCGTCCGCGCATGTCGAATTCCAAGTTCACGGTGGCGAAATCCCAGCCCAGCGTGGTGATCACCAGCCGGCGCGTCGCCAGCTTGATGCCGGGCCCCGGCGGGCGGCGCACCCGATGCGCGTGGATTTCGTCGAAGCCATAGCCATTTTCATGGATGGCGTAGCGGATGGTATGCGGCGACTGCCAGAAGGTGGCGTCCAGCACATCGACATCTTTGTCGATCAGGGCCTGTTCGTAGCGGTCGAACAGCACGCGGATTTCCGCGACGACTTCCGGGATATTCACATCCATCAGGCTTTCTCCATCTCAAGCGCCGCACGCAGCAGCAAGGTGTCCGCGCCCCGCGCCGCGATCAGCGAGAGGCCCACCGGCCGCCCCGCCACCGTCGCGCCCGGCAGGCTGACCTGCGGATGCCCCGCCAAGCCACCCACGGCGCAGAGGCTCAGGATCTGGTCGCGGATCGGGTTCAGCGCCGGCAGCGGCAGCCCGGCCTTGGGCGCCGGGAAGGGCGTGGTCGGCATGGCCAGCACCGTGCCGGGCGGCAGCAGGTGGCGCAACCGGCCGCGCACCTCCTGCCGCGTCGGCGCCGCCCAGCCGCGCTCGGCCTCCGGCGTCGCGGCGCCCATCACCAGGCCGCGGGCGACGGAGAAGGCGAAGCGCGGATTGTCGCGCTCGATCCATGCCCGAAAAGTCTCCCACGCCTCCACCGGTTGCAGCGTGCGCTGGGCGCGGCCCCAGGCGACCAGGCCGGGCGGGGCCAGCACCTCCTCCCGCCAATCGGGGATGATTTTCTTCAATCGGTCCAGCATGGGCGCCAGCGCCGCCGCAGTCTCGGCCTCAGCGAAGCCGAAGGCATCGACGGCGATGATCAGCCGGGTGGGCGGCGTCTCCGCCACCTTGTCCTGAAGCAGCACCTCGGACACGCGGGCGAAGGTGGCGGCGTCGCGGGCGAACCAGCCGGTGGTGTCGGAGCTTGGCGCCTGCGGCAGCATGCCGGCCAAGTTCATCCGGCCATGCGTCGGGCGAATGCCGTAGAGCCCGCAGAAGCTGGCCGGCACGCGGACGGAGCCGCCGGTATCCGTGCCCAGCGCCACCTCGCAAAGCTCCTGCGCCACGGCGCTGGCGGAGCCGGAGGAGGACCCGCCCGGCACATGGCCCGGCGCGGCGGGGTTTGTGGGCGTGCCGTCAAAAGGGTTCTCGCCCAAAATGCCCAGCGAGACCTCATCCGTGATGGTCTTGCCGATCAGCGTGGCGCCGGCATCCAGCAGCGTCTGCACTGCCCAGGCATGGCGTGCGGGCACCGGGTTCTGCCGCGCCCAATCGGGATTGCCGCCGCCGGTCGGGTGGCCGGCGATGTCGAACAGATCCTTGGCCGCGAAGCGCAGCCCGGAAAGCGGGCCGCCGGGGCGACCCTCGATATGGATGTCGGTGCCGGGGACGAAGGGGGACATGGCGGATCCTGCGCTGCGCCGCACAACTATGCCGCAGCCCGCCCGGCCTGTCGCGCCACCGGCGGCGGGTTTCAGCGCCGGATCAGGATGTAGTTCACCGTCAGGTCGATGGTCACGCCCTCCGGGCCGGCCGGCGGCGGGAAGGCCGGCAGTTGCGCGCCGCTGAACGGAAAGGTGGTGCCGAAATTCAGCGAGGGCGAGCCGGAAGGGCCGGTCAGCCGCACGCTGCGCACCCGCCCATCCGGCCCGGCGATGACGCGGACGCGCACGGTGCCCGACTCACCCTCCCGCAACGCGCCCATCGGGTAGCTGATGTTCTGGTCCAGCCAGCGGCGGAAGGCGGCGCGCCAATCGGCGCCGACCTGGGCGCCGGTGACGCGCAGATTGGCATCCGCGCTGGCCTCCCCTTCCACCATGCGCGGATCGAAGCTGAGGTCGAGGCCGCGCGCCACAGGGCGGCCCGAAGGGGCGGCGGGCCGCGCCGGCTGGCCGAGCTGCACCCCGCCCGGCGCCCAGATCACCCCGGGCGGCAGCGATGGCGCGGCGCGGCGGGGTGGCGGCGGCGCAGGGGGTGGTGGTGGCGGTGGCGGATCATCCGATACGGGCGGGTCCCGGGACTCGGCAGGCGGGGTGGGCGCGGGCGCGGCGGGGGCCGTCTGAGGCGGGGCGGGCGCGACCTGGGGCGGTGCCGGCGCGACCGGGGCTGGCGCAGGTATGGCCGGGGGTGGCGCAGGCGCGACTGGGGCGGGCCCGGGTGCGATCGGGGGTGGCGCAGGCGCGGCCGGGGCGGGCGCAGGCGCGGCCGGAGGCGGGGCGGGCGCTGCCGGGGGCGGTGGCGCAGGCGCTACCTGACGCGGTGCCGGTGCGGCCGGTGCCGGTGCGGCCGGGGGCGGCGCAGGCGCGGCCGGGGGCGGTGCGGGGGCAGCCTGGGGCGGGGCGGGCGCGGCCGACGGTGGCGCCGGGGCCGGCTGGGGCGGCGCTGGCGGGGGGGTTGGCGGGCCCGCGATACCAGGGGGCGGCTCCGCAGCCGGCCGCAAGGCGCCCCCGCCCTCGAACACCACCTCGACCGCCGGCGGCGGCAGGTCCTGCACCTGGCGCGGGCGGGCGATGAAATACAGCGCCAGCAGCCCGTGCAGCAGCAAGGAAGCCAGCAGCCAGGCCAGGATCCATCGCCGCCGCCCCGAACCTCGCGGCAGCAGCCGACCAAAGGACTCGCCCCCGCCGGCCGGCAGCAGCGCCGGGTCGCGCCGGACCGGCACGCGGGGCGTGGCGTGGAATCGTGGCAAGGTTCTGGGGGACGTGTGGGAGGCGTCTGGCACGGTGCCCGATATGAAGCGCCAGCCGCCATAGAGCATCCCGCGCCGCCACGGAAATCAGCCCCCGGTGAATAGCCGGGGGACCTGGCCTCCTACGCCGCCTGTAATTCCGCCCCGCCATCCAGGATGCCGCGCGCCACCAGCTCCGCGAAACTGCCGGAATGCGCCACCTTGCCGCGTTCGATCACCAGGATGCGGTCGGCGCCGCGGATCGTCTCCAGCCGATGCGCGATGACGATGCGCGTGCAGGTCAGGGATGCCAGGGTGCGCGTCGTCACCGCCTGGGTCGCCGGGTCCAGCGCGCTGGTCGCCTCGTCCAGGATCAGCACGTCCGGCTTGTTCACCAGTGCGCGCGCCAGCAGCAGCCGCTGCACCTGGCCGCCCGAGAGCACATGCGCCGCATCGGCAATCGGCGTGCGCAGGCCGAGCGGCATGGCGCGCACATCATCCGCGATGGCCGCCGCCGCCAGCGCCTGCCAGATCTGCGCCTCCGTCGCTTCGCTGAAGCCGCGCAGCACGTCCAGCAGCGCGCCTGGCGGCAGTTGCGCGCCTTGCAGCACGGTGCCGATACGCCGCCGCAGCAGGCCAAGGTCGAGCGAGACCAGGTCCTGCCGGTCGAAGGTCACGCTGCCGAAGCGCGCGCGTTCCAACCCCAGCAGCAGCCGCACCAGCGTGGACTTGCCGCAGCCGGAGCGCCCGACGATGGCGACGAACTCGCCCGGCTCGATGGACAGGTTCAGGCCGGAGAACAGCGGCGAATCCGCGCCCTCATAGCCGAAGGCGACATTGGTCATGGCGATGGCGCCGGTCAGCCGGCCCGGGTCGATGCGCCCGGCCGTCGGTTCCGGCTGCGCCTGCAACAGCGGCAGGGCGTAGCTCCGCATCGCATACAGCGGATAGAAGCCGGTGAAGGCCTGGCCCAGCCCGTTGGCGGCGCCATTGGCGATCATGAAGGCCATCAGGAAGCCGACCACCGCGGCGTTGTTCGGCGCATTGGCGCCCGACATGAACAGCAGGAACAGCAGCCCGACGCCGAAGAAGGACAGGAAGGCGGCGGCGGAGGCGAGCCAGGTGTCGATATGCTCCTCCACCAGCTTGGTCCGCCGCATGCCGACGAAGCGTTCCGCCCAGGCGCCGAGCAGCCGGTGTTCCACGCCGGCCAGGCGCAGCTTGGTGATGCCGCCCACCGCCTCGATCGCCAGGCTGTCCGCCTGGCCGGATAATTGCTGCCCGGTCTGCTGCACGCGGGATTTCAGGATGCCGCCGGCCACCGCGACGCCGAGCTGCACCGCCAGGATGCCCAGCGCCACCAGCGCCGCGATCGGGTGGTACAGGAACAGCATGGCCATGGAGGTCGCCAGCGCCGCGCCGTAGCCCATCACGGACAAACGAAACCCCTGCATGCCGAGTGGCAGCGACAGCGCCACATTCAACCGTGATGATATCTCGGACGGCGTGAATTTCCGAAGCACCGGCATCGGCAGCCGCAGCAGCCGGTCCCAGAGCCCGGCATGCAGCGGCGCTTCCGCGGTGGCCGTCAGCCGATGCTTGGCGATGTCGCCTGCCATCTGCACCACGAAGTTCGCGAGACCCACACAGGCGAGTGCAATGCCCAGCTCCATCAGCCCCATCCGGTTGCCGCCCGGAATCAGCGACCCGGTGGCGAAGGACATGGCGATCGGCATGCCCAGCCCGAGGAACGCGCCAAGCAGCGCCGCGCCCAGTGCCAGCCCGCGATCGCCGCGATTGGGCAGCACGAATCGGCCCAGCGCCTCCACCGTCAGTTGCTGGTCCGAAAGCGGCTCGATCATCGTCCAGGCGCGGGTTTCCAGCCGGTCCGCCAGCGCCGCATTCATCGGCTGCGCGGCCACGCCGAAGCCTTGCAGCACATAGCCGCCCTTGCGCGGCAGCAGCGCAACCGGCTCCCCCTCCAGATGGCCCAACAGCGGGCCGAGGTTGCGCCGCCACCATTCCGCCGGCAACGCCACCGGCCGCAGCCGCAGGCCGGAGGCGCGGGCGATCTCGTCCATCGTCGGCGGCGTGTCGATATCCTGTTCGCGCAGCCGGGTCGGGCGCTGGATGCGCGGGCGCATGCGGGCGGCCTTCGCCACCGTGACCATCGCCTGGAACAGCGGCTCCGCCGGCCCGGCTTCCACCGGCTTCGCGGCCACCTGCGGCGCCGGCGCGTGCAGCAGCGCGGCGGCGAGTTCCGTGGTGCGCTGCGCGGCTTCCGCATCCTGCTGCGCGCGCTGGCCGAGCCTTCCGCCTTCGTCGATCTCGGCCAGGCTGCGCAGGCTGGGCAGCATGGCGACGCAGGCATCGGTGAAGGCGGTGATACCCTCCACCGCCGCCGCCATCAGGGAGGGCGGCGGCGCGCTGAGCACCAGCGCATCCAGGTCACCACCGGCAACCAGCCAGCCCTCCGGCGGCAGCGGCAGCAACCCGCCCACCGGTTCCAGCCCCAGCAGCATGCCGCAGCCCGGCGGCAGTTCCAGCCATACCCCCTGCCCGCGCGCGGTGGCGGATTGGCGCTCCGCCAAATGCAGCCTTCGGCCCGGGCGGGCCACCTTGTCGATGTTCGACGGCCGCCAGAGCCGCGCCCCCATTCCGCCGGCCAATGCGGAGGCCCAGAGCTGCATCGCCTCGACCTGCGCCTGGTGCCCGCCTAGCGCCGCAAGTTGCGGCAGGCGCCGCAGCCTGGCGCCGGCGGCCGGGCGCAGCACCAGGCATTCCAGATCCGGCCCGTGGCCCACCACCAGCGTGCCAGGCCCGATGCGGCCGATGAACAGATGCGGGCCGGGCGGCACCTGGCCAGGCTCGCGATCCTCCAGCCCGCCCTGGGCTGCGAAGATGTCGGCCTCCCCGGCTTCCAGCAGCCAGAAGGCGCCGGAGTCCGCCAGGCTGCGCGGCGGCTGCTGGAAGTGGGGGTCGGGCTGGCCCGGCAGGCCGGAGGGTACGAAGGCGTCCATCTCAGGCCCCAATCTCGGCCATGGCCGGCAGCATCAGCGTGGCGAAGGCGCCGCGCCGTGCCGCGAGTTCCGCCGGCGGCCCCATCTCGACGATCGCGCCACGCTCCATCACCACCACACGGTCGCAATCGCGCAGCGGCGCCAGGCGGTGGGCCACCACCAGCATGGTCGCGCCACGCCGGCGGATGTTGGACAGCAGCTCCGCCTCCGTCTGGTCATCCAGCGCCGCAGTCGCCTCGTCGAACAGCAGGATGCGCGGGTCCTGCACCAGGGCGCGCGCAATCTCGATGCGCGCGCGCTGGCCGCCCGAGAGGTTGGTGCCGCCGCCGGCAATCGGGCAGGCGTAGCCCTCCCGCCGCTCCAGGATGAAATCGTGGATGACGGCGTCGCGCGCCGCGGCGTGCAGCCGTTCCTCGGACACGGTCGGGTCCCACATCGCGATGTTGTCCCGCACCGTGCCGGTGAACAGCGTGGCCGTCTGGTCCACCACCTGAAGGCTCTGGCGCAGCACGGCGCGGGGGATGTCGCGCAACGGCTTGCCATCCAGCAGCACCTGTCCCGACCACGGCTCGTGCAACCCGGCCGCCAGCAGCGACAGCGTGGATTTGCCGGAGCCGGAGGCGCCGACGATGCCGACACGCTCCCCCGGCTCCACCACCAGCGAGACGCCGGAGATCAGCGGCGTGGCGCGGCGCGAATGGCCGAAGGTGACGTCGCGCAGCTCGATCCGTCCATCCAGGCGGCGGATCAGCCGCGGGGCGGCCGGGGGCTTGGTGAACTCCTCGGCCAGCGGGTGCTGCAAGGTGTCGCCCAGCAGGCGCAGGCTGGCGCCGGCTTCCTGCATGCGCGGGCCAAGCTGCACCAGGCGGCCGACTGGCGAGAGGAACACCGCCAGCAGGAATTGGAACGCCACCATCGCGCCGATCGACATCTCGCCACCGATCACCAGCCCACCACCAATGGCGAGCGAGGTGGCGGCGGCGACCGCGGTGGCCAGCCCCGGCAGGTGCCGCAGCGCGGTGCGGCCCAGCATCAGCGATTGCCGCAGGTTCAACGCCCGCGCACGGCGTGCCATCAGCCGGTCGAACAGCAGCGCCTCGCTGCCGCTGGCGCGGTAGCTTTCGATCATGCGGAGCCCCTGCTTGGCCTCCGCCGCCTCCATCGCCTGTTCGTTCATCAGGCGCTGCTGATCCTCCTTCAGCCGGGCCGAGAGGAAGACCAGCGCCAGGGCCAGCGAGGCCGCGGCAGCGAGCGCCACCAGGCCAAGCCGCAGGTCGAACAGCAGCAACATCGCCAGGTAGATCGTCGCCATGATCAGCGCCAGCATGGTGCCGCCGATTTCACCGGCGACGATACCCGCGACCCGGTCGTTCAGCATGACGCGATCGGCAATGCTGGCCGGCCCGCGCTGGCCGTAGAAGGACATCGGCAGGCGCAGCACGCGTTCCATGAAGCCGATGCCACCGGCCACGGCGACGCGGGTTTCCAGATTGTGCTGCAACGTCTTCTGCATCCAGGTGCACAGCGCCGCGAAGGCGCCGACACCCACCATCACCAGCACCATCGGCCACAACCAGGCAATCACGCCGGCCGAGAGGATGCGGTCCATGAAGACCTGGCGGAAGGACGGGCCAAGCACACCCGGCAGCGCCAGGATCACGCTGATACCGATGGCCAGCAGCACCGCGCGCCGGCAGCCGCGCAGCCGGTCCGCCAGGCCGCGCATGGCGCTGGGTGGCGAGCCGCCCTTCCTGAAATCCGGCCCGGGCTTCAGCATCAGCACGATGCCGCTGAACTGCCGGCGCAATTCGCGATCATCCACCCGGCGCCGGCCACGCGCAGGATCATTGAGCTGCCAGCTTCCGCCACGCTTCCCTTCCAGCACCAGGAAATGGTCCATGCCCCAATGCAGGATCACCGGGCCTTCGACACTGGCCAGCGCCTCCGGCTCGCCCCGTACGGCGCGCACCTCAAAACCCATCTCGCGCGCAGCCGCGGCAATATGCTGCGCCTTGCTGCATCGCGGGAGACGCCGCAGCGGGCGCGCAGATCCTCCAGCGTCAGCCACAACCCGTGATGCGCGGCGATGATGCCGAGCGCTGCGGCACCGCATTCCGCCGCCTCGATCTGCAGGATGGTCGGCGTGCGCATGGCCTTAGCGCGCCTCGGCCATGGCAGCGCGCGGCGGCGCCGCGACGGTGGTGGCGGGCGGCGCGGCAGCCACGCGCACATCCTCGCCCAGCCAGCGTTGCAGCGCCGGCAGGCCGAGCGAGATCATCCGCACATTCCGCACCGTCGCCTGCATCGCCACCGGCGTGCCGCCCTCGATGGTGAAGGGCGGACCGTTCCCGGCGGACCAGCGCAGCCCGCCCTGCGCGTCGCGCTCCATCACGATGTTCACCTCGAACAGCGTGCGCTGGTTGCGCTGGAATTCCGTCACCAGCGCGTCGTTCTGCAAGGTCCGCAACATGCCGGCGGAGGAAGCCGGCGTATCCGCCACCCGCACCACGCGGCCCACCAGATAGCCATATTCCTGCTGCGGCGCCGTGGCGGGCGACAATTCCACCGCCATGCCCGGCTGCAGCTTCTTGCCATCCTGCGCGCCGACATAGATCAGCCCGACCAGCCCGCCGGCCTCCGCGCCCGGCACGTCGCTGCGCACCAGAGTCAGCAGCGGGCCGCCGCGGCTGACCACCTGGCCGGTATTCGCCTTGGCCTCCACCACCCGCCCGTCGAAAGGCGAGACGATGGCGCCCATGCGGCGGATGCGTTCGTTCAGCGTGGTCACCTGGCGTTCCGCCTGGGCGACGCGCTGATCCGCCACCATCAGGTCCTTCTCCCGCTGGGTCTGCCGCATGGCGGCATCCAGGCCGAGCACGCGATGGTCGTTGCGGACCGTCTCGATCTGGTCGCGGATGGTGAACAGCTCCACCTGCGCGCCGATCGCGCGGTCGCGCGTGGCCAGCGACCGCGCGGCCAGGTCGCGCACCACCTGTTCGCGTTCCGTCATCAGTCGCAGGCGTTCCTGTGCGGAGCGCAGGGTCTGCGTCAGCCCCTCCTCCCGCGCCATGCGCCAGGCGCGATCGGCTTCCGCATCGCGTTCCTGGAAGCGCAGCACTTCGGCCCGCGCCGCCTGCGCGTCGCGCAGCTCACCCTCCGCCGCGGTCAGCAGCAGGCGCTGTTCGGCTTGGTCAACCACCGCGACGATGCTGCCGGCGGTGACGTTATCACCTGGCGCCACCAGCATCTCCACCACGCGGCCTTCGGTGTCGGACACGATGTCGGTCAGCCCACCGGCGGACAGAAGTATGCCCTGCCCGCCAATCTTCACCGGCACATCCGTGGTGGCGGACCAGGTCAGCAGCCCGATGACCAGCGCCGCCAGCCCCCACCACAGCACCATCAGCGGCGGCTGCACCACCTCCAGCGCATCCTCGACCACGGTGACGGAGGTGGCGGAGGCGACCGCCTCGGCGCGGAAGGGCGGTGGGCTGGCGGGCGCGGTCATGCAGAAATGTTCCCTCTCGAAGCGGGCAGGTCGCGGGTCCGGCGCCGCATCACGCGGGCCGGACCGCGGGGGATCAGAACCTGAACTTCTTCTTGATGGACTTGCCCACCTTCTTCGCGGCATTGCCGGCGGACTTCGCAGCCGAGGCCGCAGCATCCGCCGCCACCTTGGCCTCCGCTGCCGCCTTATCCGCCACGGCCTTGGCCGCCGCCGCGGTCGCGGCGGCCTGGGCCGCTGCCTGGGCCGCCGCCTTTTCCGCGGCCGCGCGCGCTTCCGCCGCGGCACGTTCCGCGGCCGCACGCGCTTCCGCCTCGGCACGTTCGGCGGCCGCACGCGCTTCCGCCTCGGCGCGCTCCGCCGCCGCACGCGCTTCCGCCTCGGCGCGCTCCGCCGCAGCCTCCGCCTCCGCCGCGGCCTTTTCCGCCGCCACCTGCGCCTGCGCCTCGGCCAGCGCCGCCGTCTCGGCGCCCGCATCGCCCACCGCGTTCACATCGACGGTGCCGCTGACGCCGACATTCACGCCACCCAGCAGCAGCGAAACCTCACCGCCCACGCCGATGGTGATCTCGCCATTCTCGTAGCCAGCCTCAACCTCCGCGCCGACGCCCGCCGAGCCCGGATCGACATAGCCAACCGAGGCGGTGCCGGAGCCTTCCTCGCCGCCGATCGTTGCTTCCACGGTGATGGAGGCATAGGCACCCGCCATGATCTCGGCCTCCGTCTGCACGCCCTCCGCGCCGTAGGAGACATTGCCCTCGACGCCGGCCTTCACGCCCACTTCGGTGGTCGTGGTCGTGGTCGCGGTGGTGCCGTTGCCCAGATTGTGCTCGGTCGCGACCTCCACCGTCACGCTGCCGCCGATGCCGGCCGAGGCGCCGACGCTGATGCCGGTGACGCCCACCTCCGCCACCACTTGCGCGCCGGCGCCGGCTTCCAGCGTGACCGTGGTGGTGACGTTCCCTTCCGTCACGCTGCCGGTGGCATACACGCCGGCGCCCACGCCCGCCCCGGCGCTGGCGCCGGTATGGGTGACTTCATAGCCCGCCGCGGCGCCCCAGCCCGCGCCGGCTTCCAGCGTGACGCCGTTCACCACGATGCTGGTCGAGACCTGGTCCCCGGTGGACGCGCCGCCGCCGACGATCGTCGGGCTGGTCAGGCTGGCGCCATACTCCGCCTCATCCTCCTCGCCACCGCCGGAGGTCGGCGTGGCGCCGGTTGAGCCGCTGCCGCCGACGACGGAGGCCAGCGTCGAATCATCCAAATCGGACCAAACGTTGTTGTCAGGCGGGGTCATGGGAGGGATCCTTCGATTTCGACGCATCCCGCCGCACGTTGCTTCATGGTATAAGCAGGCGCAGACCGGATGACTTCCGTTATTCTGACTGGGTATCCTTTATGATTGATGTACTGGACCGCTACTTGCGTTCGTGAAGCAAGACATTGTGGTGCACTTCATCAATCACGCGGCAGCAGCCGTTCTACCCGAAAACGGTTCTCGCCATTCGCGCGGTCATAGCGCTGCGCGTCCGTCATCTCCCGCACCAGGAACATGCCCAGGCCCCCGATGGCGCGGTCATCCAGTTCCGCATCGATATCGGGCGCCGCCTGCGCGGTGGGATCGAAGGGCACACCATCATCGATCGTGGTCATGCTGACATGCAGGCCGGCCGCGCGAGGCTCCGCCGCCAGCTCTACATGGAACTGCGCCTCGATGCCCTCGGGCCAGGCACAGCGTGCGATGTTGGTGACGATCTCCTCCGCCACCAGGCGCCACTGCATCGCCTCCGGCTCCGCCGCCCCGGCGGCCACCAGATGCGCCTCGATGGCGTCGAGCGTGCTTTCCACCGCCGCGGGCGCGCGGTCGCAGCGCAGCCGGATCGCGGCCATGTCAGGGTGCGACGGCAGCGAGGGCGGAGGCTTCGTCGTCGCGGATGGTCACCACCTTGTCGAAACCAGACATGGCGAAGACTTCCCGTACGGTCGCCTGCAATCCGAACAGGGACACGGCGCCCCGATTGGCCTTGGCCAGTTTCGCCGCCATCAGTACCACGCGCAGCCCGGCGGAGGAGACATAGGCCACCTGCGTCATGTCCATCGCGACGCGCCGGCCCTGGCGGACCTCCGCCGTCAGCTTGCGTTCCGCATCCGCCGCGGTCCCGGTATCGATGCGGCCGCTGACACGATGGATCAGCGCGTCCCCATGCACTTCGGTGGTCACGTCCATCAGACCGTCTCCTTTTCACGCGCGTGCAGAACGGGTGCCGCATCCGCCCCGCGCCAATGCAGCGCCACCATGGTGATGTCATCCGCCTGCGGCTCGGTCTCCGCAAAGACCTCGACGTTTTGGGCCACGGCGTCCACGAGGCTGGCGGGTTCGCCGTTGCGCGGATCGGCAACGATGGCGGCGAGCCGCGCATCGCCGAACATCGCGTCGTTCGGGCCCATCGCTTCCGTCACGCCATCGGTGAACATCAGCACATGGTCGCCGGCTTCCAGCACGAGGGTCTGGTCGGCGAAGTCGATGCCATCCATCACGCCGAGCGCGATGCCGACCTCCACGGGCAATTCCCCCTCCCGCCCATCCGCGCTGCGCCGGCGTGGTGCGTTGTGGCCGGCATTGGCGTAGCTCAGCAGGCCGCTGCGGCAATCCAGCACGGCGACGATGGCGGTGGCGAACATCAGCGTTGGGTTATCCGCCGCCAGCGTGTCATTGGCCTGGACCAGCGCCTCCGCCGGCGTGGCGCCGCGGCCCATGGCGGCACGCAGCAGGCTGCGGGCCATGGCGATGAAGATGGCAGCGCCGACGCCCTTGCCGGAGGCATCGCCGATCATCAGCACCAGCCGGTGTTCGTCCAGCATGAACAGGTCGCAGAAGTCACCGCCCACTTCCTTCGCCGGCACCATCGCGGCGTGCAGGCGGAAGCAGGGGCGTTCGGGATAGGTGGTGGGCAGCGACGAAAGCTGGAGCCGCCGCGCCACGTCCAACTCCTCCCGCATCCGGTTGAACTGCAGCCGCTCATCCAGCGCCTGGCGCACCAGCG
>NZ_JBHMFS010000019.1:0-88329 GCF_051433165.1 Falsiroseomonas sp. E2-1-a4 | reverse complement strand
TAAGCCAGATAAGAGTTAGCCCAGGGGTTATGGCACGCCGAAATACCCCGCGAACTGCTCCCGCAGCTTCGTCTTCAGGATCTTGCCGGTGGCGGTGTGCGGAATTTCCTCCACCACCACGACATCATCCGGCAGCCACCATTTCGCGACATGCGGCGCGAGGTGCGCCACCATCCCCTCCCGCGTTACCTCCCGCCCCGGCTTGGCCACCACCACCAGCAGCGGCCGTTCGTCCCATTTCGGGTGGCGCGCCGCCACCACCGCGGCCTCCGCCACATCCGGGTGGCCCATCGCCAGATTCTCCAATGCGATTGAGGAAATCCACTCGCCGCCGGATTTGATCACGTCCTTGGTGCGGTCGGTGATGTGCATGTAGCCGGCGGGATCGATGGTCGCGACATCGCCGGTCTCGAACCAGCCATCTTCCGTCAGCGCGTTGCCGGTCCGGAAATAACCGCGCGTCACGGTGGGGCCGCGGACCTGCAGGTTGCCGAAGGTCACCCCGTCCCAGGGTTTCTCCACGCCGTCATCGCCGACGATCCGCATATCCACGGTGAAGGGCGGAAAACCCTGGGTTTCCTGCAAATCCAGCACGCCTTCCGCATCCCGCCCCGCCACTTCCGGCTTCACACCGCAGATGGTGCCGATCGGGCTGGTCTCGGTCATGCCCCAGGCATGCACCACATGGATGCCGCGCTGCTCGAAGGCCGCGGTCAGCGCGCGCGGGCAGGCGGAGCCGCCGATCACCACGCGTTTCAGCGTCGAAAGCTCGCCGCCCGTCGCCTCCATATGCTGCAACAGACCGAGCCAGACGGTGGGCACGGCGGCGGTGAAGGTGACGCCTTCCTCCTGCATCAGCCCGTGCAGGGAGGCGCCGTCCAGCTTCGGTCCGGGCAGCACCAGCCCGGCGCCGGTCAGCGGCGCGACGAAGGGCAGGCACCAGCCATTGGCGTGGAACATCGGCACCACCGGCATCACCCGGTCCATCGCCGACAGCCCCATCATGTCCGGCGCCGCCACGGCCAGGGCGTGCAGCAGGTTGGAGCGGTGCGAATACAGCACGCCCTTCGGCTCGCCGGTGGTGCCGGAGGTGTAGCAGAGGCCGGCGGCGGCGTTCTCCTCGCCGGGCAGCCAGGCGAAGTCGCCATCGGCCTCGGCCAGCCAGGATTCGTAGTCCACGGCGCCGGGCAGGCTGGTGGCGGGCATGTGGGCCGCATCCGTCAGCACGACGTAGCGCGAGATGTGGGGCAGCTTCGCCGCGATGCCCTCCGCCAACGCCACGAAGCTGAGGTCCAGGAACATCAGCCGGCTTTCGGCGTGGTTCAGGATCCAGGCGATCTGGTCCGGGAACAGGCGCGGGTTCAGCGTGTGATAGATGGCACCGGCGCCGGTGATGCCGTACCAGGCCTCGATATGGCGCCAGGTGTTCCAGGCCAGCGTCGCCACGCGGTCACCGGGCTGCACCCCCTCCCGCACCAGGCGCTGCGCCAAGGCGAGCGACCGGCGGCGCAGCGTGACGTAATCCGTGCGATGGATCGGCCCCTCCACGCTGCGGCTGACCACCGCGCGGCCGCCATGGTGGCGGGCGGCGTGGTCGATCAGCCGGTGGATCCGAAGCGGCCAGTCCTGCATCAGCCCGAGCATCGCATTCCCCCTGGATTCTTGGGGTGAAGTCTTGGCCCTTCGCGGCCGCCACGCAACCGCCATGGCCTTGGTGCAGCCTCCCGCGTTACCTTCCCGCAAGCAGCACCAGGAAACCGCAAACCCATGCCCGATGTGGGCGGCGCCTCCCCTCCCCCCGTCACGGAAAAGCGGCGCCGGCGCTGGCTCTCGCCGCTGCTGCGCCGCATCCTGCTGATGAATGCCCTGCCACCGGCCCTGCTGGCGGCCACGCTGCTGTATCTGGACCAGTACCAGAACGGCCTGCTGGCGGCGGAGGTCGAGTCGCTCCGCACCCAGGCGCGCATCTACGCCGCCGCGATCGGCGAGGCCGCCGCCCGCCCGCGGGACGACCGCACCATCCTGGTGCCGGAAGCCGCCCGCCCGCTGCTGCGCCGCCTGGTGGAGCCATCGCCCAACACCCAGGCTCGGCTGTTCGACAATACCGGCCTGCTGGTCGCCGATAGCCGCGTGCGCGAAGGCCCCGGCGGCGCCATCGTCACCGAACCGCTGCCCCCGCCGGAGCCGCGTGACGCCTTCGCCGGCACCATCGCCGGCATCTATGAACGCGTGCTGACCATCCTGCCGCGCGGCGCGCAGGACCAGATGCTGGTGGATGTGAACCCCAACGCGCCGTCCTTCGACTGGCAGCCCGAATTCGGCGGCACCAGCAGCCCCGATCGGCGGGAGGAGCTGCGCCTGGCGCTGGAAGGCGGCGTGCGCCCCTATATCCGCCGCACCGCGGATGGCCGCCTGCTGGTCTCCGTCGCCGAGCCCGCCCGCAGCGGCGCCGCCTCCGTCGGCATCGTGCTGCTGACGCGGGAGGCGCGGGAGGTGGATGCGCGGCTGCTGGATATCCGCGTCTCCGTCCTGGCGCTGTTCTCCCTGGCGCTGATCCTGACGGTGCTGCTGTCGCTGTATCTGTCGCGCACCATCGCGACGCCAATCCTGCAACTCGCCAGCGCCGCCGCCGCAATGCGTGAGGGTGAGGGCCGCGGCGGCAGCGTCCCCGCCCCCCTGCTGCGGCGGGAGGATGAGATCGGCGTGCTGGCGCGGGATTTGCAAACCGCCGCGCGCGCGCTGTGGGCGCGGATCGACGCCAATGAACGCTTCGCGGCGGATGTGGCGCATGAACTCCGCAACCCGCTGACCAGCGTGCGGTCCGCCATCGAGACGCTGCGGCGGATCGAGGACCCGGTGAAGCAGCGCCGGCTGCTGGCGATCATTTCCGACGATGCGGTGCGGATGGACCGGCTGATCAACGACATCGCCGACAGTTCACGGGTGGATGCGGAGCTGTCGCGCACCATCGCGACGCCGGTCGATGTCGCCCCCATCCTCGGCGCGCTGGGCGAGCTGCACGCCGCGACCCGGGATGAGGAGGACCCGACGCTGGAGATCGAGGCGCCCACGGAAGGCCTGGTGGTGCGCGGCGTGGAGGGGCGGCTGGTGCAGGTGTTCCGCAACCTGATCGGCAACGCCATCTCCTTCAGCCCGAAGGGCGGGCATGTGGTGATGCGGGCGCGCAATGCGGGCCAGGTGGTGGAATTCATCGTCGAGGACCAGGGCCCCGGCATCCCCGACGCCAAGTTGGAATCGATCTTCGACCGCTTCTACAGCGAACGCCCGACCGGGGAGATGTTCGGCCAGCATTCCGGCCTCGGCCTGTCGATCTCGCGGCAGATCGTCGAGGGGCTGCGCGGCAAGATCGCGGCGGAGAACCGGCGCGATGCGAGCGGCGCCATCCTGGGCGCCCGCTTCATCGTCCGTCTGCCGGCGAAGTAAGCAAGGCGGGGCGCGCCGCGGGGTTCCAGGGGATGCTGGCGGCGGCCAGGGACGCCGCCAGCATGGCCCGGTCCAGCCGCGCATGGCGCACCAGCAGGCCCACATAAAGGCCGACGAAATCCGGGCCATGGTCGCCGGGCCTGCCGTCGTCGCGATCGTCCAGCGCATGCGCGATTTCGTGTAGCAGCACCCAGCTCGGCAATTCCGCCGGCGCCTCGATCGCCAGGCGGCTGCCGGTGGCCAGCGTCACGCGGGTGGCCTTGCGGGGGCGGATGCGGGGCGGCCAGCGCAGGCCTTCCGCGGCCCAGACATGATCGATGATCGCCTGCATCTGCGCGAAGGGCACGCGGGATTTGTCGAGTGGCGCGACCACCCGATCCTCCCAGGCATAGACCCGGCGCGCATCCGCTTTCATCCGCGCGGCAGCACCCGCCGCCCGGCGCCCTCGCCGACCGGCCGTTCCAGGCTGACCCGCCCGCCCGCAGCCTGCCCCTGCCGATAGGCGCCACGGTCGGAGACGCGCCGCGTGGTGGAGCGCGACCGCAGGCGGATGCCGAGATCGCGGAAGGCGTCGTCGATCCGCCGTTCCTTCGCGACCACCAAGGCGGTGCCGGTGCTGCCAGGCTGCTGCGCCGCGGCCTCCGCCGCCCCCCGGTGCTCGGCGATCTCGTCCAACCGGGAGGAAACGCGCTCGGCAAAGCCATAGCGGAAGCTGCGGAGGCGCTGCTGCGGCGCTTGGCGGCTGCGGCGATAGGGCTCGCTCGCCCGAAAAGCCGCTTCCTCATTGTCCACGGCGCCGGCCACCAGGTGCAGCAGGTACTCGCCCATCAGCACATCCGGCTCCAGCCCGAACAGCACCAGATTGCCGCGGCCATTGGTCCAGCCGCGGGTGCCGGTCAGGCGGATCACCGCCATGAAGATGATGGCCACCGCCTGCAACCGCGGCCCGGTGATGGTGACCTGGCGCTGCAGGCAGGCTTCCTGCCGCAGCTCCACCTCGGACATGGTGAGGCCATAGACCTCAAGCAGTTCGCCCACCTTTTGGGCCGCGATCAGCGCCTCGGCTTCCGAGCATCCGCGGTCGATGGTCTTGGCGGCGAGGGCGCGGATGCGGCCCTTCACCTTTTCCAGCTCCGTCTGCTGGCTCATCCGCGCGGCCCCCTCGGGACGGGCGAGTTGCCCTACAGGGCGCCGCCCTTCCGGCCTGCCATGGCGCCCAGCCGCAGCCGCAGCGCGTTAAGCTTGATGAAGCCCTGGGCATCGAACTGGTCGTAGGCGCCCTGGTCGTCCTCGAAAGTCACGTGCTTCATCGAATACAGGCTGTTCGGAGACTTCCGGCCATCAACGATGGTGTTGCCCTTGTACAGCTTGAGGCGGACGGTGCCGCTGACGCTGTGCTGGCTTTCATCGATCAGCGCCTGCAGCATCCGACGCTCCGGGCTGAACCAGAAGCCGTTGTAGATGATCTCCGCATAGCGCGGCATCAGGCTGTCCTTGAGGTGGCAGGCCTCACGATCCAGCGTGATGGATTCCATGGCGCGATGCGCCGTGTGCAGGATGGTGCCGCCCGGCGTCTCGTAGCAGCCGCGGGACTTCATGCCGACGAAGCGGTTCTCCACCAGGTCGAGCCGGCCGATGCCGTTCTCCTTGCCCAGCGCGTTCAGCCTGGTCAGCAGCGTGGCCGGGGACATGCGTTCGCCATTGATGCCGACCGCGTCGCCGCGTTCGAACTCGATGGTGATTTCCGTCACCTTGTCCGGCGCGTCCACCGGGCTGACGGTGCGCTGCCAGACCATCTCATCAGGCGCGTCCCAGGGCTCCTCCAGGATTTTCCCCTCCGAAGAGGAATGCAGCAGGTTGGCGTCGACCGAGAACGGGCTTTCGCCGCGCTTGTCCTTGGCGATCGGGATCTGGTGCTGCTCGGCGAAGCTGATCAGCGCGGTGCGGCTGGTCAGTTCCCATTCGCGCCAGGGTGCGATGATCTTGATGTCGGGCTTCAGCGCGTAATAGCTGAGCTCGAAGCGCACCTGGTCGTTGCCCTTGCCGGTGGCGCCATGTGACACGGCATCCGCCCCAACCTGCTCCGCAATCTCGATCTGGCGCTGGGAGATCAGCGGCCGGGCGATCGAGGTGCCGAGCAGGTAGCAGCCCTCATACAGCGCGTTGGCGCGGAACATCGGGAAGACGAAGTCCTTCACGAAGGTCTCGCGCAGGTCGTCGACGAAGATGTTCTCGGGCTTGATACCGAGCAGCAGCGCCTTGTCGCGTGCCGGGCCCAGCTCCTCGCCCTGGCCGAGGTCGGCAGTGAAGGTCACCACCTCACAGTTATAGGTGGTCTGCAACCACTTCAGGATCACGCTGGTGTCGAGCCCGCCGGAATAGGCGAGCACGACCTTCTTCACGTCCTTGACGCGCATCGGGGGTCCCCTGGTCGGCCGGGATCGGCAGCTTGCGCCACCGCCCGGGAAAGGGGGCGGAACATGCCGGTCCTGCCGCCGCGGGGCAAGGGAGCGCGGCATGATTCTCGCTGGACAGGCCGCGTACGGTCTGGTTCCATTGAATCACGGTATGTTGAAGATTCCTCTCCTCTTCGTGCTGAGCCTCCTACCCCAGGCCTTGGCCGGGGCACCGGCGCACGCCCAGCCGGCGCTTCTGGACCCAAGCCAGGTGCCGCATGTGGGTGAGGGCGGCCGCGCGGATTACCGCCAATTCCTGATGCAGCCGGTGCCTCGGGCCTATGCCCTGGCCCGCAACGGCGCCTGGGGCTGGGCCGCGGCCATCGACAATGATGCCGGGGCCACCACACAGCGGGCGCTGGCCAATTGTGCCGCCTATGGTGGCAGTGACTGCCGCATCTACGCGCAGGATCTGGCCGTGGTCTGGCCGGAGGGGGCGGCGCCCGCCCCTGTCGCCCCCACCGCACCCCTGGCGGGCGGGCCGGGCTGGTCGATGGTGCCGGATGAGCGCTTCCTGTGGCAGGGGGCGCAGGCGGCCCGCGGTGCCTATCTCTGGGCGCATGGCCGCGCCGCCGGCGGTGCCGATAGCCGCGGCAGCCAACCGCAGCCACATGCCCGCGCCTTCAACAATGCCGGCTACGACGTGCTGCGCCTGGACCGGGACCCGGAGACGGATGAGACGGAGGCGGGGGCGGAGCGCATGCGCCTGGCACTCGCCGCACTCCGCGCCCGTGGCTATGCCCGCGTGGTGGCCGCCGGGCAGTCGCGCGGTGCCTGGGATGCGCTGTCCGCCCTGGATGCGCCGGGCCGGGCCGATGCCGTGATCGCCATCGCCCCCGCCGCCCACGGCCCCACCGGCAGCCCGGCGCACGCCTGGGCGCTGGATGACCTGTCCCGCATCGTCAATGCGGCACAGGCGCCGACCACGCGGGTTGTCGTCGCCACCTTCGACGGTGATGAATACGCCCCCGACCCGCCCGGCCGCGCCGCCACCTTCGCACGCCTGGCGCCGCGCACCGGGGCTTTGCTGCTGCTGGACCGGCCGCAGGGGCTGCACGGCCATGGCGCCGGCGGCGATGGCCGCTTTACCCTGCGCTATGCCGCCTGCCTGCTGGATTTCGCCGAAGGGCGCCGCACAGGCTGCTGATCAAGCAGCCACGCTTCAAGCAGGCCGGCGCCGGAACACCCCCATCACCCGCGGCACGAAGCCCGGTATCGCCCAGGCCACCGCCAGCAGAGTCAGCACGCACAGCGCCATGCTGATCGGCCGGGTGAAGAAGGGGGAGATGTCGCCGCCGGTCAGCACCAGGCCGCGCAGCAGGTTCTTGTCCAGCAGGTCCCCCAGCACGATGCCCAGCACCAGCGGCGCCATCGGAAAGCGCAGTTCGCGCAGGATGAAGCCCACCAGACCCGCGCCGAGCATCACCCAGATATCGAACAGCCGGGAGGTGATGGCGAAGGCCCCCACCGTGCACAGCACGAAAACGATGGGCATCAGCCGCGCGCGCGGGATCAGCAGCACCCAGAGCAGCGGCTTCACCAGGATCAGCCCATAGACCAGCTTCACCATGTCCGCGATCACCAGCATGGCGACGATCTGGTAGATGAATTCCGGCGCGGTGATCGCCAGCATCGGCCCCGGGTTCAGCCCGTGGATCATCATCGCCGCCATCAGCACCGCCGCCGGGGCGGAGCCGGGCACGGCCAGCGTCAGCACCGGGATGATGGCGCCAGGCACGCAGGCGCTTTCGCCCGTCTCCGCCGCCATCAGCCCCTCGACGCTGCCCTTGCCGTACAGTTCCTTCTCCTTCGAGGCGCGCTTGGCGGCGGCGTAGCTGGTCCAGGCGGCGATATCCTCGCCCAGTCCCGGCATGGCGCCGATGAAGGTGCCGAGCGCGCCGGAGCGCAGGATGGTGCGCCAATACTGCGTCACGTCGCGGATGCGCGGGATGACGCTGTCCACCTTGGCGGAAACCGCGCGCACCGCCGGCCCGCGCATGGCGTTCAGCACCTCGGACACGCCGAAGACACCCACCAGCACCGGCAACAGCCCCAGCCCGCCCGCAAGATCTGAATTGCCGAAGGCGAAGCGGGGATAGGCGTGATTGGTCTCCTGCCCGATCGTCGCCACCAGCAGGCCGAGGAAGCCGGCGATGTAGCCCTTCAGGGGGTCGCCGCCCGAGAGGCTGCCGGCGATGACGATGCCGAACAGCGCCACCCAGAACATCTCGTAGCTGCCGAATTGCAGCGCGAATTCGCCGAAGCTCGGCGCGAACATCGCCAGGATCAGCGTGCCGAACAGCGTGCCGCACCAGGACCCCAGCGTGGAGATACCCATGGCCCGCCCCGCCAGCCCCTGCTTGGCCAGCGGAAAGCCATCCAGCGTCGAGGCCGCGGAGGCCGGCGTGCCGGGAATGTTCAGCAGGATGGCGGAGCGGCTGCCGCCATAGATCGCGCCGACATAGACGCAGACCAGCACCAGCATGGCCACCTGCGGCCCCATGGTGAAGGTCAGCGTGGTCAGCAGCGCGACGCCCATGGTGGCCGTCAGCCCTGGCAGCGCGCCGACGATGATGCCGATCAGCACCGCCCAGAAGGCATGGAAGACGGCGCCGCCTTGGAGTACATGGGCGAAGCCGTCGCCCAGCATGGTGATCGGGTTGTTCACGGTAGCCGCACGAGGAAGATCCGCTCAAAGACCAGCGTGACGAGGCCGCCGGCGACCAGGCCCAACACCGCCGCTTCCACCAGCCGCCGCACGCGCCCGACCGGGCCGGCCGGCCATTCGAAGGCGGCGGTGAAGGCGAAGACGAACAGCGAGGTCGCCATCCAGAACGGCACCCGCCCCACCAGCACGCCCGCATACAGCACGCCGAGCAGCGCGGCGGTGCCGAGCTGGCGCACATCCTCCCCGCTCCAGGCGCGGGATTGCCGCGCGCCCGGCTTCAGCGCGCCGCGCCGAATGGCGCGCAGGCCGAGCAGCACGGAGAGCAGCGCCAGCACCGTGCCATGGAAGCCGGGCACGATGCCGGGCGCGGTCAGGCCGGTGCCGGATTGCTCGATGAAGGTCGGCATCCGCCAGGCCAGCGCCATCACGCCCAGGCCAATGGCCAGCAGCACCGCCGCCGTCGCGAGGTCCACCCGCGGCGGCAGCGGTTCACGGTCGCTGGCCCCGCTCAAAGCCGGCCCCCGATCAAAGACGGCCCACGCTCAAAGACGGCCCCGATCAAAGACGGGCTATGCCGAGCGTGTCGGGGCTCACCTGCGCCTTGCCGCCGTCGAAGTACAGCCAGGCGGTCTGGCGGATCATCTTCCACGCCTCGTCATGGGCGTTCTGGCCGGACAGCGGCGCGAAGACGGCGGCGCGCTGGTTGGCGTAGTCCTTCAGCCGCTGGCTGTTGGCGATCTTCTCCGCCCAGACCTGGTTCATGGTGGTGATGACGTTGTCCGGCACGCCCTTCGGCGTCCAGATGCCGAAGTAGTTCAGCGGTGCCGGCACATTCGGCAGCCAGCGGCGGATGGACGGGATCTCGCCCACGCCCTGCAAGGTCACGGCCTGTTCGGACTGCACGGCCAGCGGCACTAGGCGGCGGGCGCGGATCATCTCGGCGGCCTCCACCAGCAGCACCGCGCCCATCGGCGTCTCGCCGCTGACGGTCGCGATCATCGCCGGGTTGCCGCCATCATAGGTGGCGTGGCGGTACTGCACCTGCGTGGCGGCGCGGATCGCCTCCATCATGTTGTGCCCGGCGGAGGACACGCCGGCGGTGGCGACGGAGGTGTTGGGACCGCGCGCCTTCAACGCCTCCAGCGCCGCGCCGAAATCGCGGAAGCCGGCGGCGGGGTTGGCGACCAGCACATTCACATTGGCCACTGCGAAATACAGGTTCCAATCCTTCAGCTGCGTGTCGAGCAGGCCGAGCACCTTGTAGCAGCCGACATCGACGGCGGCGCCCGCGGCCCAGGTCATGCCATCCTTCGCCGCTTCCAGCGCGTTGCGCGTGCCGATGGACCCCGATGCGCCAGGCTGGTTCACCACCACGAAGCGCTGGCCCAGCGCGGCCTCCAGCTCCGTCGCCACGATGCGCGCCATCTGGTCGGTGGACCCGCCAGCAGCCCAGGGGACGATAACCGTCACCGGCCGGTCCGGCCGCCAGCCGGCCTGCGCCTGCACCAGCGACGGCGCGGCGAGGCTTGCGCCTGTCGCCGCCAGCAGCGTCCTGCGAGTGATCGAGATGGTCATGCCTGCCTCCCTGGATGATGGTAACCCACCGGTTACCGTGGATGGTGGGACCGGCCGGCGGGTGCCGTCAACCGAACTCCGGCCCCGCCAGCACAAAGTTGTTGCGGGTCTGCGCCGCGGGCATCGCGCCGATCGCCATGCGGGTGAAGGGCCGCTGCTTCACGCCGCCGGACGCGGCGAGTTCCGCGCAGAACGCCATGGCTTCATCCGGCACGTCGAGCACTATGGGCCCGGCCAGCGCGGCCTGGGCGGCGGCCAGCAGCGCCAGCGCGGTCGGGGTATCCTGCGCCACCAGCGGGCCGATCTGCGGCGTGCGCAGCCCGTCGCGCGCCAAGACGAAGCCGCCAGGCGCGACCAGCGCGGCCTGTGGCAGGCGTCGCGCGAAGCTTTGCAACAGCGCCGCCCGCGGCGCGCCAAACGCCGCGAGATCCTGCGCCAGCACATCCGGCCAATCGGTGGCCTGCATCGGCCGCACCGCGACGGCGCCTTGTGTCCGGGCTTCGGGTAGCAGCCAGCGGGCGAAGCCGGAGACGGGAACGAAACCTATCGGGCCATACACCTCCCGCCCCGCTGGCGTTGCATCCAGCGCCAGCGTCAGGCCGGACCGCGCATCCATCGCCCAGCGCAGCAGCGCGCGCGCCAGGCCGCGGCGGCGCTGGTCCGGCCGCACCAGCACCATGGAGATCCAGGCGAGGTCCGGGCCATGCGGCAGCAGCGCGGCGCTGGCGGCCAGCGCATCGCCGGCACCATCCTCCAGCACGCGCACCTGGCCGTGCTCCTGGAAGAAGGCCCAATCCGCCTGCACCTGGTTCCAGCCAACAGCGGCCGACAGCGCGGCGGCGCGTGGCAGATCCTCGGGCACGGCGGCGCGGATATCGAACATGCCAGAAGGCTCGCGCGCACACCTGCCATGGTCAAGCGCTTGACCGCGCGCGGATGGCCTGCGGAGATGGCGCATGACCCGCCTGCTGCTCCTCGGCTGCGGCGCCTTCGGGCGCATCCACCTCGCGGCCCTGGCACGGCTCGGGCAGGATGTGGCGGTGCTGGAGCCGGATGCCGCGATGCGGGCCGCCGCCCCGCCCGGCACGCGCTTCGTGGAGGGGCTGGGGGCTGCGCTGCGGGTTTGCGACGCCGCGATCATCGCCACGCCACCCGCCACCCATGCGGCGCTGGCGGCGGCGGTGCTTCGCGCCGGGCGCGACCTGTTCCTCGAAAAGCCGGCGACGGAGACCGCCGCGGAATCCGCCGCGCTGCATGAATTGGCGACGGGGCGCATCGCACAGCTTGGCCTGTATTTCCGCTTTCATCCGAAGGCGCAGGCGATCCAGCGCGTCGCCCGCGCGGGCGGTTTCGGGCGCATCCACCATCTGTCCGCGCGCATGTCCGGGCTGAAGCGCGCCCGCGGCGATTCCGGCGCGCTGCTGAATGATGCGGTGCATTTCGCCGACCTGCTGCCCTGGATCGCCGGCGAAGCGCCTTCGCATGTCTTCGCCACCCTGTCGGACCCGCTGGGACGGGGGCGGGAGGATCTGGCGGTGATCCAGCTTCGCTTCCCCTCCGGCGCCACCGCGCTGATCGAGGCCGGCTGCGTGCTGCCCGGTGAACATGCGGATGCGGTGGTGCCGGGGGCTGAGACGCGCAAGCTGCTCGCCGTGGCTGGCAACGCGGCGCTGGCGGAGGTGGATTTCATGGCGGAAACGCTGCGCCTGCGCCGCGGCGCGCATCACCCGGCCCCAGGCGGCGCCTGGCTGCCGGACCATGCGCCGGCCGAAGATCTCGGCGCCGGTGCGCTGGATCCGGTGGGGGTGGTCACGGCGCAGCTCGCGGCCTTCCTGCATGCGGTGCGAACGCGCGAGGCGCAGGGACCGGATCTTCACGAAGGCGGTGTGCTGCCGCTGCGCATACTGGACGCCGCGCGGCGATCCGCGCATGAGATGCGGGTGGAGGAACTGCCCTGAACATGCGTATCTCATTGTGCAATGAAGTCATTGCGTCGCTGCCTTTCGCGCAGCAGGCGAAGCTGGCCGCCGCACTCGGTTATGATGGGCTGGAGGTTGCGCCCTTCACCCTGGATGCGGAGGCGCCGCATCTGCTGCCTGCCGCGAAGCGCGCGGAGCTGCGGCGCATCGCCGTGGAGGAAGGCGCGCCCATCACCTCGCTGCATTGGCTGCTGGTGGCGCCCGCGGGCCTGTCCGTCACCACCGCCGATGCCGCGACGCGCCAGCGCACGCTGGATGTGATGCAGCGCCTGGTGGGTCTGGCCGCCGATCTCGGCGCGACGCTGCTGGTGCATGGCTCGCCGAAGCAGCGGCATGTGGCGGCGGATGGGGACGCGCAGCGGGCTGAGGCGGCTATGGCGCAGGCCGGCGCCTGGGCCGCGCAACACGGCCTGACCTATTGCCTGGAGCCCCTGGATGCGGGCCAGACCAACTGGGCGCGCACGGTGGCGGAGGCGGTGGAGATCGTCACCCGCCTCGATGTACCGGGGCTTGCGACCATGCTCGATGTCAGCGCCGCCGGGAATGGCGAGCAGGACAGCGCCGCGGCGCTGCTGCGCCGCTTCGTCCCGACCGGGCATATCGCCCATGTGCATCTGAACGACCGCAACCGTCGCGGGCCGGGCCAGGGGCGCGATGCCTTTCGCCCGGTCCTCGATGCGCTGATGGATACGCGCTATTCCGGCTTCTGTGCGGTGGAGCCTTTCGACTACCATCCGGACGGCGCCACCAGCGCCGCACGCGCCATCGGCTATCTGCGAGGGATCCTGGAAGAATGAGCCTTCGCTTCTCGCTGCTCGAAACCCAGCGCTTCGAGTGGCCCTTCACGCTGCGCCTGCCCTTCCGCTTCGGCGTCATCACGGTGACCCAGGGGAGGCAGGCGGTGATCCGCGCGCGGATCCGGCTGGAGGACGGGAGCGAGGCCTGGGGCGTGGCGGCGGAGACGCTGGCGGCGAAATGGTTCGACAAGGACCCCAAGCTGTCGGACGCGCAGAACGAACAGCAGCTGCGCCGGGCGCTCGAACTGGCGACGGAAGCCAGCCTCGCCGCCGGCGCCGACACCGCCTTCGGCCACTTCGCCAACAGCTACACGGCGCTGACCGCGGCGGCGGCGGCGGAGGGGCTGAACCCGCTGGTCGCGAGCTATGGCCGCGCGCTGCTGGACCGCGCCATGCTGGATGCGGTGCTGAAGGCCAAGGCCGTGTCCTTCTGGACGGGCATGCGCGCCAATATCGGCGGCATGGCGCCACATGCGGTGGCGCCCGACCTCGCCGGCTTCGACTTCGCCGCGATGCTGGCGGGGCAGTCTCCGCTGCAGCGCCTGCATGCGCGGCACACGGTGGGGCTCGTGGACCCGATCACCGCCAGCGACCAGGACACAAGGGTGAGTGACAGCCTGCCGGAGACGCTGGAGGAAGTGGCGACGGGCTACGGCCATCGCTACTGGAAGCTGAAGGTCGGTGGCAACATCACGGCCGATGTGGACAGGCTGTGCCGCATCGCCGGCGTGCTGGACCGCGCCCATGGCGGCTACCACGCCAGCCTGGATGGCAACGAGCAGTACGAAGATGCCGAGGGCGCGCTGGCGCTGTGGCGCGCGATGCAGGCGGAACCGCGGCTGGATCGGCTGTGCCGGTCCATCCTGTACATCGAGCAGCCGGTGAAGCGCGCCCGCGCGCTGGAAACCGGCATGGCGGCGCTGGCCGCGGAACGCCCCGTCATCATCGATGAAAGCGACGGCCCGCTGGATGCCTTCGTCACTGGCCGCGCGCTGGGCTATGCGGGCGTGTCGTCCAAGGCCTGCAAGGGCGTGTGGCGGTCCTTCATCAACCTGGCGCGCTGCCGCGCCTGGAACGCCGAGGAAAAGCGCGAGCGCTACTTCATGTCGGCCGAGGACCTCACCACGCTCGCGGGCGTCTGCGTGCAGCAGGATCTGGCGCTGGTGGCGCTGCTTGGCCTGCCGCATGTCGAGCGCAACGGGCATCATTTCATCGATGGCTTCTCCGGCCGCCCCAAGGCCGAGGCCTACGCCTTCCTCGAAGCGCATCCGGGCCTCTACGCCGATACCGCGCATGGCCCGCGACTGGCCATCCGCGACGGGATGCTGGATATCGGCAGCCTGGAGACGCCGGGCCTTGGCGCGACGCTGGAGCCCGATTTCACCGCGATGGCGCCAATGCCCACGGCCGCCTGGCCCAACTGAGACGGAGAGACGGCATGCGCCAGGACATCCTCGACGCGATCCGCGCCTACGAGCCCGAGCTGGTGGAAATCCGCCAGGACATCCACCGCCACCCGGAAACCCGCTTCGAGGAACATCGCACCGCCGCCCTGGTGGCGACGAAGCTGCGCGAATGGGGCATCGAGGTGACGGAGGGCATCGGCGGCACCGGCGTGGTCGGCACGCTGAAGGGCAGCCGCCCGGGCCAGCGCGCTATCGGCCTGCGCGCGGACATGGATGCGCTGTTCATCCAGGAGGAGAACGATTTTGGGCACGCCTCCACCGTGCCGGGGAAGATGCATGCCTGCGGGCATGACGGGCACACCACCATGTTGCTCGGTGCCGCGCGTTATCTTGCGAGCCGGCCGGATTTCGCCGGAACCGTGAACTTCATCTTCCAGCCTGCGGAGGAAGCCGGCACCGGCGCACCGGCGATGATCAAGGACGGGCTGTTCGATCGGTTTCCCGTCGATTCCGTCTATGGATTGCACAACTCGCCGGGCCTCGCGGTAGGCAGCTTCGCGACGCGGCCGGGGCCGATGCTGGCGGGGGCGGATTTCTGGGGTGTGGAATTCCACGGCACCGGCGGCCATGGTGGCGCGGCGCCGCATCTGGCGACGGATGCGACCGTGGTGCTCGGCCAGTTCCTGCTGGCGGTCCACACCATCCTGCCGCGCAACCTGAAGCCTACCGCCAGCGCCGCGCTGTCCGTTGGCCATGTTGCGGGCGGCAGCTTCGATTCGCCGAATGTCATGCCCGCCAAGGTCATCGTGCGCGGCACCGCGCGCTACTTCGAGAAGGGCGACCAAGCGATCATTCGCACCCGACTGCAGACGCTGGCGGAGACGCTGGCCGCGGCGCAGGGCTGCACTGCGACCTTCAGCTATGTCCCGCTGTGCCCGCCCACGGTGAATGCGGCGGAGAAGCTGCCGGTGGCGATCGCCGCCGCCGCGGCGGTGGTCGGCCAGGACAAGGTGGGCGAGGTCGGGCTGAGCACCGGTGGCGAGGATTTCGCCTTCATGCTGCAGGAAAAGCCCGGCGTATTCATGCGGATCGGCAACGGCATGAACGCCGATGGCAGCTTCCACAACGTCCACACGCCGCAGTATGACTTCAACGACGAAATCCTGGGCCTCGGCGCGGCCTATTGGGCCAGCCTGGTGCATCAGGAACTGAACTGGGCCGCCGAGTAGCTCAGCGCGCCGACTGCCACTCCTTAACCGCCTCGATCGGCCAGAGCAGCATCAGCACGTTGAGGGTGAGGTTGTCGCGGATCACCAGCGCGACACACACCTCCGTCACCACCAGCAACGCGACGCTGGCCCAGACCGGCAGTCGCGCGGCCAGCGCGAAGCCCACCCACATCGCGACGATGTCCATGGTCGAGTTCAGGACGCTGTCACCGAAATAATCCAGCGCGATGGTCGCCTCGCGGTAGTGCCGGATCACCGCATCGGTGTTCTCGACGATCTCCCAGGCCGCCTCGATCACCGTGGCGATCACGGCGCGGGGCAGCAGGCCGAGGCGGCGCGCGACCAGATGCAGCGCGGCGTAAAGCAGCAGCCCGTGGGCGATGTGGGACGGCGTGTACCAGTCCGAGATGTGCTGCGAATTCTCGGCGCTGACCACCTCACCATGCCACAGCCGGATGGTGCCGCATTTACAGATCGGCTCCCGCCCCATGGCCAGCAGGATCAGCGCGGTGGCGGCCAGCAGGCCGAGCAGGATGGCAAACCAGGCCCAACGGGGCAGCGAACGCATAGGGGGGCGCCTTGAAGGAATCGGCCGCAGCCTGGCGATGCTGCGGCCGCCGTCAAGGCGCGTCTCAGTTCACGGTGATGCGCGCTTCCCGCACCACGCGGCCCCACTTTGCGGTTTCATCCCGCATGGTGGCGGCGAGTTCCTGAGGCGTGGAGGTCACTGCCTCGGCGCCGGCGGCGCGCAGCCGCTGCTGCACGGCAGGCTCGGCCAGAATTTCCCGCAGCACGGCAGACAGGCGCTCCGTCGTGGCAGAGGGCAGGCCGGCGGGGGCCATCACGGCGCCCCAGGACGTGGCCTGCGCCTCCGCCAGCCCGGCTTCGGCGAAGGTCGGCAGGTCGGGCAGCAGGGTGGAGCGCTTCGGGCCGGTCACGGCCAGCGCCCGCACGCGGCCACCCTGGATCTGGCCGAGCGCGGAGGGAAGCTGGTCCAGCATCACCTGCACGTTGCCGGCGACCGTGTCGTTCAGCGCCGGCGCGCTGCCGCGATAGGGCACATGCTGCATCTCCACACGCGCCACCAGCTTGAACAGCTCCGGCACCAGATGGGTGGAGGATCCGTTGCCGCCGGACCCGAAGGACAGCGTATTCGGCCGCGCCCGCAGCAGCGCCAGGAACTCCGCGAGATTCTGCGCAGGAACGGAGGGATTGACGATCAGTACGTGGTCCGTGGCAAACGCCATGCCGATCGGTGTCAGGTCGTTGGCCGGGTTGAAGCCCATATTGGTGTAGAGATGCGGGTTGATGGTCAGCGTGCCCGTCGTGCCCATCAGGATGGTGTAGCCATCCGCCGCGCTGCGCACCACATTCTCCACGCCGACATTGCCGCCGGCGCCGGTGCGGTTTTCCACCGTCACCGCCTGGCCCAGCTTTTCCTGCATCCGGTCGGCAAGGACGCGGGCCACGACATCGGTGGCGCCGCCTGGCGGGAAAGGCACGACGAAGCGCAGCGGCCGCGTTGGCGCCCAGCCCTGGGCGAGCGCGGGGGTGGCCAGCGCCGTGCCGAGCAGGGCGCGCCGCGTGAGGCGGAATCCGTTCATTCTTGTCTCTCCCGTTGTTCTTGTTGATTCAGACGGCGGTGGCGTGGCGTTCCTTCAGCAGCGGCAGCACTATTTCGGGGTCCTGCTGCCACCAATGCTTCGACAGGATCTCGACCTCCGCGAAACTGTCATAGCCCTGCGCTTCGACCATGCGGCGAATGGCGGGGATATCGATGCAGCCTTCGCCGGGGATGCCCCGGTCGAACACCGTATCCGTGGTCGGCACCTTCCAGTCGCAGACATGAAAGGCGGCGATGCGTGAGCCGGCGCGCTGGATCAGGGACGCCAACTGCGGGTCCCACCAGACATGATAGACATCGAGCGCGATGCCCGTGCCCTCGCCGAACTCATCGCAAAGATCCAGCGCCTGGCCGAGCGTGGACAGAACGGAGCGATCCGCGCAGGTCATCGGGTGCAGCGGCTCCAGCGCGATGGTCACGCCGGCAGCCCGCGCATCCGGCATGATCCTGCCGAGTCCCTCGCGCAGCATTTCCCGCGCGCCGGGCAGGTCCTTGGAACCCGGCGGCAGGCCGCCGCCAAGCACCACCAGGCATTTCGCGCCGATCGCATGCGCTTCCGCGATGGCGCGGCGGTTATCCTCGATGGCGGCGTCGCGGCCGGCCTGGTCGGCGGCGGGGAACATGCCGCCGCGGCACAGGCCCGTCACGGTCAGGCCGGCATCGCGGATCTGCTTCGCGGCACGTTCCACGCCCATCGCGCCGAGCACGTCTCGCCAGGGGGAGATTCCCGAAATGCCGTGGCGGGCGCAGCCCTCGATCAGTTCGGGCAGACCCCACTTCTCCTTCACCGTGACGGAGTTGAGAGACATCTCCATCACGCGGCACCATGCAGCGCGAGCAGGGTTCTCATGCGCGCCACCGCCATGTCCGGGTCGCGCAGCAGCCCGGCCTTGTCGGCCAGGCGGAACAGTTCCGAAAAGTGGCGGATGCTGCGGGTGGATTGCTGGCCGCCGACCATGACGAAATGGTCCTGGTGGCCGTTCAGCCAGGCCATGAACACCACGCCCGTCTTGTAGAAGCGCGTCGGCGCCTTGAAGATGTGGCGCGACAGCGGGACGGTGGGCGCCAGGATGTCGTGGAAGGTGGAGAGATCGTTCTTCGCCAACGAGGCCAAAGCGCCACCGACCGCAGGCGCGATGGGGTCGAAGATGCCGAGCAGCGCATCGGAATAGCCGTACTCGTCGCCAGCGATGAGTTCCGCATAATTGAAGTCGTCGCCGGTGTACATGCGCACGCCCTTCGGCAGGCGCCGGCGCATCGAAATCTCCTTCTGGTCGTCCAGCAGCGAGACCTTCACGCCATCCACCTTGTCGGCATGCGCGTGGATGACGGACAGCGCCGTTTCCATCGCCGCCATGTGGTCGTGGTTGCCCCAATAGCCTTCCAGCGCCGGGTCGAACATTTCGCCCAGCCAGTGGATCACCACAGGCTGCTTCACCTGGGACAGGATGCGGTCATAGACCCGCTCATAATCCGCCGGCGACTTGGCGGCTTTCGCCAAGGCGCGGGAGGCCATGAGGATGATGCGGCCGCCCATCGCCTCCACCGCGGAGCATTGTTCTTCGTAGGCGCGGATCACGTCATCCACGGTCACGTCGGGGCCGGGGGCCAGGTGATCCGTGCCGGCGCCGCTTGCCATCACTGCGCCGGGGTGGTCCTGCATGGCATCCAGCGAACGGCGGATCAGTTCCTGCGCCGCAACCCAGTCCAGCCCCATGCCGCGCTGCGCCGTGTCCATCGCCTCCGCCACGCCAAGGCCGAGCGACCACAGATGCTTGCGGAAGGCGATGGTGCGGTCCCAGTCGATCTTGGCGTCGAGCCACGGGTCCTGCTCGGCCAGCGTATCCGCCACCACATGGGCAGCGGCGAGCGCCACACGCGGGAAGGGCGGCGTCGCCGTGGCGAAATGGCGCGGGCCTTGCAGCGTGTAGTCGCCCTCGGGAAGCTTGATGCTCGGCATGGCTCAGACCTCCAGCTTCGGCAGATCGATCCAGCGGCGCTCCGCCCAGGATTGCAGACCGGCTTCGGCCAGCTGCACGCCCCTCGCGCCAGCCAGCAGATCCCAGGGGTATTCCGCCACTTCGCCCGCCAGGTATTTGAAGAACAGTTCCCACTGCACCCGGAAGCCGTTCGGCATTGGCTCCGTGTCCGGGATTTCCTGCCAGCCCTCGTAGAAGTTGATGGGCTGCGGGGTGTCCGGGCTCCAGATCGGCTTCGGTGTGTTCACGCGGGACTGCGTCCAGCATTTCTGCAACCCGGCCACCGCGCTGCCATGCGTGCCGTCCACCTGGAATGTCACCAGATCGTCGCGCCGCACGCGCGTCACCCAGGACGAATTGATATGCGCGATCACGCCGCCTTCGAGCTGGAAGGTCGCATAGGCCGCATCGTCGCTATCGGCCCTGTATGGCTTGCCGGATTCATCGATGCGCGTCTCGATATGCGTCGCGCCGAGGCAGGACACGCTCTCGACATTGCCGAACAGGTTGTCCAGCACGTAGCGCCAGTGGCAGAGCATATCGAGGATGATGCCGCCGCCCTCATCCTTCTTGTAGTTCCAGGATGGCCGCTGGGCGGGCTGCAGATCGCCCTCGAACACCCAGTAGCCGAATTCCCCCTTCACGCTGAGGATCTTGCCGAAGAAGCCGCTGTCGATCGCCATCTTCAGCTTGCGCAGGCCCGGCAGGAACAGCTTGTCCTGCACCACGCCGGCCTTGATGCCCTTTTCCTTGGCCAGCCGCGCTACCGCCATGGCTTCCGCCAGATTGTCGGAGGTCGGCTTCTCGCAATAGATGTCCTTGCCGGCGTGGATCGCCTTGGTCAGCAGGCCGGCGCGCATCTGCGTCGTTGCTGCATCGAAGAATAGCGTGTCGTTCGGGTCCGCCAGGCAGGCGTCGAGGTCGGTCGAGACGCGGGAAATGCCATGCGCCTTGGCCAGCGCCTCCAGCTTCTCCCGGTTCCGGCCGACCAGGATCGGGTCGGGCATCACCCGGTCGCCATTCGCCAGCTTCACGCCGCCATCCTTGCGGATCGCCGCGATGGACCGGATGAGGTGCTGGTTCATGCCCATGCGCCCGGTGACGCCGTTCATGATGAGGCCGATGCGGCGTTCCGCCATTTTTGCGAGTTCCTTCAGGAAAGCCAGGTGTTGAGATTCGCGCGGACGAAGGCATCGTCCGTCAGATGCGGGTAGCGCTCGGCCACCGTGGTCAGCAGCTCCGACTGGCCGGGCGACAAACCCTCATCCGGGTCGAGGCACCAGATGCCGTCCAGCAGACCCTGGCGGCGGAGAATCTCGTGGCAGCCGGCGATCACGCCGTGGAAGCCATGCGCCACGTCGAAAACGGCGGCGTTCATCTCCGTCACCTGCGCATCCAGCGCCAGCAATTCGGGCGTGGCATCGGCGCCACGGCAGCGCGCGTGGAGGTCGACCGCCGCCTTGGTCCAGACGCTCCAATGCCCCAGCAGCCCGCCCAGGATGCGCAGCGGCTTCTCGGCGCCCGCCAGCGTGAAGGGCGTGAGCAGATCAGCCACGATGTGATCGTCATTGCCGGTGTAGAGCGATATGCGGTCCTGCGCGCTGGCCTCCAGCACCCCACGCAGCACGTCCAGCGTGGCGTAGCGATCGAAGGGCGCCATCTTGATGGCGACCACATTCTCAATCGCCGCGAAGCGGCGCCAGAAGGACAGCGGCAGGGGCACGCCGCCGACCGCCGGTTGCAGGTAGAAGCCGAAGACCGGCATCTCCGCCGCCACCGCCTGGCAATGCGCGATGATCTCGTCCTCGGAAGCGCCCTTCCAGGCGGCGAGGCTCAGCAGCACCGCATGATAGCCGAGGCCGCGCGCAATCCGCGCCTCCCGCACCGCCTGCTCCGTGCGGCCGATGGCGCCGGCGACGAGAATGGGCGCGTCCTCCCGCTCCGCCGCCACTTCGGCCGCCAGCGACAACACGCGGTCGAACAGCCCCACCTGGCGGATGGCGAATTGCGTGGTGTGGACGCCGACCGCGAGGCCGCCCGCCCCGGCTGCCAGGTAGTAGCGCGACAGGGCGCGTTGCCGCAGCGGGTCCAGCTCCCGCCTCGCCGTCAGTGCCAGCGGATGCGCCGGGATGGCGCAGCCTTGCCGCAGCCGCGCGAGGACGCTCTCCGGCCAATCCTGCCAGTGCAGACCCACTTGCGTTTCCCCCGAACCGGTAACCGGACGGTTACTTTGTCGCGGGTCGGTCCTCAGGTCAAGGCCGCAGATAGCCCAGCACGAATTCGGCGATATGCGCCTCCCGCGCCGCGATCGCGGCCTCGGTATCCAGCGGCGTGCCGAAGATGGTGGACAGGGTGTGCCGGTTGGCGACGTAGAAATGGCCGAGTGCCAGAATCGAGATGTAGAGCTGCATCGCATCTACCCCATCCCGGAACACGCCGGATGCGGCGCCGCGCGCCAGCACCGCGGTCAGCGCGGCCAGCATGGGCGAATACAGCGCCGGCACCTGTTCGGACCGGCTGAGATAGGCGGCGCGGTGCAGGTTTTCCTGGTTCAGCAGCGCGACGAATTCCGGGTGGCGGCTGGTGTAGCGCAGGTTGAAGGCGACAAGGCGCACCATCGCCTCCAGCGGCGGCAGGCTGTCCACCGAAAGCTCCCGCTCCTCCTCCCGCTTGGCGGCATAGGCGCGTTCCAGCACCGTCAGCCACAGCTCCTCCTTGCTGCCGAAATAGGCGTAGAGCATGCGCTTGTTGGCGCCGGCGCGGGCCGCGATCTCGTCCACGCGGCTGCCGGCCATGCCCTTTTCGGCGAATTCCACCAGGGCCGCGTCCAGGATGCGCTGGCGCGTGGCGCGGGCGCGGGCAGAGAGCTGGTCCTCCGCGCGGAGCGCGGCACTGGAACCACCGCGGGGCGCGGCGGTGGTAGAGCCGCGGATCGCAGGGCTAGAAACGGCCATCCCGAACCTCGAACTTGGTGGCCTTGCCGAGCGCGCGGCCGCCGCTCGCCACCCAATCCGCCACCCAATCCACCAGCGTCAGCAGCGGCACGCTGGGATAGCCGAAGGCCTGGAAGGCGCGGGCGGCGTTGGATAGCAGAGCCGTCGGCGCCTCCGTCCCGGTGAATTCGGCGGTGCGGTCCAGCCGCTGCGCGAACTGCTCGGCCAGCCAGCGGATGGAGACGGTCTCCGGCCCCGTCACGTTCAGGATCGGGCAGGTGGCATCGGCGCGGGCCAGGGCGCGCAGCGTCCAGGCATTGGCATCGCCCTGCCAGATGACATTGGCATGGCCCATCGCCAGCGGCACCGGCGTGCCTGACGCGACTTTCGTCGCGATGTCATGCAGCACGCCATAGCGCAGATCGATCGCGTAGTTCAGGCGGATGCCGAAGCAGCGCGTGCCGCGGGTGGCGGCGGCATGCTGGAAGGCGCGCTCGCGGCCCAGGCAGCTCGCCGCATAATCGCCGATCGGGGATGGCGTCGCATCCTCATCCGGCGCCGGGCCGTTCACCGGCCACATCGGCTGCACATTGCCGGTGGAAAAGAACACGATTCGCGACGCGGCCCAGCGCGCGGCGACGCGGGCCGGAAGCTGGACATTCATTGCCCAGGTCGGCGCCTCATTCCCCGTGCTGCCGAATTTCATCGCCGCCATGAACACGACATTCGGGGCATCCGGCAGCGCGACCAGCGCCGCGTCGTCCATCAGATCGGCGGCCAGGCACTCGATGCCCCAGCCCTCCATCCGTTCGCGCAGCCCGGCCTCGGACCAGCGCGCCACGGCAATCACGCGCCGCGCCGGGTCCGCGCGCTTGGCCAGGCGGCACAGCGTCGGCCCCATCTTGCCGGCGGCGCCGAGCACCAGCAGGTCGCCCGGCACCTGGGCGAGGTCGGCCAGCAAGGCCGGGTCGGGCCGCGACATCACCTCCTCCAGCGTCGCCTCATCCGCGATGCGTCGTGGCAGATCGCCCATGGTTTCCCTCCCGCCCATATCGGGCCAGCATGGCGAGGACACCGCCCGGCGCCAAGACCGCCGGCACAAAGGAGGATAGTGCCATGACCTGGCAGGAAAGCCTGCGCTACCCGGACCCCGCCATCCGCACGCTGGACCCGGCCTTCAACAAGCTGCGCCTGCCGCTATCCTCGGTGGAAAGGCTCTGGACCGGCAGTCGCTGGGGGGAAGGTCCGGTCTGGCTCGGTGACCAGCGCTGCCTGCTGTGGTCCGACATCCCCAACAACCGCGTGCTGCGCTGGGATGAGGAAACCGGCCAGGTCAGCCAGTTCCGCAAACCATCCGGCAACGCCAACGGCCATACGCGGGACCGCCAGGGCCGTATCGTCGCCTGCGAGCATGGCGGGCGGCGCGTCATTCGCCACGAATATGACGGCGCGATCACGGTGATCGCCGACAGCTACCAGGGCAAGCGGCTGAACAGCCCGAACGACGTGGTGGTGAAGTCGGATGGCAGCATCTGGTTCACCGATCCACCCTTCGGCATCGGCGGCTTCTATGAGGGCGAAAAGGCCACGCCCGAATTGCCGCACACGAACGTCTACCGCGTGGATGGCGATTTGGGGAAAATCACGCTGGTGGCGGATGATGTGGACCATCCGAACGGCCTCGCCTTCAGCCCGGACGAATCCATCCTGTACGTCATCGAAAGCCGGTCGGAGCCGCGCAACATCCTGGCCTATGATTGCGCCGGGACCACGCTGAGCAACCGCCGCGTCTTCGTGAAATGCGCGCCGGGCGAAACGCCGGATGGCTTCCGGGTGGATGTGGACGGCAACCTCTGGTGCGGCTGGGGCATGGGCGGGCCGGGGATGGATGGGGTGAAGGTGTTCAACGCCGCCGGCACCGCCATCGGCTTCATCGATCTGCCGGAACGCTGCGCCAATGTCTGCTTCGGCGGGCGGCACCGGAACCGGCTGTTCATGGCGGCCGCGCATTCGCTGTACAGCCTGTACGTCAATACCCAGGGTGCGCCGGGCGGCTGAACCCGCACAAACCGACAGGGACCACCGCCCATGATGCCTCGCCTCGGCTTCCTTAGCCTCCTGCTCGCCGGCACCGCCATGGGCGCGCCATGGGCCGCGGAACTGCCGGTGCGGGGTGTCACGCTGTCCTCCGCCGGGTTGGCGCAGATCGACCGCGCCGGGCCGGTGGCGCCCGACGATCCGGCGCTGGTCTTCCGCGTGCCGCTGGCCGATGTGGACGACATCCTGCGCTCCCTGGTGGTGGCCGACCCCGCCGGGCGGGTGGAGGGGCTGCGCCTGCCGGCCCAGGACCTCGCCGCCGAGGCGTTTCGCGGCCTGCCCGTGAAGGCCGAGGATTTCGCCAGCCGTGCCAGCCTGCTGAACGCGCTGCGCGGCCAGCGCGTGGCCGTGGGCGAATCCGAAGGCCGCATCGCCGAGGCGTCGGAGGGCAAGGATGCCCTGCTGCGCCTCACCCTGCTCACCCCCACCGGCCTGCGCAGCCTGATGCTGCGGGAGCATGAGGAGGTGCGGCTGCTGGAGGACGACCTCGCCGCCCGCCTCACCCGCGCGGCGGAGGCGTTGGCCGAGATGCGCGGCACCGAGACCCGCCGCCTGTCCGTCGCGCTGCGCCCCGGCGCCGCCGCGCCGCGGGAGGTGACGCTGAGCTACGTCGCCGGCGCGCCGCTGTGGAAACCCTCCTGGCGCCTGGTGGTGCCGGGGATGGGGGAAGAAGGCGCGGAGGCGCGGCTGATGGGCTGGGCGGTGGTGGAGAATCACAGCGGGGCCGACTGGGACCGCATCCGCCTGTCGCTGGTCTCGGGCGAGGCGGCCTCCTTCCGCCAGGCGCTGTACACGCCGGTGCTGCTGCCGCGCCCGGAACTGCCGATACTGGGCAGCGGCCCGGTGGAGGTGCGGCCGGATAGCGGCGGCAGCCCGATGCCGCCGCCCGCCGCCATGCCAAGCCCGGCGCCTGCCCCGGCTCCGGCGATGGAATCCCGCATGATGCGGACCGCGCCCACCAGCATTGCCGATGCAGCGCCCCCGGCGGCGCAGGCGGTGGCCGCCGCCTCGCTCGGCCGCGTCGCCTTCACCTTGGCCGATCCGGTGACGATCCGCGCCGGGGAGACGGCGAACCTGCCCTTCCTCGATGCCAGGCTGGCGGCGGAGCGGGTCTGGTGGGTGCAGGACCTCGGCGCGCGGCATCCGTTGCAGGCGGTGCAGATCATCAACGGCACCGAAGGCCCGCTGCCGGCCGGGCTGGCCACGGTCTATGGCCGCACGGGGGCGGAGGCGGGCGGCTTCCTCGGCGATGCGGAACTGCCGGCCACGCCACCGGGGGAGACAAGGCTGGTCGCCTTCGCGCGGGACCGGGACGTGCAATACACCGTGGCGCGACGGAATGCGGGCGCGCCCGTCTCCGTCGCGCTGCGCCGTGGCCAGGTGGCGGTGACGCTGCGGCAGGTGCACACCGTGACGATGGCGGTGGATGCCGGCACCACGCGCGGCCGCATCGTGGTGGATCTACCGGCACGGCGGGGGGAAACGCCGCGCTTCACGCCGCTGGCGGAAGGCGATTTCGGCCTGCGCGTCGGCGCCCATCTGCCCGGTGCACCGACCACGCTGAACTGGGAATGGGAACGCAGCCAGGCGCAGAGCATCCCGCTATGGGACGCCGCGCTGGCGGAGCCGCTGCCGCCGATCTGGCGCGAGCTGGCGCTGGACCGCGACATCGCCCGCCTGCCCGGCGGCACGGACCGGCTTTTCGCGCTGCGCGACGTGCTGGCGGGGCTGCCGGCGGAGGCGCCGGGCCGCGCCGACCTTGCCGCACTGGTCGAGCTTTTCGCCGCCGCGCGCCGCCTTATGGATGAATTCCGCAGCGCCGCCCGCGCCCATGCCGCCGCCGAGGCTGCGCTCGGGCGGGCGCGCCAGGCGGTGGAGGATCGCAGCGGCGCGCAGCGGGAGCAGGCGCGGGGGGCGCTGAACACGGCCTCCGTCGCCGCCGGGCGCACGGGGGCGGAGGCGGATCGCGCCTGGGCGGCGTGGCGGGAAGCGGCGCAGCGCGTGGTGGCGCGGGGTGGAGGCTGAACCCGTCTCGGTCTAGCCTCCGCGGCATGTCCCATCTGCTTCTCGTCGTCTCCGGCAGCGTCGCCGCCTATAAGGCGCTGGAACTGGTGCGCCTGGCCCGCCGGGCCGGCCATGCCGTGACGCCCATCCTGACCGCCGGCGGCGCCCGCTTCGTGACGAAGGAGGCGCTGGCCGCGATCTCGGGCGCCCGGGTGCATGACGACCTCTGGGCGGCGGAGGCCGAGATCGGCCACATCCGCCTGGCGCGCGCGCCGGACCTGGTGGTGGTGGCGCCGGCCTCGGCCGATCTGCTGGCGAAGATGGCGGCGGGGCTGGCGGATGACCTGGCCTCAACCGTGCTGCTGGCGACGCGGGCGAAGGTGCTGGTGGCGCCGGCGATGAACCCGGCGATGTGGGCGCACCCGGCGACCATCGCCAACATGAAGACGCTGGCGGCGCGCGGCGTGGTGGTGGTGGGGCCGGAGGACGGGCCGATGGCGGAGCCGGAAAGCGGCCCCGGCCGGCTGGCGGAACCGGCCGCCATCCTCGCTGCCATCCAGGGCCTGCTGGCCAGCGGCCCCTTGGCCCGGCGGCATGTGGTGGTGACCAGCGGGCCGACTCACGAAACCATCGACCCGGTGCGCTACATCGCCAATCGCAGCAGCGGCAGGCAGGGCCATGCCATCGCCGCGGCGCTGGCCGCGCTGGGCGCGCGCGTGACGCTGGTCAGTGGCCCGGTCGCGGTGCCGGACCCGGCGGGGGTGACGGTGGTGCGGATCGAAAGCGCGCGGGACATGCTGGCGGCCGTCGAGGCCGCGCTGCCGGCGGATGCCGCGGTCTTCGCCGCCGCTGTGGCCGATTTCCGCCCGGCCGAGGCGGCCGCGCAGAAAATGAAGAAGGTCCCCGGCGCGCCGCCGCCCGACCTGGCCCTGACGCTGAACCCGGACATCCTGGCCAGCATCGCCCAGCGCCAGGTGCAGCGCCCGAGACTGGTGGTGGGCTTTGCCGCGGAGACGGAAAACGTGGTGCCCAACGCGCAGGAAAAACGCCGGCGCAAGGGCTGCGACTGGATCGTGGCGAACGACGTCTCCGGCGATGTGATGGGCGGTGCGGAAAACACCGTGCATCTGGTGACGGAAGCCGGGGTGGAGGATTGGCCTCGCCTGCCGAAGGACGAGGTCGCGCGGCGGTTGGCCGCCCGAATTGCAGAGAGTCTTGCCTGATGGTCGAAATCCTGGTCACCCGCCTGCCGCATGCTGAGGGCCTGCCTCTGCCCGCCTACGCCACGCCCGGCGCGGCTGGCATGGACCTTCTGGCCGCCGTCGCCGCGCCCATGGTCATCGCGCCCGGCGCCCGCGTGCTGGTGCCGACGGGGCTGTGCATTGCGCTGCCGCCCGACCATGAATTGCAGGTACGGCCGCGGTCGGGGCTGGCGCTGAAGCACGGCATCACCCTGCCCAATTCGCCGGGTACCGTGGATGAGGATTATCGCGGCGAGTTGCAGGTGATCGTGATGAATGCCGGCACGGAGCCCTTCACGGTCGAACGCGGCATGCGGATCGCGCAGGCGGTGGTTGCGCCCGTGGTGCGCGCCCGCTTCCGGGAAGTGGCCGTGCTGCCCGAGACGACGCGCGGTGCCGGCGGATTCGGCTCCACCGGCACCTGAGGCGTCAGGCCCGCGCGGCAACCTGGCCACGGCCGGACAGCCGGCCCAGATCCACCGCATGCGCCCCGGCGCCGAGGCCCGCCTGCACCAGCAGCAGCACGGTCAGAAAGGCCGGGAATTCCCAGCCGCCGCCCGGGTTGCTGAACAGCCAGCCGGCGCCGAGGTGCTGAACCGTGGCGCCGATCATGATCGGCAGCAGCAGCAGGCTCACCGGCCGCACCCAGATGCCGAGGATCAGCGCGATGCCGGCCAGCGTCTCCGCCACCGCCACCACGGCGCCCAGCATTGGCGGGTAACCGAGCGAGCCGAAGAAGCCCATCGTGCCGGCGAAGCCGAAGGTCATGATCTTCAGCATCAGGCCATGGGCCAGTAACAGGACGCCCATGCTCACGCGCAGCAGCAGCGCGGCATAGGGGGTGGTGGTGCGGGGGTCGAGGGTCATGGCTGTGGCTCCGTCCAGGTTGGGGCGCGGTCTGCGTCCCGGTGTGGGCCGGTTATGGGGGCGCAACGGCATGTGCTTCCAACGCGGGGATGGAACAGCCATCATCACGACCACAAATGATGCGCCGCTGCTCGCATCCGGAATGCCCCGACCTTGGCCGACCTCCAGACCCTCGACCTGAACCTGCTGCGCGTCTTCGATGCGGTGGCGCGTGAACGCCATGTGACCCATGCGGCGCAGAAGCTGAACCTGTCGCAGCCCGCCGTTTCCAACGCGCTGGCCCGGCTGCGCGCGGCGCTGAATGACGAGCTGTTCCTGCGCCGCCCCGGCGGGGTGGAGCCCACCGCCCTGGCCCTGTCGCTGGCCGGCCCGGTGGCGGAGGTGCTGGACCGGCTGCGGACCACGCTGGCCGACCACGCCCCCTTCGACCCGGCGACCACGGACCGCGTCTTCACCGTGGCCCTGTCCGAATATGCCGAAAGCGTGCTGGTGCCGCCCTTGCTGGAACAGATGCACCAGGAGGCGCCGCGCGCCCTGCTCGCCGTGCGGCACGCCGACCGCACCAATGCGCTGGACCTGCTAGCGCGGGGGGAGGCGGAGCTGGCGGTGGCCGTGCTGCCCGACCCGCCGGCGCTCTACACGCGCGTGCGGCTACTGCCGGAGAATTTCCTCACCTTGGTGCGGAAGGGTCATCCGCTGGCGGAAGGGCCGCTGACGCTGGAGCGCTTCACTGCCTTCCCGCATCTGCTGCATTCGCCGAACGGGTCACGCGACGGCGCGCTGGACGGGCCGCTGCGGGAGGCCGGCTTCCCCCGCCGGCTTGGCGCCGTGGTCGCGCATCTCGGCGCGGTGCCGGAAATTCTGGCGCGGACGGATATGGTGATGTCGCTGTCCGCACGCCTGGCGCAGCGCATGGCGGAAACCTACGGCCTGGCGCTGCGCCCCTGCCCGGTGGAGTTCAAGCACACCCGCCTGTCCCTGATCTTCCATCGCCGCTTCGAGGCCGATCCCGGCCATGCCTGGCTGCGCCGCGCGTTGCTGTCGGTGGCGCGGGAGGTGGGGCCGGTGCCGGGCGTGGGTGCCTGAGAGGAATCAAAGGCTTCGCGCACAGGATTTGCGTTCCCTGGCAAGGGATTTGCGCTAAGCCTGCCGCCGATGGCCCGCACTGCCCGCCCCCGTCCCGCCACTCCGCGCGCCCGACCCGTCGCCCCGGTAGCTACGCCGGTGCGGCGCATGGCCGGGCGCCGGGCCTGGTTCTGGCTGCGGTTGCTGGTGCTGATCTCGGTCTGGGGCAGCCTGGCGGTGGCCGCCGTGCTGCTGCTGCTGGTCTGGGACCTGCCGCGCACCGATCTGGCACTGAGCCAGACTCGCCGCGCCGGCGTGACGATGGAAGCGGCGAATGGCGCCGTCATCGCCACCTCCGGCGATGTGCATGGCCAGATCGTGCGCCTGCCGGCGCTGCCGGCGCATCTGCCCGCGGCGCTGCTGGCCATCGAGGATCGGCGCTTTTACCAACATCTAGGGCTGGACCCGATCGGCATCGCCCGCGCCGCCTGGGTCAACTGGTCCGGCGGCCAGATCATCCAGGGCGGCTCCACCCTGACGCAGCAGCTCGCAAAGAACCTGTTCCTGACGCCGGAGCGCAGTTTCCGGCGCAAGGCGCAGGAGGCGGTGATGGCGCTGTGGCTGGAATGGCGCTTCAGCAAGGACGAATTGCTCGAGATCTATCTGAACCGCGTCTATCTCGGCGGCGGCGCCTTCGGCGTGGATGCCGCGGCGCGGCTGTATTTTGGCATTCCTGCCGCGCGGCTGAACCTGTGGCAGTCGGCCGTGCTGATGGGCCTGCCCAAGGCGCCCTCCCGCCTCAACCCGCGCTCCGCGCCGGAAGCCGCGGCCGGGCGGGCGGCGGAGGTGCTGGGGGCGATGGTGGAGACCGGCGCCATCACCCAGAGCCAGGCGACTCTGGCGGCGGAGAGCATCCGCATCACGCCGCGCCCCTCCCGCGATTCCGGCTGGTTCGCGGATTGGGTGCTGGATGACGTCGGCGCGCGTTTCCCGGGCAATGCGGATCTGGTGCTGCGAACCTCGCTCGACCTGCGAATCCAGGCGGTGGTGGAACAGCGGCTGGAGGCGCTGCTGGCCGGCCCCGGTGCGCGGGCCGGCGTCGGCCAGGGGGCGGTGGTGGTGATGCAGGCGGAAACCGGCCAGGTGCGCGCCATGGCGGGCGGGCGGGATTATCGCCGCAGCCAGTTCAACCGCGCGACCCAGGCCCGGCGGCAGCCGGGTTCCGCCTTCAAGCCCTTCGTCTTCCTCACCGCGCTGGAGGCCGGGATGGGGCCGGGGGACAGTGTGGCGGATGGCCCGGTCAACCTCGGCGGCTGGCGCCCCGGCAATGGAAGCTGGCGCAGCCAGGGCCAGATCACGCTGGATGAGGCGCTGGCCCATTCGGTGAACACCGCCGCGGTGCGCGTGCTGGCGCGTGGCGGCGGCGCGCGGGCGGCCACCGGCACGGCCCAGCGCTTCGGCCTGCCCGGCCCCTTTCCGCGCGATGCGACGCTGGCGCTCGGCACCGGGGAGGTGACGCTGCTCGACCTCGTTGCCGCCTATGCGCCGTTTGCCAATGGCGGCCTGCTGCCGGAACCGCGCGGCCTGGTCTCCGCGCGGGCCGATGGCCAGCCAGTGCCGTCCGGCCGGCCGACCCTGCTGCGGGTGACCACGCCGGAGCATGCGGCTGCGATGCGACAGATGCTGGAATCGGTGGTGACGCGCGGCAGCGGCCGTGCCGCGCAGCCGCCGGGCGGCCGCCAGGTGGCGGGCAAGACCGGCACGACGCAGGATTCCCGTGACGCCTGGTTCGTGGGCTTCACCGCAGCTCCACCCGGGCATGGCGGCGGCACGCTGGTGGCGGGCGTGTGGCTCGGCAATGACGACGCCACGCCGATGGCCGATGTGCGCGGCGGCACCCTGCCGGCGCGGCTGTTCCGCGATATCCTCGAATCCCTCGCCCAGGCGCCGCCTGGCGCGGCGTCCCTGTCCCGATGAAGGAGAGCCCTGGCTTGGCGGAGAATCTGAACCGGCTCCCATCCGCGGATGCACCGCAGGCCGCACTGGAACGCCTGGACCGCCTGCGCCGCGTGGCGCCCGCGCTGCAGCACGACATCAACAACGCCATGATGGTGCTGGCCGCGAATCTGGACCTGTTGGCCCGCAGCGCCGGAGAGCCGGGCAGCCCGGCGCGACGGCAACTCGACCGCGCCGTGCAGGCCAGCCGGCGGATGGATGAGACGATGCGCGGCTTCCTCGACTATGCGCGGCGGGAGGCGGCGGAGACGGTGGAGGTCTCGCCCGCCACCGTGCTGCAACAGGTGCTGCCGCTGCTGCGGGCGGCGCTCGGCGCGCGGCTGGGTGCCGAGATGACGGCGCCGGAGCGGCCGGTCGCGGTGCGGCTGGATCGCGCGGCGCTGGAACTGGCGCTGCTGGCGGTGGCGCAGGATGCGGTCGGCCGCATTCCACAGGGCAGCCGCCTGCTGGCCGAGGTGCGGGAGGTGGCGACGGAGGTGGAGCTGGAACTCATCCTGCCGCTGGGGGTCGGCACGGCACCGCTGGCGCTGCTGCGCGCTTGCTGCGCCCGGCTGGATCTGCGGCCGGAAGGCTGCGTGATGGCCTGGCGGAAGGAAGGCTGAGGAGGCGCGCAGACCAGCCTGACAGGCGGACGGATCGAGGACGTGCCGCCCGGTCGAAAGCCGTTGCGTCAGGCCGGGCACCGCATCGTCACGCCGTTGGAGACCCCACCGGGGGCATTGACGCTGCTGTTCCGGATGACCCCGACGATGGGTCGGAGGACGGAGTTTGTGGTCACGCAGAACAGGCTCCCCTCCGAGTTGGGCAAGACCCCGGCGATAGCTGAGTTCAGTGTGACGATCCGGGCCTGGGCAACGACGCCACCGAGGATGACGCCGCCCGCGATGAAGCCGGCGGCGAATATGGCAATAGGGCGTGCGGGCATGTCGCGTTTTTCTCCCTGAAGGCGCAACAATACCGGCCTTGTATTGAAGCCCGCAAGGCGGCGGCGCCTTCTGGCCCCATAGGCAGCGCCTGTCTTGTCCGCCTTCGATGATCAGGGACGCCCGGTGGCAGGGCCGCGAGTTTGTTCGTCCGGGCCGGCTGGACTGGCCTGATCCTAAATCAGCCCCTTGAGGCGCAGCAGACCGAAGCTGGCGACGGAGGTGGCATCCCGGATCTCGCCGTTCCGCAGCATGTCTTCCAGCTCGGCGAGCGTCACCGCGCGGGTGATCAGGTCCTGTTCCTCCACCTCCGGCATCGCCGCCCCCTGGGTCAGGCCGCGTGCGAGGAAGATGTCGAAGCCCTGGCGCATGGTGCCCTGGGCCAGGTTCAGGAAACCGCCATGCTGCCATTGGGCGGCGGTAAGGCCGGTTTCCTCCAGCAATTCATGGCGTGCCGCCTCCAGCGGGGCCGTGCCCGGCGGACCCCACATGCCCTGGACGAATTCCCAATGCCGCCGCCCCACCGGGTAGCGGAATTGCTGGACGAGCTGGACCGATCCATCCGCATGCACCGGCACCACGGTGACGAAGTTCACCTTCTCCACCACGCCATAGATGCCGGTGGAGCCATCGCGGCGCCGCACCTGATCCTCCCGCACCGTCATCCAGGCGTTGCGGTAGACCTCGCGGCTGGCCAGCGTCTCGATATCCGGCTGGGTGTCACGCAATGCCGTTGGCCTCGCGCAGGGCGGCGGCGGCGGCGTGTTCGCCGCGTGCCTCCAGCGCCGTGGCGACGGAGAGGCGGTCTGCCTCGGGCCGGTTCTGGCTCTGCTTGCGCTTGGCGGTCCAGCGCCGGACGGTGAGCGTCACCCCGACCAGCGCCTTGAACCGCCCCTCCATGTACTTCGCCGGCTGCGCGTCCATGTCGAAGCCGGGGGTGGGTTCGTAGGCGGCGGCCATGGTGCGCATCTGGTGGGCGATCTCGGCCGGGTCCTCCACCAGCGTCGCGACCCCCTCCGCCTGCACCACATCGTAGTTCCAGGTCGGCACGCTGGGATGCTCGCCATACCAGGTGGGGGAGATATAGGCGTGCGGGCCGCGGAACACGGCCAGCGCCTCTCCCCCTGTCCCGGCGAAGGACTGCCAATGCGGGTTGGCGCGGGCCAGGTGGCAGACCAGGCGGGCGGGCTGGTCGCCCACGGGGCGGACCAGGTGGAAGGGCAAATGGCTGACCATCAGCGGCGCGGCGCTGACCAGCATGCCGAAATCATGCCGTTCGACATGGGCGAAGATCCAGGCCGGGTCATCCACCCGGAAGGCGGCTGGCGTGTACATCGAGGCATCCTGCCGCCGAATGGGCGAAACCGGAAGATCAACCGCGCGACCGTGCATGCACCAGCAAAGCGAGGCCGCCCAGGGTCAGCACGCCACCGATGATGTCGCTGAAATACAGCCGCTCGCTCAGCAGCGCCCAGCCGAACACCGCGGCCAGTGGCGGCGCCAGCAATTGCAGGGCGGCGGCGGTGGAGGCCGGCACGCGGCGCATCATGGCGAAGTTCAGCGCATAGGCGCCGATGCCGACCACCAGCATGGACCAGAGCAGCGCCGCGACCGTCGGCATGCTGGCCGATGTCGGCGGCGCACCCTCCAGCGCCAGGGCCAGCGCCAGGCACAGCAGGGCGGAGACGGCGGTCTGGCCGAAGCTGGCGAACCAGATATCGACGCGCCCCTTGGCCGGCGCATAGACCAGCAGCCCTACCGCCTGGCTGATCGCCGCACCCAGGGCGAAGACGAAGCCCGTGACCTCCGCCACCGCCAAGCCATCGACCGCGCGCAAAAAGCCCAGCAGCGCCACGCCGGACCAGCCGATGGCCAGCCCCACCCAGGCGAGACCGGGAAGCGGCCGGCGCAGGAACAGGCTCTCCCCGGCGGCGACCATCAGCGGCGTCGTCGCGCAGATGAGGGCGACAAGCCCGGTCGGGATGCGCGCCATGGCCAGCCAGGCGAAGGCGAGATACCCGCCCATGCCGCACAGCCCCAGCACCGCGACCCGCCCGATGTCCCCCGGCCGCGGCAGGCGGGACCGCATGATCAGCAGGATCGCCAGCAGCAGCGGCACGGTCAGCCCGAAGCGGATGCCGAGCGACCACAGCGGCGGCCATTCCCGCACCACCACCCCCGCCACGGTGAAGGCGGAGGCCCAGATGGCCACGAATGCGCCGGCGATCAGCAACCCGCTGCCCTGCATGGGGGATAGCCCTTCGGTCGTAGCGCCTCAGTAGCCCGCGCGCGGGCCAGCGGGCACCCTCAGCGGCGGCGGGCCAGGGCCGCGTCCAGCGTGTTCTCCAGCAGGCAGGCGATGGTCATCGGGCCGACGCCGCCGGGCACCGGGGTGATGGCGCCGGCATGCGGCGCGACCTCGGCGAAGGCGACATCGCCCACCAGCTTGCCATCTGGCAGGCGGTTGATGCCGACATCGATGACGGTCGCACCCTCCGCCACCCAGTCGCCGCGCACCATTTCGGGCCGGCCCACGGCGGCCACCAGGATCTCCGCGCGGCGGCATTCGGCGGGCAGGTCGCGGGTGCGGGAATGCACCAGGGTGACGGTGCAATCGGCGGCCAGCAGCAACTGCGCCATCGGCCGGCCGACGATGTTGCTGCGCCCCACCACCACCGCCCGCGCGCCGGGCAGCGCCACACCGGCGGCGCGCAGCAGATGCATCACGCCCTTCGGCGTGCAGGGCACCAGGCCCGGCTGGCCGCTTGCCAGAAGCCCGGCATTCAGCGGGTGAAAGCCATCCACATCCTTCTCCGGCGCCACCGCGGCAATCACGCGGTCGGCCCGGATCTGCGGCGGCAGCGGAAGCTGCACCAGGATGCCATCCACCGCCGGGTCGGCGTTCAGCCGCGCGACCTCGGCCAGCAGCGCTTCCTCCGTCGTGTCGGCGGGCAAAGCGAGGGTGGCGCTGTCGAAGCCCACCTCCTTCGCCGCCTTGTCCTTGTTGCGGACATAGACGCCCGAGGCCGGATCCTCCCCCACCCGCACCACGCGCAGGCCGGGCCGGAAGCCCAGCCCCGCGACGCGAGCGGCAATGTCCTGGCGCAGCGTGGCGGCAACCGCCTTGCCGTCGATGATGTGGGCGCTCATGCGATCAGCTTTTCCAACAGGGGCGCCAGCGAGGCCGGGTCGCCGGTGACGCGCAGGGTTTTCTGGCGGGCGCCGGCGCCGTGCAAGACCTCGACCGCGGAATTGGCAAGGCCGAGGGCGCCGGCCACCGCCGCACAGACCGCGCGGTTGGCGCGGCCATCCTCCGGCACCTCCGACACCGCGATGCGCAGCGCGGCGCCATCCGGTGACAGGCCGCCGAGCGCGGGGCGCTTGGCGCGCGGCTGCACCTTCACCGCCAGGTCCAGCCCATCCGGACGCAGGCGCCAGGGGGGCATGTCGGCGTTAGAAGTACAGGCCGCTCCGCAGCTCAGAAGTACAGGCCGCTCCGCAGCAGGTAGCCCTGGATGGCGGTGACAGCGATGGTGGCCGCGGTGATCAACAGCAGCACCACCAGCGGCGACAAATCGATGCCGCCCATACTCGGCAGCAGCCCGCGCACCCGGCGCAGCGCCGGCTCCGTCAGCCGATACAGGAAATCCGCGATGGTCCAGACGATGCGGTTGCGGCCGTCCAGCACGTTGAAGGACAGCAACGTCTGCATGATCGCGGCCAGCAGCACGGCCCACCAGAACAGGTCGAGACCAGCCCGGACCAGAAAGAAAACGGCATCGAGCAGCATCTGCGACCCCTGGGCGTTACGCCCGGAACCTAATGGCGGCTTGCCCTTGGAACAAGGCTTTGCGGGCCAGGGACATCTTCGCACCCTGGCTTGACACCCGGCCCCGCCGCTTTCATAAGCCACGCCCTGCGGTGGACCCACGCTTGGCGTGTGGGGGTGTAGCTCAGTTGGTAGAGCGCGTCGTTCGCAATGACGAGGTCAGCGGTTCGATCCCGCTCACCTCCACCACCGCACTTAGATTTCAAGAACTTAGGGTTGGCCCGGGTGACGCCTGTAACACAGGACGCACCGCATGGGTATTCACTCGGCCTCCTACTCGCTCGTCAGGAACGGGCGACACTTCATCCGTGTTCGTGTTCCCATTGACCTCGTTCCGAGGTTAGAACGCGTCGAGATCGTTCGTGCGCTGGGCACAGACGACCGGCGAGCCGCCCGCGCCGTCACGTCGGGTGTAGCCTTCAGGCTGCGAGACTTCTGGGCCATGATCCGACGCCAGTCAGCGCCGACAGCTGTCCAGCTCCGGAAAATCGCGGACTTCTGGCTTCAGCGTGCAATACGGGAACAGTGGGCGATACTGGAACGTGGCGACTTTGCCACGGAAGTTGCGCCAGCGGAGTTGCGGGACGGGCAGTTGAGGGCGTTCAGCGCCGAGATGTTCAGCCGTGATGCTCGCGAATTGGCAGATGCCGCGCTTGATGAGGTGGCGCAGAACAATTTTCGGCGGTTCGACAGCGAGGCGGGCAGACTCCTTGAAGCAACCGGATTTGGCGCCAGAACTGGTGAGCGGGATCGGGCAATCCTGGCTCGGCTTTTACTAGAACAGTTCATCGATCTTCAACAGACGAAGATGGATTGGGCGCGAGGTGACTTCGCGGCCGTGCCTCCCCAGATGGCCGAACCCACCCCGGCCACACCAGACATTGATGCCGCCGCGACCGGGACTGTTCTGGCAGCAAATTCGACATCCGTCTCGAAGTCACGCACGCTGGCGACAGCCATAGACCTGTTCACCGACCGGATGCGGCAACACGGGTCGACCTCGAAGCAGATCAGCGAGGCGCGGGCTAAACTTCGAATCCTCACCGACGCGTTAGGGTTCGATCGTCGGGTCGCCGAGGTGACACGGGCGGATGCCGGGCAGATCAGGGAGGCCCTGCAATCTCTGCCTCCGGGCTTCCGTAAGCACGAAGCCCTCGCCGGCCTTGGCCTCTTCGAAATGGCTGATACGGCGCGGCGATTGTCGCTGAAGCCGCTCAGTTTCCGGACGGTGAACTCCTGTGTCGTCACCATGCGCAACCTGTTCGAACATGAAAGATTTTCTGGTCAGGTAGAACACAATCCCTTCGATGGCCTTCGGGTGGCAAAGCCGAGAAACTTCAAAAAGCAAGATCGAACGCTATCGTCGCCAGAACTGGAATCTCTCTTCGGCAGCCCGCTGTTTCAGGGAGCGAAGAGCGCCGCTCGACGCTACGATCCGGGAATTCATCTAATTGGAACATGGGTGTTCTGGGCACCACTTATCGCATTATTGACCGGAGCGCGGATCGGTGAAATTGCGCAGCTCCGGCCGTGCGATGTGCGCTTCATCAATGGTGTGCCGGTTCTCGACATCAACGATGAGGGCCGGAAGTCGCTGAAGAACCCTGGAACGGCCCGCATCATCCCGCTTCACCGCAGGCTGGTAGAGTTGGGCCTCGTCAAGCTTGCCGAAGAGCGTAGGGCAATGGGTGCGTATCTGCTGCTTCCGGAAATACCAAAGGCGGTTGGTGGCGATCCGGGGAAGGCGCCGGGACAGTGGATGAGCGAGCGCTTTCTCCCGCGCCTGGGATTGAAAAATCGCGTCGGGCTCGGCTTCCACTCATTACGCCACACGCTGAAGACGCTTCTTCGGGATGCCCGGGTCCCGGATAGCGTCTCGAACGAAATTTGCGGCCATGACAAGCGCAGCGTGGGGAACGACTATGGCGTCGTCAGCCTGAAAGCGATGCAGGATGCACTTGAGCGCATCGAACTGCCGGCTGCGGTAAAGGCGCTGAAGCCGCGATACTGATAGCACCCGCAAGAACCACGGCTGGGAGCGTTGACCGAATCTGCCCATTGGAACCGCCCCAGCGTTAAGGCGAGGCACCTTGATAATGCTCTACGCCCATTAAACGGCACCGGCGTCGAGTCGCGCCGTTTTTGTCGCCGATGCCCTAGGTCGCGGTCCGGCAATGGCGTAGATTCCGGCAATGCAAGGAATCCATAGCTTTCGCCGCAAGGAGCGGGCCGCCAACGAACATAGGCACAGGCGTAAATCATGGGTCTACGCGGTCGTTGGCATCCTCGCCGACATCGTCGTCTATGGCGGGTTCGGCTTGTTTCTTCTCGGCACGGCCGTCGCAACCATCCCGGCGTTCCGCTGGTGGAGCGCCCCCTTGGTGCTGCTTGGCCTTTGGCTCGCGATCAGCATCTGGATCCCGATGATTCGCGGGTGGGTATCGCTCTGGCGCTTCTGGTCCACCCGGCCTGGGACAGCAGGCTATACTCGCATGCCACCTCAACTCGTTGGTAATGCGGCGCAGGATCCCTGGCTGGTGAGTATGACCGAGCGGCAGGGCGGCCTGCTGATCTCATGCACCGCTTGTGGAGACTCCAAGACGATGCGCCTGGACAAGCACCTCCGCCGAACCTATTCGGGCCAACGGCTTAAACAGTCCCTTCAGCGCTACGTCTTTTGCCGATCGCATGAGCAAACCCGTCCAGACTGCGCCTGCACTGCTGAGCTACTGCAAGCGCCTGATCCGCGCCTGCCTCCCGAGCCTACGCGGGCCTGAGTGGCGGCTGGTATGGCGGTTATGCCCTCTGTGCAGCTGTTCCACAGTAGGTGAATGACGTCGGTGTCTGTTCCCCTTCGTCGAGCGCGTCATCGGCGACGCCGGATACCAAGGGCCGAGGATGGCGGCAGCAGTTGCGCGCACCGGCATGTGGAAGATCGAGATCGTGCGTCGCTGCGGCCGCCATTGGTTCGTCGTGCTGCCGAAGCGATGGATCGTCGAGCGGATCATCGGATGGATCAGCCGCAACCGGCGTCTGGCCCGCGACTTCGAGCGGCACTGCCGCATCGCCGCAGCCTTCATCCGCATGGCCATGATCCGCATCATGCTTCGGCGGCTGGCCGCAAAGCCCTCAGCGTGAATCCGAACTTCCCGCAGGGGCTCTCAGCAGGAATCGCCATCAGAAATCCCAAACCAGGACCTCCAAGGGACGCTGCGGTTGATCAGAGTGCGGAAGCAGTTTATCCGATCTTGGCGAACAAGCTGTAAGGTAGACAGAATAAATCCAGCAACTTTAGCTAAACAACACCGATCCAGAACGCAATCCCCGTGGAGATGTCGCAAATAATGTTTGGGCCTGACACGCTGTGCACAGTAGCCGCCGCGCCAGGCGACCACGCGATAACAAGTATCCATTTAGTAAGCTGGATCGGCTCCGATTGCTTGCCGTCCGGCGTAGAAAAAGTAAACAAATTAGGCCGCAGCAAAGATAATTTTGCAGCATCCGCATTTATTGCGGCATTCAAGTCAGTTACCCGCTGGCCACTCAAGCTTGCAAATTGGCCTCTGGTGTGAGCTCCCTCCACTTTTGCTTCCACCCAAATCGATTGAGATCCGTCCTGTAAGACAAGGTCGCAGGAATCATTGTTGGGCACTCCAGTAAAATTGGCGTATCTCTGCTCTCGTATCGGCATACGACCCGTTTTTTCCAGAAGCGCGTTACTGATGATGCTGTGGGCAACAACCTCCCATTGGGCGCCCGTCCGAATTGTCCGGTATATCTCCGGGGCAGTGGTCAAAAGAACGCGCAGGAAATCTTGGGGTGTCATGATTATTTCAAACTCCGCTGATGCAGTCGGAAGCTTGCACATGGCGGCGATATGCAGCAAGCAAAATGAAGCAGTTCGAAGCCACTGTCAGATCGGCAGCCCTAAGTGTCCATCCGGGAACATGTTGAGTCTGCTGAATCGCTTGTGATTGGCCTGCGGCGGCGAGCAGCGGGAGAAGGGCGTCCATGTGGACGCCCGAGAACCGACTAAGATAGGACCGCAGCAAGCTGCGCTACCCGAGTGATCTGATGGACCAGGAACGGGCGATCATCGCCCCGCTGATCCCGCGTGCGAAGCGTGGCGGCAACAAGCGGACCATCGACGAGCGCGCGGTGCTGAATGGGGTGATGTATATCCTGAGCACCGGCTGCCAGTGGGCGGCGCTGCCGAAGGACCTGCCGCCGCGCAGCACGGTGAACGACTACCTGCGGCGCTGGGACGAGGACCGGACGCTCGATCGCATCCACCATGCGCTCTACGTGCTGTGCCGGGAGCAGGCCGGACGTGAGGCCAGCCCGACGGCGGCGATCATCGACAGCCAGAGCGTCAAGGGCGCGGAAAAAGGGGGGCCTGCATCGACCCCTTGGGCTACGATGCGGGCAAGAAGATCAAAGGCAAGAAGCGCTATGTCCTGGTCGACACCCAAGGCCTGCTGATGCAGGCGATCATCCACGCCGCCGACATCCAGGATCGCGACGGTGGCGTGCTGCTGATGGGCGCGCTGTTCGGCCTCTACCCCTTCCTGCTGAAGCTCTATGCCGACAGCGGGTATCAAGGGCCGAACTTCCAGGCCGGGCTGCGCAGCACCTGCCGCCAAGTGAACCTGGAGATCGTCAAGCGCTCCGACCGCCACCGCTTTGTCGTCCTGCCGAAGCGCTGGATCGTCGAGCGCACCATCGCCTGGCTCAATCGCGGCCGCCGGCTGGCAAAGGATTGGAAGTGCCTGAACCGCAGAGCGCTCGCCTTTCTCCGATGAGCCTCCGTCCGCCTCATGCTGCGAAAGCTATGCCAAGTCAGCAAATGATCCCGGATGGTCTCTCAGAGGCAACTTCAGCGTTTGCAGATACTGCTTCTTCCACAGCACCTTGGGTGGAAGCCCTGAGCAGAAGGCATAGGACGACTATCCCCGCATGCAGCGAGGATAGTCCCTATGCCTCTGCGAATGTCGCTGCCCTTGGTATGGAGCCGCCCTTCGCTTCGGCAGTGACGTGGCGTGCATGGCCGTCACCTTGGCGCTTACTTGACGCGGGAGATGCACTCCGCGCTCCTCGCCCTCGCGCCTTTCGGACCGGGCTTCACCTGGAGGAGATCCCACAGTAGGTGAAACTCCCGCGCCGCTGCCGTTTTGTCCGACCAGCGCGTGAGGCGAAAACAAACATCACGTCCCGAAGCGGGTGCCGATCTCAGCTCGCGCTCTAATTTTAAGCAACTGCGGCAAATCCTGCAACAAAATTGTGCGCAATTTCGCTGAGCGCCGCATTTGCTTGCAGTCTGCCGCCTGGGCGCAGTGTTACTATGTCGAAGCGTGCGGGGTGACGAACCGGTGTGTCGCCCCTGGCGCGACGGCCATCCGCTTCCCTGACTGGATCACCTGGGGGCGGCTTGCTTGATGCAGGCGGCTTTGGTCATGGGCAAACATAGCGGAGAGCGCGCCGGCCCTCACGGCGGCCCGCCAGTCCAGATTGCGGCGCCGAATCTGCTCTCCGGTGGTGCACGGACCGGGATCCGGGAGGGGCGATTTCTTCTAGGACTTCGGCCTTCCGCATCAGTCGCAGCCGCCCACTTGGCCGGCATCGTTCAGGAAGGCGGCCGGCGTCAGCACAGTGGCGGGGCCGGACGCCACCACCGCGAGCTGGTCAGCGGCATCGTCCTCTCCCTCGATCACCACGTCATCGTCATCCTCACCCTCGGCGGCCGGCTGGGTGGCGTCGGCCTCGGCATCCTCCCGGAGCTGCTGATCGCGGATGGCGGCGGTCTCCTCGGCGGTCATCTCGCGGATGACCAGCTCCGGCAGCTCCCCGCCGGCCGGCAGGGCCTTATCGAGACCCAGGGCCAGCCACCGCACCCGTTGTGTTCGGCCTAGCGCCGCTGCTGCCAAGTCGAGTGCGCGAAGGGCGGCAACGGCGGCGAAGCCTGTGGCGGGGTCCTGTGCCAGCTGCACGTTCCGCATGACCAGACGCTGGATGACCTCGGCATCGGCATAGGTGCCGTCACGGGTCTGCCGGATGCGGGTGGCAAGGTCATCCTCCCCCGGCAGCGCCTCGGCCAAAACCCGCGCCTCAACGGTCGCGGTGAGAGCGGCGGCCGCGCTGCCCTTCTCCACCCTGTGCTGGGCCATGTGGAGCTGCACCGAACGCAGCGAACAGCCGTAGTGCCGGGCAAGCTCCTCGGCAGTGACCGCCCCGGTGGCCCATGCAGCTCGGGCCTCACCCCACTGTTCGGGTGTCAGCCGCGCGTAGGATCGCTTGGGGGAAGCGGCTGCAACGGCGAGCAGCTCAGGCATCCAGCAACTCCGCCAGATCGCCGAGGCCATCGCCTTCGATCATCGCTTCAAGCTCAGCGAGGAGGCGCTCGTGCTCCGCCTCATGGGCGGCAATCATCGCATCCCAGGCCGCGCGCCGACCCGGCACGGCATCAAGCCAGGTCCAGAGGGTGTGCGTCTGGCCGGGGACGATGCCCTTCAGTTCCCTGCGAAGTCGTTCGACCGGGACGCCCTGATCGCGGGCCAACTCCGCCAGCGGCAATACACGAAGAACGTAAAGGGTCGCGGCGAAGGAGAGGGTGCGGCGGTAACGGGGGGCGGGCATTGCGGGATCGCTCCAAATTGCATGCAATTAGTATACGTTACTCAGTTCGTTTGTTCCACAGAAACGTGATATCATTAGCTGTCAACGAGCGTTGGCAGTAATTGACAGGATCGCACCGAAGCGGGATTCTGTGGGGGCACCGCCTCAGAGGCCGCCATGACCGCCGACCAGCCCCGCACCTTCGTCGCCTATGCACGAGTCTCGACTGAGCGGCAGGGGCGCAGCGGTCTTGGCCTTGAGGCACAGCAAGCTGCGATTCAAGCCTTCCTGCGCCCCAGCGATCGTCTACTGGCCCCGATCTACGTCGAGACCGAAAGCGGCCGTGATAACGACCGGCCGGAGCTGGCTAAGGCGCTCGATCGCTGCCGCGCAACTGGCGCAATCCTGCTGATCGCGAAGCTCGACCGGCTGTCCCGTGATGCGCACTTCCTGCTGGGCTTGCAGAAGGCTGGGGTCGAGTTCGTGGCCGCTGATATGCCGCACGCCAATCGGCTGACCGTCGGGATCATGGGTTTGGTGGCAGAAGAGGAAGCCAAAGCCATCAGCTCCCGCACCAAGGCCGCCCTGGCAGCGGCAAAGGCCCGTGGGAAGACGCTGGGAGGGGTTCGGCCTGGCCAGCATCCGCCGACGCACCGGAATGCCTTAGCTGGCTCCCAGCGCAGCGGTGAGGTTCGCAAGCTGAAAGCTGACCATGCAGCCCATCGGGTGCAACAGGTGATCGATGAACTGAAGGCCGCCGGCATCGTCTCCCTCGAGCGGCTGGCGGCTGGGCTCACAGAGCGGCGAATTTCGACGCCGCGTGGTGGCCGCTGGACGGCAACAGCCGTTCGGCGCGTGTTGGCGCGAACTACCTGACCAGACCGGGTTCGTCACGCCAGTTGTCATCCGAAGTCAAACACGCTTCGCATGCGCGAAGCCGGCCTCAAAACCCGCTCGACATTCCTTTCGAAGTCGCCCTGCCTATCCACGGCCAAACTGCACGAGAAATTCGCGGTGATTTCCGGCTCTTCGAAGAGCGCCAGCCCCCGTCCAACACTAGTGACAAGACCGTCAAACCTAAAGAAGCGGTCGTGGGCCACCCTTTTAAACTGGTGGTCGGGGGCCGAGAATAAAACTAGGCTTGTTATGTTTCGGAGCAAGGACCCGCAGGTGCGACGAATTATCGCCACCACATCATCAGTCGGCGCAAGATCTGAAACAAAAAATGATATCGTCTTTTTCCTGGTCTTATTTGAGTCCAATCCGTTTAACAAACGAAGAAATATTTCGAAGCCTGACGCCTTCCCCGCATGGTGTCGCTCGACCAAATTCAAACTTGCGTATCGGTCAACAATCGAGATGTGCTGGGCGTGCAGAGATAAACCTTCGAAGCGTGTTTCCCACACCGTCGACCTCGGGCAGCCGACATAAATCATCTGCTGCCATGCCTCCTTCTCCTTAGAAAAAGCCGACGATTGATCAGCACAGTCAAACCTGCAAATCTCCATCCCTGCCTGTGGGTATATCTTACCATGCTCGTCATTCTCAAGATAATACGCACATGCTCGCGTGGGCTCAAGGCATACCAAATCAACCTGCGACGCAAGCGATAGGATTTCGGATTCGCCCTCAAACAAAGAGTCGCACACCGCAGCCTCACAGTGAACTTTGCGGAATTTGGGCGATGCAACAGCCGCCTGCCAAAGCTTCCTTCGCGCAAGAGGCTGAGCGTTGATCGCATCAATGAACCGCAGATTTCGCGGACTATAAACCAGCACTCCAAACTGCATCCAGAGTTCGAGTAGGCGACGGTGGGTGGCTAATGTATGAGCCTCGTCGATAGCGCAGGCAAGCGCATCGCTTTCGATCAAGAACCTGATTGGCATCAACGACGACCTGAGAAAAGTTCGTGAAAGCTCTCTTCAAAGAAGCCGTGAGGCCACTCGTCGATGAATTCACCTTCTTCACTCAGCTTAAGACGAAGCACTCTTGCTCCACCATAGCTGGTTGGCTCAACATACAAGACAGTAACGAAGGAGGCTGGTATGGTCTTATTTCGAATCAGCGTCTGAAGACGAAGGATTAAAGCTTCGCTATGGGTCTCGATGATCCATTGGTTACCACCATACCTACCCTCTGAGGCTGGTCGACCCACTCGAGATGATTCAGACTGGGTTTTCGCCGTCTCAATAAAAAAATCGGCCAAGTGGGCCTGAAGTCGAGGATGGAGATGAATTTCTGGTTGCTCAACACAGATAGTCTTACCAGCAGAAACTATGCCCTCGACCAATATCGGCAATAGTTGCCCAATACCGAAACCCACGTCAGATGGGCTAACGACAACATTCCGCTGATCCGAAAGCGCGATTGCAATAATATCGCCTGTCAGAGTATTCCCGGCGCTCTGAATGTCAAGGACATAAGGAATACCGAATTCGCTCAGTTTTTCATTGATCCGCGGAATAACCATACGCTTCTTTCGATAGAGGATTTGCGGCATGCGCTCTCCCCTACTACCAACCGAGTGCTTGTCAGAGCCAGATATAATGTAATGTCGCGCGGGCGGGCTTCTGAGAGGCCCAAGGTAAGAAATGTTCGACATCTCATCCACAAAATCTCTGCGCAAGATTTCCAGAGGAGAATAAGGCGATGAGATCATATATCTTATGGCTGATGGAAGAGCAGCTGCATCTATCTGACTGAAATCAATTCTGAACGGCAGAAATCCATAGGAAAAGAATTTCATTGCCATGACAGATTTAACTAATGCCGGATCTGGCGGCACAACTTTAAGAGATGCCTGCGAGCCCTCCGGGGTCATCTTTTCGTTCACTAGCATCATAAGTTTGAGCAAGTCCGACGATGACGCAGCATTGCGGGGTCGGAAATCCGCCTTGGTAACGCCTTCACCGAGGTCTGGAACCTCACCCTTTTTCAAAGGAAGCCTCACCAGCTCAACCTCTAAGGGGTCACGGCTGAGGTCGGCCGCATTTCGGTCGTGAACACCGTATTTTACGTTGGTGATCCACGCATCACTTACATTTTCGCGCTGCGCCGCTTTCGGATAATCGAGCTCAATATCGACGCTTTTCACTGCACCTCTGAAAAAACCTCTCGTGAACCCAGCCTGGCTTCGACTTGAAAAACTAAAGCCGAGCTTCATTTTGTTCTCGGCGTTGTGCCCATGCAATGCCGCAGTGTAGTTTCCAAGGTTGACATCTTCGCCGCTAAACAAAAGGCGACTTTCCGAAATCGCCACACTCTGGAGCGACTGCCGCATCAACAGCAGTGACTGGATTATAGAGCTTTTTCCTGCGGAGTTTGGGCCGTAGATAAGAGTGATCGGGCCCACAGGAATTTCTTGGGCTTCGCCGAACGCTTTGAAATTTTCAATCCTAATGGTCCGGAGCATTGCGACCGCCTTTCGTCAAGCCTCTGCGATTCGCGTGCGGCTCTTGCCATCATGCAACAAACTTCATGGGCGACAAGCCATCCAGTGCTAGGCGACCCATTGAGAGGCACTGTCCCTGGCGCAACCCTACGGAACGCTCCCCTCACAGGAATCGGAGGCTTGTGGTTCGGTAAGTCGACCGGTGACGAGCAGGAGCGGCAGCAACTTGCTTCACAGCGCGTTCCACATCCTGTAACACAGCAGGCAGCGCTAGCTCGTGCCAAGCCCCGGTTCCTGGCTGATTCTTGCCAGAAAATGGTGGTGGAGATCCCGCTCACCTCCACCACCGTCCTCCCTGCATCCCGACCATCAATAGCGTAACCGGCCGGGCCAGCGCGGCGAAGCTGCGGCGTTCCGCCATGAAGGACCCGCCACGCATGCCCATCCCCCGCCGCGTCCTGCTGGCCACCGCCGCCGCGGCGCTCGCCACCCCCGCGATCGCCCAGCCCGCGCCGCTGCGCTTCGCCGTCGGGCCGTTCCAGCCGACGCCGGGCGATACGCGCCGCGCCTTCGAACCCTTCTTCGCCCATCTGGCGAGCCAACTCGGCCGGCGGCACGAACTCTCCGTCACCAGCGACTGGGCCGGCATCGCGGTGGCGCTCGGCAGCAGCCAGGTGGATTGCGCCTGGATGGGGCCCTGGGGCTATGTGCTGGCCCGCGCGCGGGCGGGGGCGGACCCCATCGCCACGGTGCTGTGGCGCGGCCGCCCGACCTACCACGCCATCATCCTGGCCCGGCCCGAGCTGCCCATCGCTCGCTTTCCGGAGGATGCGCGCGGGATGTCCATATCCTTCGCCGATGCCGGGTCCACCAGCGGCTGGCTGGTGCCGCATCACTGGTTCCTTCTGCGCGGCATCGATCCGCGCAGCTTCTTCCGCTACCGCGACGGCGCCAGCCATGCGGCGAATGTCATCGCGGTGGCGAATGGCCAGGTGGACCTCGCCACGGATTTCGACCGCAATTTGGCCGCCATGCTGGCCAGCGGAAGGGTGCGGGCGGAACAGGTGAAGGAGGTCTGGCGCAGCGACAAGCTGCCGAATGACGCGCTGGCGGTGCGCCGCGACCTGCCTGTGGAAACCCGCCAGGCGCTGGCCGCCGCCGCCCTCGCCAGCACCGAAGCCATGCTGCCGCCCGACTATACCGGCTGGGTCGCCGCCACGCCCGAGACCTATGCACCGATCGAGGCCGCCGGCCGCGCGCTTGGCCGGTTGCGCAACGCGTGAAGGCTGCCGGTCGTTGAAGATTGGAGGTTGGGCCGCCTTCCTGGCCCTGCTCGCGGCCTCGGTCTGGGCGGTGCAGCCGGACCCGGCGCGGCTGGCGGCCGGGCTGCCGCGGCTGGCCGGCTGGCTGGCCACCGCCTGGCCGCCGGATTTCTCCAACCCCGGCGACATCGCCCGCCGCGCGGCGGAAACGGTGGGCATTGCCACCCTCGGCACCGTGCTGGCCGCCATCCTGGCCGCGCCCTTCGCCCTGCTGGCGGCGCGGCCCGTCACCCGCGCGCCGCTGCTGCGCCAGCCGGCGCGCGGCGTGCTGGATGGGCTGCGCGGGGTGGATGGCTTCGTCTTCGCGCTGATCTTCGTCGCCGCCGTGGGCCTCGGCCCCTTCGCGGGGATGATCGGCGTGGCGCTGCATTCGGCCGGCTCGCTCGGCAAGCTGTGGTCCGAAGCGTTCGAGGCGGCGGATCCGCGCACGGCGGAGGCGATCCTGGCCGTCGGCGGGACGCGGTTGCAGGTGGCCCGCTGGGCGCTGATCCCGCAGACGATGCCGGAGACGGCGGGCGCGCTGTTCTATGTGTGGGAGTTCAACATCCGGGCCTCCACCGTGCTCGGCCTGGTGGGTGCCGGCGGCATCGGGCAGGAGCTGAAGAACGCGGTGGATCTGCTCGACTTCAATCGCCTGTTCGCGATCCTGCTGGTGGTGGTCGGGCTGACCCTGGCGGCGGACCGGATCAGCGCCGCACTGCGACGGAGGCTGGCATGAAGATCACGCTGGATGGCCCGCTGCTGGTCTTCGGTGGCCCCTATTCCAATTTGCAGGCGACCACCGCGCTGCTGGCGGAGGCGGTGCGGCGCGGCATTCCGCCCAGGCGCATCCTCTGCACCGGCGATGTCGTCGCCTATGGCGCCGATGCAGCGGCCACCACGGCGCTGGTGATGGAGAGCGGCGTGGTGGTGGTGGCCGGCAATTGCGAGGAACAACTGGCCGAGGCGGCGGCGGATTGCGGCTGCGGTTTCGAAGAAGGCACCGCCTGCGACCTGCTCAGCCGAAGCTGGTACGCCCACGCCAACACCCAGGTCACGCCTGCCCAGCGCGACTGGATGCGCGGCCTGCCGAAGCGGATCAAGCTGGCGCTGCCGGATGGACGGCGGCTGGCCGTGCTGCATGGCGGCGCCCACGAGACCAGCCGCTTCCTGTTCGCCTCCACGCCCGAGGATGTGCTGGCGGCCGAGATCGCGGCGACGGGCTGCGACGGGGTGATCGCGGGCCATTGCGGCATTCCCTTCGCACGGCGCGTCGGGGCCGGGCTGTGGCTGAACGCGGGCGCGGTGGGCATGCCGGCGGATGATGGCACGCCGCGCGCCTGGTTCGCGCTGCTGACCCCGGATGCCACGGGCCTGCGCGTCGAAATCCTGCCGCTGCACTACGACCACGGGGTCGCCGCCGCGGCGATGCGCGCGGCCCGGCTGCCGGAAGGCTATGCGGCGGCGCTGTCCAGCGGCCTCTGGCCCTCCTGCGACGTGCTGCCACCGGTGGAGCGCGCGCGGCGCGGCCAGGCGCTGGCACCCGTCGCGCTGATGTGGTGAGGCCGCGGCACGCAACCCGGTGCAGCCTGCCAACAGCAGGAGGAACATCATGCCAGGAATTCGCGTCGGCATCGGCGGTTGGACCTTCGAACCCTGGCGCGACAATTTCTATCCGAAGGGCCTGCCACAGAAGCAGGAGCTGCATTTCGCCAGCCGCCAGGTCACCGCGATCGAGATCAACGGCACCTATTACGGCGCCCAGAAACCCGAGAGCTTCGCCCGCTGGCATGACGAGGCGCCGGAGGATTTCGTCTTCGCGCTCAAGGCCAGCCGCTTCACCACCAACCGCAAGGTGCTGGCCGAATCGGGTGCCTCCGTCACGCGCTTCCTCTCCAGCGGCCTTGTCGAGCTGAAGGCGAAGCTGGGCCCGATCAACTGGCAGTTCCTGCCGACCAAGGCCTTCGAGCCAGAGGACTTCGAGGCGTTTCTGCAAATGCTGCCGAAGCAGCAGGACGGCGTGGCGCTGCGGCATGTGGTGGAGGTGCGGCACCCCAGTTTCTGCGTGCCGGAATTTCCCGAGCTGCTGCGCCGCTACGGCATCGGCGTGGTGGTCGCGGACAGCGAGAAGCACCCGGCGATCCATGATGTGACCGCACCCTTCGTCTATGCCCGATTGCAGGGCGCGGCGGAGGAGGAGGCGCTGGGCTACCCCGGGGCGGCGCTGGACCTCTGGGCCGATCGGGCGCTTGGCTGGGCGAAGGGCGGCACGCCGAAGGACCTGCCCTTGCTGGCCCCGGCGCAAAAGACGCCCCCGAAATCCCGCGAAGTCTTCATCTTCATGATCAACGGCTACAAACCGCGCGCGCCGCGGGCCGCGATGGCGCTGCTCGAAAGGGTGCGCGGATGAATCAGGCACTGGTTGACGCTGCGCCGATGGCACCGCAACTCTGCCGCGTGGGATGAGGAACAGCCGATATGCGACATGCCGGACTGACGGGTGCCGCCCTGGGGAGCATGCTGCTGGCACTCGTCGCCTGTGCCACGGCGCCGGGCGGCCCCACTGCAACCCAGGCGGCAGCCGACCCGCAGGATAGCTGCGGGCCGCAGGTGGTGGTCTTCGTCAATGCCGGGGACCTGTTCGGCAGCCCGCCCCGCCGCAGCGGCCCCCCCTCCGCCGCCGAGCTGGAGGCGGAGCTGGTGCGGGAGAATGCGGCGCTGGAACGCCTGCAGATCGCCTTCGACGCCCTGCTGTATTGCCGCTGGACGGAAGTGCGGGTGATCCGCGCCGAAACCCCGCCGGCCGCCCTGCCCGCCCGGCTGCGGGAAGCCCAGACCCGCATGCAGCGGGATCTGGACCAGGCGGAGCGCACCCGCGCCGCCATCACGGCCCGCGCCGCCCGCATCGACCAGTCCGTGGAGGCGGTGGCCCCCGGCACCCGCGCGGCACTGTCGGCACGCCGTGCGGCGGATGCCGCGCTGCCACGCGCCGTCGCCTCCGCCCCGGTGCCGCTGCGGATCCGGCCGGAGGCGGATGCGCCGATCGTCGGGCGGCTGACTGCGGGGGCGGAGGTCAGCCTGCGCCCGGCTGCCGCCGGCTTCGCCTATGCCGATGGCGGGCCGGGGCTGCGCGGCTACGCCCCGGGCAACGCCTTCACCGTGCAGGCCGCGGCCGCCCCGGTTGCCGCCCAGGGCGCCGAACGGGGCGCGGACCGGCTGCGCAGCCTGGCCGCCACCAACATCGCCCGGCGGGACGCCTTCGCCCAAAGCCTGGAGTTGGCCGGGCGGCCCGGCGCCGGCGGCTTCGAACAGGCGAGCTAGCACGTAGTGACCGTTTGAGAACACCGGACGGGTCGGCTCCGCGGGCCTCAAACGGTCACTTCGCGAACTTCGCCTTCAGCGGAATGGCGGCGAGCGACAGCGCCGCCAGGCCCAGCAGCGCGCCCAGGATCTGCGGCGTCAGCACGCTGGATACCTCGAAATTGCCGCCGGCCTCCAGCACCTCTCCCAGCCCGGCGCCGGCCAGGCTGAACACCGCGGTGGCGGGCAGGATGCCGAAGAAGGTGGTCAGGACATAGACGGGCAGCCGTACTCCGGCGAAGGCCGGCACCAGGTTGACCAGGAAGAAGGGAAACAGCGGTACCAGCCGCAACACCAGCAGGTAGGACGCGGCATTGCGCCGGATTCCCTCGGCCAGCGTCCGGGCCGTGCTGCCCAGCCGGTCCAGCGCATCCGGGCCGAAGATGCGGCGCGCCAGCAGGAAGACCAGCGTGGCCCCGATGGTGGCCCCCAGCACCGTCAGCGCCGTGCCCAGCACCGCGCCGAACAGGAAGCCGCCCGCCAGCGTCAGGAACACCGCGCCGGGCACCGAAAGCGCCACAGCGGCGGCATAGGCCGCGACGAAGGCCAACCCCGCCACCAGCGCATGGTCCGCGACCAGCGCCGCCAGCGTCACCCGATGCCGGGCCAGGGTCTCCAGCGACAGATGCTCCGTCAGCCCGGTCAGCCGCAGCGCCAGGATCACGGCGAGGATGGCCAGCACGATCCACAGCCGGCGGTCGCGCATCCAATTTGGCAGGGTCATCGTGGCGATCCTCATGGCAGCAGGCGCTGGACCAGCCCGACGATGCGCCGGGTGCCCGCGCCGAACAGGCGGGGCGTGTAGAAGCCGCCCGCGGCGCGCTTCGAGATCTCGGACAGGGTGGGGTAGGGCGCAAGGGAGGATGCGATGGCGCCGATGCCCAGCTTGCGCTGGATCGCCAGTCCCCACAGCCCGATCATCTCCCCCGCCCTCGGTGCCAGGATGGTGGCCCCCAGGATGCGGCCGCGTGGGCCGAGCACCACCTTGATCAGCCCCTCCGTCGCCGCTTCCGCCTGGGCGCGGTCATTGCCCGACAGGGGCTGCGTCAGCAGCGAGACCTGGTGCCCGGCCTCCCGCGCCTCGGCCTCGGTCAGGCCGACATGGGCAAGTTCCGGATCGGCATAGGTCACCCAGGGCAGCGCCGCGTAATCCACCTTCACCGGCAGGCCGAACAGCGCGGCGCGGATCACCAGCCCGGCATGGTAGCCGGCGATATGGGTGAATTGCGGGCCGCCGGCGACATCGCCGATGGCGAAGACGCGGCGGTTGGCGGTGCGCAGCCCGGCATCCACGGTGATGCCGCGCGGCGTGGCGGCGATGCCGGCCTGGTCCAGCCCCAGCCCCGCCGTGTTCGGCCGGCGCCCGGTAGCCACCAGCACATGACTGCCGCGGATCAGGCGATGCTCGGCCGGCGCGTCCAGTTCCAGCTCCACGCCATTGCCGGCGCGGCGGATGGCGGTGACGGCGGCGTGCTCCACCACTGCAATTCCCTCCCGCCGCAGCGCCGCGCGCAGGATCGCCACCGCTTCCGGCTCGTCCTTCGGCAGGATCTCGGCGCGCTCCACCAGGGTGACGGCGGCGCCGAGGCGGCGGAAGGCCTGCGCCATCTCCACCCCGATCGGCCCGCCGCCCAGCACCACCAAATGCGCCGGGCGCTCCGTCAGCTCGAAGATCGTCTCATTGGTCAGGAAGGGCGTCTCCGCCAGGCCCGGCACCGGCGGCACGGCGGGGGCGGAGCCGGTGGCGAGGACGAAGCGGCGCGCACGGATGCGCTCACCCCCCGCCTCCACCTCCTCCGGCCCGGTGAAGCGGGCAGCGGATTGCAGCACGGTGACGCCGAGGCCGGTGAAGCGTTCCACCGAATCATGCGGCGCGATGGTGGCAATGACGCACTGCACATGCGCCCGCACGGCGGTGAAATCGATGTCCGGCTCGTGCCCGTTCACGCCGAAGCGCGCGCCGCCGCGCACCACCGCCGCCGCATGGGGCGCCGCCAGCAGGGCCTTGGAAGGAACGCAGCCGGTGTTCAGGCAATCGCCACCCATCCGGTGTTTCTCGATCAGCACGACGGAGGCGCCCATCTGCGCCGCGCCGGCCGCGACGGATAGGCCGCCGGAGCCGGCTCCGATGATGCAGAGATCGGCGTGCAGCACACCGTCGCGCCGGGTCGGCCGGCGGCCCGGTTGTGGGGCGTGGTGCATCGTCGGTCGTCTCCTTGTTCGTTCGGGGCTTCGCGCGGCGCAGGGCGATGGTTACGGGCATTGACGCGGCGCGCCGCTGGGGTTCCCCTGCCCGTTCAAAACGAAGGAGACAGATCATGTCCGCACTCGCCACCACGCGCCGCGCCGCGCTTGCCCTGGGCGGCGCAGCGATGCTGTCCGTGAACATGCGCGATGCCCGTTCGCAATCACCGCGCGCGATGACCTTCGTCACGCCCTTCTCCTACATCCTGGCCTTCGCCGATGTGCTGAACGCCAAGGGTGGCGGCTTCTTTGAGCGTGAGGGGCTGGACGTCACCATCCAGCAGGGCCGCGGCTCCGCCATGGCCGTGCAGCAGATTGTCGGCGGTGGCGCGCTGCTGTCGCGCACCGGCGTGGGCGATCATATCCGCGCTTCCTCCCGCCCTGGCGGCGATGACCTGGTCGCGGTCGGCACCATCAGCCAGGGCTCGCCCTTCTACGTCATCAGCGCGCCGGACAAGGCGGTGCGGACCCCGGCGGATATGGCGGGCAAGACCATCGGCGTGCTGTCGGTCGGCGGCGCGACGGAAATCGTGCTGGACGTGATGCTGCAGGCCGCGGGCGTGGAACGTGCGCGGGTGGCGCGGCAGGTGGCGCCGAATTCGCCGGCGGGGCTGCAGCTCATCGCCCAGGGGCGGATCGATGCCTATATCGTCTCTGCCGGCGTGCCGGTGGCGCTGCAGGCGGCGAATACGCCGCATGTGAGCTGGAACACGGATGATGTCGCACCGATTCCCGGCCAGTGCTACATCGCGCGCCGTTCCACTCTGGCGGCGAATGGCGACATCATTACGCGCTTCCTGCGTGCGGTGAAGCTCTCGCTGGATTCCATGCTGGCGGATACGGATCTGTCGAAGACGCTGGCCAATCTGCGCGGCTTCGAGATCGCGGAAATGCGCAATGCCACCACCGCGCCGCTGGTGCTGCGCAACGAAATGCAGTTCTGGTTGACCGCGGGGCGGGAGAACATGCTGCGCAACGTGCCGGACCGCTGGCAGCGCGGCTACGACCTGATGGCCGCGGCGGGCTTCGCACCGGCCGGCGTGAAGGCGGAGACGCTCTACACCAACGAATTCGTCGAACGCGCTCTGGCCTGATGCGATTCCATCGCGCGGAAGCCGCGCTGCTGCTGGTGGATTATCAGCGCGGCTTTCTGCACCCGGAGGGCTTCGTCGCCGCGCAGGGCCGCGATGTTTCGGCCTGCGCGGCGGCCGCGCGGCACGGCTATGCGCTGGCCCGGGCGGCGCGCGCCGTGGGCATGCCGGTGATCTGGACGCGGCATGTGCTGCGCGCGGATCATGCCGATGGCGGGCTGCTGACGACGGAATTGCGGCCGCGGCTCGGGCAGATCCGCGCGCTGGCCGCGGGCAGCGCGGATGTGGCGATCCCGGATGAAGCGGGGGTGGACCCCGCCGATGTGGTGCTGGACAAGCCGCGCTATTCCGCCTTCTTCGGCACGGCGCTGGATGTGGTGCTGGCGAGTGCCGGCATCCGCGCGCTGATGGTGGGCGGTGTCACCACCTCCATGTGCGTGGAAAGCAGCGTGCGCGATGCGGCGCAGCGGGATATCCGCACCTTCGTGGTGCGCGATGCGGTGGCGGATTTCGACGCGGCCCGCCACGCGGCATCGCTGGATGCCATGGCCTTCGGCTTCGCGCGGATCATCGGCGCCAACCAGGCGCTGGATGCGATTGCCAGCGGCCAGGCGGATTTTACACCATGACGCATCCCGCCATCACCTTCGACGCGGTCGAGAAATGGTACGGCACGCGGGATGAGCCGGTGCACGCCCTGGCGGCAACTGACCTGGCCGTTGCGGAGGCCGAGTTTCTGGTGCTGCTCGGCCCCTCCGGCTGCGGCAAGACCACCCTGCTGCGGATGATCGGCGGGCTGATCGCGCCGACCTCCGGCGAGATCGCCATCGAGGGCAAGGGGCTGTGGCAGAACGGGCAGCGCCAGGCGGCGGCGCTGTCGGATCTCGGCATGGTGTTCCAGGACGCCAATCTGTTTCCCTGGCTGTCCATCGCGCAGAACATCGCGCTGCCGCTGGAGCTGAAGGGCGTGCCCAAGGCGCAGCGCGCGGCGCGGGCGCAGGAATTGGCGCGGCTGGTCGGCATCCAGGGCTTCGAGAAGCGTTGGCCGCGCGAGCTTTCGGGCGGCATGCGCCAGCGCGCCGCCATCGCCCGCGCTTTGTCCTACGACCCGCGCATCCTGCTGATGGACGAGCCCTTCGGCGCGCTGGACGCGATGACGCGGGAGGCGATGAACCTGGAGCTGCAACGCATCTGGCTCGCCACCCGGAAAACCATCGTGCTGGTGACGCATTCGATCGTGGAGGCGGTGTTCCTCGGCGATCGCATCCTGCTGCTGTCGCCGCGGCCGGGGCGCATCGACATGGTGGTGGACGTGCCCTTCGCCCGGCCGCGCGTGCCGGATCTGCAATCCACGGTGGAGTTCCAGGATATCGTGCGCAAGCTGCGGCATCGCCTGGCGGAGATCAGCTGATGAACGAGGCCGCACCCGCGCAATTCCGCAAGCGCCTGGTGACGATGCAAAGCGCGCTGCCCTGGATCACCACGCCCATCCTGCTGGCTGTCCTGGTGCTGATCTGGGACAGCTATGTGCGCTTCTCCGGCATCTCCCCGCTCATCCTGCCGCGGCCGGGGGCGGTGTGGTCCGCCTGGCTGGAATTGCTGGGCGATCCGCGCGCCTGGCACCATACCTGGATGACGGTCTATGCCACGCTGACCGGCTTCACCTATGCGACCGTGATCGGCGTTGTGCTCGGCGTGCTGATCGCGCGCATTCGCTGGCTGGAGCAGACGCTGAATCCCTTCATCGTGGCGACGCAGGTGATTCCGAAGGTCGCGCTTGTGCCGCTGTTCGTGCTGTGGTTCGGCTTCGGCATCACCTCCAAGGTCATCGTCGCCGCGGTGCTCGCCTTCTTCCCGATCCTGACCAATACGGCGATGGGGGTGAAGTCGATCGATGAGGGGCATCGGGATGTGATGGTGTCGCTGAATGCGACGCGCTGGCAGGTGTTCCGGCGTCTGGAACTGCCCTCCGCCCTGCCCTTCATCATCACGGGGCTGGAGATCGGCATCGTGCTGGCGATCATCGGGGCGATTGTGGGTGAATATCTCGGCGGCAATGCGGGGCTGGGGCACCTGCTGATCGCGCGGCTGAACGCCTTCGAGACGGATCAGATGTTCGCGGTGCTGATCCACATGTCGATGCTCGGCTTCCTGTTCTACTTCACCATCGGCGCGCTGCGGCGGATGTTGGTGCCGTGGCATGCCTCCGCGCGGATCCGGGTGTGACTCCGGAACAGGCGCAGATCCTGGCAAGCGTCGAGGCGCTGCTCGCCCGCCGCCTGCCGCCCGCGGAAATCCGCAGGCGGGATGCCGCGCATGTGCCACCCTATGACCTGTTGCCGGAAATGGGGCGGGCCGGGCTGTTCGCGCTGGCGGTGCCGGTGGCAGAAGGCGGCCTGGGCGGGGATTGGGCGACGGTGGCGCTGGTGCAGGATGCGCTGGGGCAGCACGCCTATATGGCCGCCTCCATCTTCAACCGCGTGGTCGGCTTCGGCCTGGCCACCATCCGCGCCCATGGCAGCGCCGCGCAGCGCGCCGAAATGCTCCCGCTGCTGATGGCGGGCGAAGCCTTCTGCGCGCTGGCGCTGACCGAACCGCAGGCCGGCAGCGATGCGGCCGCCCTCCGCACGCGGGCCACGCGCCACGCCGGCGGCTGGCGCATCAATGGCCGCAAGACCTGGATCAGCGATGCGGAGGGCGCGCGCTGGCTGATCCTGCCCGCCCGCACCGGGCCGGAGGCCGAGGGCGCGCGCGGCATTTCGCTGTTCCTGGTGCCGACAGCGGCGCCCGGCATCGCCACGACCCGGCTGCCCAAGGTCGGCAACAACTGCATGCCATCCTTCGACATCGGCCTTCAGGATGTGGAACTGCCGGACACGGCGCTGCTCGGCGAGGAAGGCCGCGGCTTCGCGCAGATGATGTCCACGCTGCATTTCTCCCGCGCCTCCATGGCCGCCACGGTAACCGGCGCGGCGGAAGCGGCGTTGCGGATCGCACTGGCGCATGCGCAGGACCGCGTGCAGTTTGGCCAGCCGATCGGCCGCTTCCAGGCCATCGCGCATCGCCTGGTGGATATGCGGATGCGGGTGGACCAGTCGCGCCTGATGGTGCGGCATCTGGCGCAGCTCATCGACCAGGGCGCGCCCTGCCGGCGGGAAGCGGCGCAGGCCAAGATCATCGCGACGGAAACGCTGCGCGACGTCGCCGATGCCGGCATGCAGATCATGGCCAGCGCCGGTTATTCGGCGGAAAGCGACATGCAACGCCTATGGCGGGATTCGCGCCTCTACACCTTCGGCGAAGGCGCGAATGAGGTGCTGCGCGATTCCATCGCGCGGGAGATGGGTCTGACGGCAAGGGGAATGGCGTGACGGGCATCCGGGCGATCGACGCGGTGGTGAACATCTGGACGCCGGAGGCGCTGGCCGGCAGGCCGGACCGCACCGGCTTCTACACCAGCAAGATGCGCGTGAAGCGCGAGATCTTTGAGGGCATGAGCCTGAAGGACATGATCGCCCGCATGGATGCGGCGGGCATCGAGAAGGCGTTCCTGATCGCCGCCAAGGTTGGCCGCCTCGGCCACCCCGCCTGCTACCATGTGGATTACCGGCTGGTGGCGAATGCGGTGCAGGCGCATCCGGATCGGTTCTACGGCCTCGCGGGCCTCGACCCCACCGAAGGCATGCGCGGCGTGCGCGAACTTTCTCGCGCCGTGACGGAATACGGCTTCATCGGCGCGCATTTCTACCCGCATTGGTTCGAGCTGCCGCCGGACCACGCGAAGTGGTACCCGTTCTATGCGAAATGCGTGGAGCTGGACGTGCCGGTGCAGCTCCAGGTCGGGCAGTCCATGGTCTATGACCCGAGCTACCCGCTGCGCTCCGTTGGCCGCCCGATCACGCTGGACGCGGTGGCGTGCGATTTTCCGGAGCTGAAGATCATCGGCATCCATGTCGGCATCCCCTGGACCGAGGAGATGATCGCGATGGCCTGGAAACACGCCAATGTCTTCATCGGATCGGACGCGCACAGCCCGCGCTACTGGCCCGACAGCTTCAAGCACTACATCCGCAGCTACGGCCAGGACAAGGTGATCTTCGGCACGGATTTCCCGGTGCTGGATTTCGGCCGCACCGTGGCGGAGATCGGCGAACTGAACCTGTCCGAGAAGGTGCTGGAGAAGTTCCTGCGCACGAATGTTCAGCGCATCTACAAGCTGGATGGCATCGCCGCATGAACCTGGCCGATGCGCTGGACATCCAAGCTAAGGCGCGGCCCAGCCATGTCGCGCTGATCGATGGCGATCTGGTGCTGACGCATGCGGAGCTCGCCGCGCAGGTGCGGCGCATGGCGGCCTGGCTGCTGGGCCTCGGCCTGCCGGCTGACCAGCCCGTCGGCATCTGCCTGCGCGACACGGCGCAGCATGTGGTGGCGCTGTATGCGGTGGCGCGCGCCGGCCTGCCGATCCTGCCCATGGATGTGCGCTGGACGGCGGAGGAACAGCGCAACGTCGCCACCCATTTCGGCGCCGCGCTGGTGCTGCTGGAACCCGGCACCACCCCCCTGCCCGGCCTGCGCTGCGACACGCCCGGGGAGGCCAGCGCGGAGGGCCTGGCCTTCGCCAGCGATGCGGAGGCGCCCTTCGTGCTGTCGCTATCCTCCGGCACCACCGGCCGGCCGAAGGGGCCGCTGATCGCGCACCGGCATTTCCTGGCGCGCTTTCGCACGCACTGGATCAATCTCGGCCTGAACGGGCGGGACCGCTTCATCTGCGCGACCCCGCTGTATTTCGGCGGCGGCCGCACCTTCGCCATGTCCGTGCTGTTCTCCGGCGGCACGCTGATCCTGAAGCCGCCGCCCTGCGCGCCGGAGGATCTGGTGGCCTGCGTGGCACAGCACGATGCCACCAGCCTGTTCCTGGTGCCGACGCAGTTCCGCCGCCTGCTGGCACTCGACGATGCGGCCCTGGCGCCGCTGCGAAGGCTGCACCTGCTGTTCTCCTCCGGCGCGCCGCTCTCGCCCGGGGAACGCCTGGCGATCCGCGATCGGCTCTGCCCGAATTTCTTCGAATACTACGCCAGCACGGAAGGCGGCGGCGTCTCGCTCCTCACCCCCGCCGACCTCGCCACGCATGGGGAGACGGTGGGCCGCCCGGTCTTCGGCGTCGAGGTGGAGGTGGTGGACGATGCCGACCAGCCCTTGCCACCCGGCGAGACCGGCCTGCTGCGCTACCGCGGCCCCGCCTGCGCCACCGGCTACCACCGCGACCCGGAGGCCTCCGCCGAGGCGTTCCGTGCCGGCTGGTTCTACCCGGGCGACCTCGCCTCCCTGGACCCGCAGGGCTTCGTCACGCTGCGCGGCCGGCGCAAGGACATGATCATCCGCGCCGGCATCAACATCCACCCCGCCGATATCGAGGCCACGCTGGGCGCGCACCCTGCGGTTGCGGAATGCGCCGTGCTGGGCTGGCCCTCGGCGGAGTTCGGCGAGGAGATCGCGGCCTTCGTGACGCTCGCCGCCCCCTGCGACCCGGCCACGCTGCTGGAATTCGCGCGGAGCCACCTGCCGCGACCGAAATGGCCGCGCCAGGTCTTCGTGGTGGCGGATCTGCCGCGCAACAGTGCCGGCAAGGTGTTGAAGCGGGAATTGGCGCCACTGCTGCCAGCGCCCTGAACCCCCGCAACCGACCCGATCTGGTTGTTTACATTTCGACAACCTCCGGTTGAGCACCCCGAGCAAATTGCGCTATGGTTTCCGCTGAAACAGGAAGTGGCCTGTTCACGGGGGCGAACGCGTTGCCGGACATCCACCTGCCCACGGTCTTCGTCTTTTCTTCGATCCTGGGCGGCTTCCTCGGGCTGGCAACGCTGTGGCTGTGGTCCCTCGACCGCCGGGAAACGGCGCTGGCCTCCTGGGGCCTCGCCCGGTTGCTGGGCGCTGGCGGCACGGTGCTGCTGGGCCTGCGCGGCCTGGCGCCGGATTGGGCCTCGATCGAAGTTGCGAACCTGCTGCTCTGCATCGGCTATGGCCTGCACTGGACGGGCGCGCGGCAGTTCGAAGGGCGCCGGCCGATCCCCTGGGGGCTGCTGCTGGGCCCGGTGCTCTGGATCGCGGCCAACCGGTTCCCCGCCTTCCACGCCAGCATCGATGCCCGGGTCGCGCTGATGGCGCTCGTGATGCTCAGCTATAACGGCCTCGCGGTGATGGAACTGGTGCGGGGCCAGCGGGCCAATCCGCTGCCGTCCCGCCCCTTGTTCATCAGCCTGCTGGTCGCCGTTTCCATCACCTATGTCGCCATCGCGGCGGCGACCCTGGCCTTCGCACCGCGGCCGATCGGCAACCAGTTGCCGCAAGGCTTCCTGTTCGGCGCGCTGGTGCTGATCGGTGTGGTCTTCCTGGCCGGCGGAACCCTGCTGTTCGTCGCCATGGTGAAGGAAAAGACCGAACAGCGTTCCACCGCCGCCCTCGCCGCCGCCCGCGACGCGGCGGACCGCGCCAATGCCCACAAGACCCGCTTCCTATCCTGCATGAGCCATGAATTGCGGACCTCGCTGAATGGCGTGCTCGGGCTGGCGCAGGCGCTGGCGCATGATGCCAGCCTGGGCGCGCGCCAGCGGCGCCAGGCGGAGACCTTGAACCAGGCAGGCCGGCATCTGCTGGCCATCGTCAACGATGTGCTGGACATCGCGCGCATCGAGGCCGGGCGCTTCGTGGCCCATCCCCGGCCGCTGCGACCCGAGCCATTCCTGCGCGAAACCCTGACGCTGGCGGAGGAAGCGGCCGCCACCAAGGGGGTGAACTTGGCGCTGCGGGTGGACCCGGTGGTGCCGGGGGCGGTGCTGGGCGACGCCCTGCGGATCCGGCAGATCCTGTTGAACCTGCTGGCCAATGCCATCCGCTTCACGCCACGCGGCGGCACGGTGCTGCTTCAGGTGACGGGGGATGCGGCCGGGATGCGCTTTGCCGTGATCGATTCCGGCAGCGGCGTGCCGGCGGCCTTGCGGCCGCATCTGTTCGAGGAATTCGTCCAGGCCGACAATGCGGAGTCGCAGAGTGGCAGCGGCCTGGGCCTGGCGATCAGCGCCGCCCTGGCCCGCGCCATGGGCGGCAGCCTCGGCCATGCGGATGGGCCGCAGGGGGTCGGCAGCTGCTTCACCCTGGCGCTGCCCCTGCCCGCCTGCACCGCCGAGATCCGGCCAGCGGCACAGGACCTGCCGCTGGCGCTGGGCACGCCCCGGCAGCACCCGCTGCACATCCTGGTGGTGGATGACGTGGCGGCCAACCGCTTCGTCGCAGCCGCCCTGCTGGAGCCCGCCGGGCACCGGGTGACCGGGGTGGCGGGCGGGCAGGAGGCGCTGGACCTGCTGGCACGGGGCGAATTGCCGGATCTGGTCCTGATGGACGAGCATATGCCCGTCCTGACCGGGAGCGCGACGGTTCGGCGCATCCGCGCCATGCCGGGCCGGGCCGCCGCATTGCCGGTCCTGGCGCTGACCGCTGATGCGCTGCCGGAGCAGGTCCAGGCGATGCTGGAAGCCGGCTTCGACGCGCATCTGTCCAAGCCGGTGGAGCGCCAGGCCCTGCTGGCCGCGGTGGCACGGGCGACCCACTGGAAGGCGGCAGAGGCCCCGGGGCGCAGGCCGAGCGTGGCCCTGGCGACTGGCACGGCGGCCTAAGGCCCAGGCGGCGCCTCCACCCGGTAGAACCGCCAGCCCGAGCGCCCGTCGCCATCTGCCTGCATCGGCGGCGCTGGGCTTGGGCAAACGGGCTGGGGAGGCTCCGCCGGATCGCCGCTCGTCGCCCCGGCACGCGTCGTGTAGCCTGCCGGGCCATCGATCAAGCAGTCCGCCATGACCCTTCTTCGCCTGAAATCCGCAACACCGCCGGGCCGCGAGCATAGCGAGGCCGTGCCGGCAGCGGTTGCCGGCATGCTGCGCGAGATCGAGGCGGGCGGCGCGGCGCGGGCGCTGGCCTATGCACGGGACCTCGATGGCTGGCAGGGCGACCCGGTGCTGACCGAGGCGGCGATCGAGGCGGCCTCGGCGCGGCTGGACCCGCAGGTGAAGGCCGATCTGCGCTTCGCCCACGGCAATATCCGGCGTTTCGCCGAAGCCCAGCGGGCGACGCTGACCGACATGGAGATTGAGATGGCGCCGGGTTTCCGGGCCGGCCAGCGATCGATCCCCGTTGCCGCCGCGGGTTGCTATGCGCCGGGTGGCCGGTTCAGCCATGTCGCCTCCGCGCTGATGACGGTGACGACGGCGCGCGCCGCCGGGGTCGGGCAGATCATCGCCTGCTCACCGCCGCGCGGATCGCAAGGCCTGGCGGATGAAATGGTGTTCGCCATGCGGCTGGCCGGCGCCGACCGCATCCTGTGCATGGGCGGCGTGCAGGCCATGGCGAGCCTGGCCTTCGGCTTTTTCGGCCTGCCGCGCGCCGATGTGCTGGCCGGGCCGGGCAATGCCTGGGTGGCGGAGGCGAAGCGCCAGTTGTTCGGCCGCGTCGGCATCGACATGGTGGCCGGCCCGACGGATTCCCTGATCATCGCCGACAGTTCCGCGATGCCGGCGACGGTCGCCTGGGACATGGTCGGCCAGATGGAACATGGCGCCGACAGCCCGGTCTGGCTGGTCACCGATGACCGGGGGCTGGCGGAGGCGGTGATGGAGCTTATCCCGGGGCTGATCGCGACCCTGCCCGCCGCCAATGCCGCCTCCGCCCGCGCCGCCTGGGACCACATGGCGGAGGTGACGCTGTGCGAGACGCGGGAGGAAATGGCGCAGCTTTCCGACCGCTATGCGCCGGAGCATCTGCATGTGCAGGCGCGGGACCTGGATTGGTGGCTGGCGCGCCTGACCGCCTACGGGTCGCTGTTCCTCGGCGCGGAGACCACGGTGGCCTTCGGCGACAAGGCCGCCGGCCCGAACCATGTGCTGCCCACCTCCGGCGCGGCGCGCTACACCGGGGGCCTGTCGGTGTTCAAATTCCTCAAGACCGTCACCTGGCAGCGTGCCACCGCATCCGCCGCGCGGCCGGTGGCCGAAGTCACCGCCCGCATCTCGCGGCTGGAGGGGATGGAGGCGCATGCCCGCACCGCGGACATCCGCCTCGACCCCCCGGCCTAAACCCGACGCACATTCCAGAACAGGTTTACCGAGGCGTTGAGGGCGCCCCGGATATCCTTGCGGATGGCGCCGTCCGAGTAGGTCTGGCCCAGCGGGATGGTCGGCACCAGTTCCAGCGCCCGCGCCTGGGCGGCCAGGAACAGCGTATCGGCCTCCTCGGCCGTGGTGGCGCTGAGCCATTTCTGCACCAGTTCCTCGGTCGCCGGATCCTCGAACCAGCCCCACCAGCCGGCACTGCCCACGCCGCGCGTGGTGGTGTTGGTGGCGGGATTGTCGATCGAGATCGCCGGCCAGTTCGTGCAGGCGATGCTCCAGCCGCCGCTCTCCACCGGGTTCTTCGAGATGCGGCGCTGCACCACCGTGCCCCAATCCAGATCCTGCTGATCCACATTCATGCCGATCCGCCGCAGCAGATCCGCCACCAGCACGCCATGCGCGTTGATCGTGGGCTGGTCGGTCGGGTTCAGCAGGACGATCCTCTCGCCCTTGTAGCCGGCATCCAGCACCGCCTGCCGCGCCTGCGCGATGTTGAGCGAGCCCATCACATCGGCGCCGAGTTCCGTCACGCCCGGCATGCCGCAGGGGAACATGGATCGGCAGACCTGGCCGTTCGCCGGATCGGCCGTGATGGCCTGGATGAACGGCACCTGGTCGATCGCCCGCAGCACCGCCCGGCGCAGCGCAACATTGTTGAAGGGCGGGGTCAGATGGTTGAAGCGCAGCACGGAGACGACGCCAAAGGGGTCGCCGCGGAACAGCTCGACCTGCGGGTTGCGCGTCACCAGCGGTGCCAGTTCCGGCAGCACGGCCGCCAGCCAATCAACCTCCCCGGCCTGGATCGCCGCCGCCGCCGTCGCCGGGTCCGGCAGGATCTGCCATTCGAGCCGGTCGAAATGCACCACCTTGCCGCCCGAGGTCCAGGCCGGTGCCTCCGATCGCGGCGCGTATTCCGCGAATTTCTCATAGACCATGCGCGCGCCGGAGACATATTCGCCGCGCGCGAAGCGGAACGGGCCGGAGCCCACCATCTCCGTCACCTGCGTCGTCGGGCTGGTCTGCGCCAGGCGTTCCGGCATGATGAAGGCGGGCGAGGAATGCGGCTTGCCGATGGCGTGCAGCAGCCGGCCGAAAGGACGCTTCAGCTTGATGACGATGGTCTTGTCGTCGCGCGCCCCGAAGCTTTCGGTCGCCGCGCCGAGCGCCTGGCCGAAGCTGTCACGCTTGGACCAGCGGTTGAGGCTGGCGGCACAATCCCGCGCGCGCACCGGCTCCCCATCATGGAAGCGCAGGCCGTCCCGCAGCGTGATCTCCCAGGTCAGGCCATCTGCGGAGACGGTGTGGCCGGCCGCCATCTGGGGCACCGGCTTCAACTCGGCATCCACGCCGTACAGCGTGTCGAACACGCAATAGCCATGCGCGAGGGTGACCGCGGCCGGCGTGAAGATCGGGTCCAGCAAAGTGAGGTTGGAACTGGGCACATAGCGCAGCGTCCTCGCCCTGCCCTGGGCCAAGGCGGGCATGGACAGAAGCGGCGCGGCGGCGGCTGTCGTCAACAGGGTTCTGCGTTGGATCATTCTGCCGTGTCCTTTGAAATGCTCAGGCCAGCGCGGTTGGCGCCGTCATGTCGTCGGCGGGCCAGAAGGGGCGGCGCCGGTTCTCCCAGGCCACATCCTGCAGGCGCAGCGGCGTGGCACCCGGCCCGTGCAGCGCGATAAAGCCGGTGTCGGGTCCCAACAGCTTGCGGTAATTCATCAGGTTCTTGAAGGAGACGAGCTTGCAGGCGGCAATGTCAATGCCGCAGGCCGCGTAGTGCTCATCCAGATGTTCGTAGACGGCGTGGCTTGCCACCAGCAGGCGCAGCCCACCCACCCGCAGCACCGCCGAGGGCCCGAGCCTGGCCCGGGCGCCGGAGGCCGGGCCACCGCGATAGGTGAAGCTGCCCTCGCAGAGCCGCTCCACCCGCGCCACAAGCTCCACCGGCTTGAACCAGCGCCGATCCTGCCAGGCGCCGATGGCGAAGCTGGCCTCCGCGCCCTCACCCAGTTCGAAGGCCCGCGCGGCGGCGGCGGGGTCCACCAGGCACAGCGCGGCATCCGCCTCCGGCGCCTCGGCCAGCAGGGCCGCCAGCAGCGCGGGACTGTCGCCGGAGGCGCCGCCGCCGATGGCATCCGGGGCATCGATCAGCAAGGTCCGGCCCGGCAGCGCCAGGGCGGCGCGCACCGCCTCGGCCGGGGTCATGGCCGGCAATTCGAAGTCGCGCCGGCGCCGCCACATGTCATCGAGGATGTCCTGCGCCACCGCCTCCGCCCCCGCCGGATCGCCATCGCTGACCGCGAGGCCGGTGATGCCGACATCGGCCATGTCGAGCCAGGGCTGCACCGGGAAGTAGCTGACCGACAGCGCCCGCCCGGCGGCTTCCAGCGCCCGGGCGTGGGCGGCCACATGCGCCATGGGCGCATCGCCCAGCGTGGCGCCGCCGAGCACCGGCACGATCGCGTTGTATTTCCGCATGCGGGTGACGGGGCGGATCTCGCCGCGCAGCGCGCGCACCAGCAGCCCCGCCGCGCGGCCGCCGGTCTGGTAGGCATCCACATGCGGATAGGTCTCGTAGCCCACGACGATGTCGGCGGCCGCCACCATGCGCGGCGTCACATGGGCGTGCAGGTCCAGGCTGATGGCGATGGGGATGCCTGGCCCGATGCGCGCGCGCAGCGCCGCCAGCACGGCGCCTTCCGGGTCCTTTTCCTCGGCGCAGATCATGGCGCCATGCATCGCGAGATACACACCATCCAGCGGCAGCGCGGCGGCGATGCCCTCGACGATGCGGTCGCGCGCCTCATGGAAAAAGGCATCCTCGACATGACCGCCGGCACCACCCTTGGCGGCGAAGACCGGGACGAGGTCCGCCCCCGCATCGCGCAGCGCATGGATGGCGCCGGTCAGTGCCAGGTCCTTGCCCTCCATGGCCTGCAGAAGCGCGGCCCCCTCGAAGATGCCGATGCGCGCGAAATCGGCGCGACGTTCGACGCGGAGCGACAGGCTGTTGCCTTCATACTCGAAGCTCGCGACGGCAACCCGCATCTCAGGCCACCGCCAGGCTTGGGCCCGCCGCGACGGGGCGCGCGGTGGATGGCAGGCGTCGTCCCGAGGTCACGGAAATAATCATGGATGCCGTCCGTTTCAGGTAGCGGGACGCTGCGCACAAACCTGCCAGCAAGTGCCTGGAAGATGGCACCGGCGTTTCCAGTCCTGTCAACCCGCCGCGGCGGCACCAGCGGGAAGGACATGGGCTGTTTCGTATCCCGCACCGTTCATGCGATAAGACTGTCAACAATCATCGCCTGGGAACGAAGCACCATGACCACGACTGCCTTCAGCCGCCGCACCCTGCTGGGTGCCGCCGCCCTGCCACTTGCCGCCCCGGCCCTGGCGCAAGAGGGTTTTCCCTCGCGTCCGCTGCGCCTGATTGTCGGCTTCACGCCGGGCGGGGCGACCGACATCTCCGCGCGTGCCATCGCGCCGAAGATGGGTGAGGCGCTGGGCCAGCCCGTGATCGTCGAAAACCGCCCCGGCGCGGGCAGCAACATCGCGACCGAGGTGGTGGCGCGCAGCCCCGCCGACGGCCACACGCTGCTGCTGGCGACGCTGGGGGCCCTGGTGGTCAGCCCGATGGTGATCCGCCTGCCGGTCGACCCGGCGCGTGACCTGGTACCGGTTTCGGTGGCGGTCGACCTGTTCAACATTCTGGTGCTGCCGCCCGACCGGCCCTGGCGCAACGTGGCCGAACTGGTTGCCGCTGCAAAGGCTGCGCCGGGGCAGCTTTCCTATGGCACCAGCGGCATCGCGGGCGGACCGCATCTGGCGGGGCTGCTGTTCAACCGCACCGCGGGGACCGACACCACCGCGGTGCATTATCGCGGCGGCGGGCTCGTGGTGACGGATCTGCTGGGCGGCCGGATCGACTACTCCTTCGCCACCGCCGCCTCGGTGCTGCCACAGGTGCGTGAGGGCAAGCTGCGCGCCCTGGCGATTCCCCATGTCGAGCGCTCACGCCTGATGCCGGACATTCCCACCGTCGCGGAATCCGGCCTGCCGGGCTTCGACGTGCCGTCCTGGTACGCGGTGATGGCGCCGCGCGGCACGCCGGAAGCCGCCATCGCCCGCCTCAACGCGGCGATGCGCGTGGCGTTGAACGACGCCGATGTGACGGCGGTGCTCAACCGCAACGGGCTTGAGCCGCGCTGGAGCACGCCGGACCAGATGAACGAGGCGCTGGCCGCCGAGCGCACGAAGTGGACGCCGATCATCCGCGATAGCGGCATCCGCATCGACTAGACGGCCGGGTCCTGAAGCACGGCGCGATCATGTCGAGGCCTCCGGCCCCGATCTGCTGCACGAGGCGGTGGAACTGGCGACGCCGGCGTCTGCCCGATCTGAGGGTCCCCACAGAACCCTCTCCACCCAATGGGGGGTGGGGGGGGCGCGGAGACGCAACGCCCCTTCCCACAACCCCCTACCGCAAAAACTGCCGGAAGCGGCGCAGCGCCAACAGGAACAGGCCAGCGCCGATCGCCATCAGTGCGAGAAGCTGCGGCCAGACCACATCGAACCCGGCGCCGCGAAACAGCACCGCCTGTGCCAGCATGACGAAATGCGTGTTGGGCGCGAGCAGCATGATGGTCTGGATGACCTCCGGCATACTCTCCCGAGGCGTCATGCCGCCGGACAGCACCTGGATCGGCAGCAGCACCAGGATCAGCAGCAGACCGAATTGCGGCATCGTTCCGGCCAGCGTGGCCAGGTAGATGCCAAGGCAGGTGGTGGCGAAAAGCTGCAAAGCCGTGCCCAGCAGGAACAGCGCGAGCGACCCCTGCAAGGGCACCTCCAGCAGCCCCTGCACCACCACCACCAGCGAGAAGGTGGCCACCAGCAGCACCACCAGTCCCATCGACCAGATCTTGCTCGCCATGATCTCGAAGGGCGTCACCGGCATGGTCAGCAGATGCTCGATCGTCCCGTGCTCCCTCTCCCGGATCAGCGCCGCGCCGGTCAGGATGATGGAGAGCATGGTGATGGCGGAAATCACCTCATTGATCGCACCGAACCAGGCCCTGCTCAGTTCCGGGTCGAAGCGCGCGCGCAGCGCCAGCCCAACCGTCGTGACACTCGCGCCCTCCTGCCGGTTGAGGAAGGTGGCGATTTCCTCGCTGACGATGGACTGCACATAGCCGCCGCCGGTGAAGGCCTGCGTCATCCGCGTTGCATCGACGTTCAGCTGCAGCGACGGAACCCGGCCGGCCAGCAGGTCGCGCTGGAAATTCGGTGGGATGTCGAGCGCGAAGGTGTCCTGACCCGCATTCATCCGCCGGTCCATCTCCTGCGCCGTGATCAGCGGCGGCAGGGTGAAGTGCGGTGGGTAGAAGGCGCCGGACAAGCGCGCGGAAAGCTGCGACCGGTCCTCATCCACCACCGCGATGGCCGCCTTGTTCAACGCCTCCGGCATGGCGCGGGAGGCGGTGTGGATGGACAGGGTGAAGGAATACAGAATCAGCAGCACCAGCACCACGTCCCGCGCCAGACCGCGCAATTCCTTGATGCCGAGCTGCAGGATGTTGCGCATGGTCAGCGCGCCTGCTTGCGCAGCAGCAGCGCGGCCAGGCCGATCAGCACCGGCCCCGCCAGCGCCAGCGGCAGGAACGACCCGACGAGATCGCCGAAGCCCAGGGCCTTGGAGAAGGTGCCGCGCGCGATGGTCATGAAATGGCTGGTCGGATAGATCTGCCCGATCAGCGCGCCGACGCCTTCGAGCGAGGAGACCGGGTCGGTCATGCCGGAGAACTGCACGGCGGGGATCAGCGTGATCAGCGCCGTGCCGAAGATCGCCGCGATCTGGCTGGAGATGAAGGCAGAAATCACCAGCCCCAGCGCCGTGGCGGCCACCACATACAGCAGCGCGGCAGCTGCCAGCGCCAGGAAGCTGCCGCTGAATGGCACGCCGAAGCCAAGGATGGAGAGGCCCGCCAGCATCAGGAAGTTCAGCATCGCCAGCGCCACATAGGGCGCCTGCTTGCCCAGCAGGAATTCCAGACGTGTCACCGGGGTGACGTAGAAGTTGAGGATCGAGCCCAACTCCTTCTCCCGCACCACGCTCAGCGCCGCCAGCATGGCCGGGATCATCATCAGCAGCAGCGGAATCACCGCCGGCACGATGGCCACCAGGGACTGCACATCCGGATTGTAGCGGTAGCGGATTTCCAGCGTGAAGCTGCCCAGCGCGGCGGCGGCGCCCTGGCCTTCCAACGCGCGCTGGGTCAGCCATGCGGCATGCATGCCCTGCACATAGCCGCGCACGGTCTCCGCCCGCGTCGGCATGGCGCCGTCGATCCAGGCGCCGACCTCCACCGCCCGGCCGCGCGCCAGGTCTCGCCCGAAGCCGGCGGGGATTTCAACGGCCAGGCTGATCTCCCCGCGCCGCATGCGCCGGTCGAGATCGGCGTAGTCGAGGATCGGCGGCTGTTCGATGAAATAGCGGGACCCGCCGATCTGCCCGCTGTAATCGCGGCTGGCGGCGCTGCCGTCGCGGTCCAGCACGGCGAAGGTCAGGTTCTCGACATCCAGGTTGATGCCATAGCCGATGACGAACATCAGGATCAGGCTGCCGATCAGCGCCAGGGCGGTGCGGATCGGATCGCGTTGCAGCTCCAACGCTTCCCGCCAGGCATAGGCCCCGAGGCGGCGCGGATCGAAGCCCCGCGGAGCGGAAGCGGGCGCCTTGTCAGCGGGCGCCGGCGGCGCTTCGGGTGCCACGGCCTCCGGCCCCGTCGCGTCCTGGAGATAGCCGATGAAGGCCTCTTCCAAGGTGGCGTCGCCGCGGGCCGCGCGGATCGCCTGGGGCGTGTCGCTGACCAGCACGCGGCCGGCATGCATCAGGGAAATGCGGTCGCAGAGCGCCGCCTCGTTCATGAAATGGGTGGAGACGAAGATCGTCACCTGATCCTGCCGCGACAGCTCCGCAAGGATGCGCCAGAAGGCGTCGCGCGCCACCGGATCGACGCCGGAGGTGGGCTCATCCAGGATCAGCAGGCGGGGCGTGTGGATCATCGCCACCGCCAGCGACAGGCGCTGCCGCATGCCGAGCGGCAGGGAGTCGGGCAGCGCCTCCATCACCCCCTCCAGCCCGAAGCGGCGGCACATCTCGGCGATGCGATCGGGGATGGTCTCGGGCGGCAGGTTGAACAGGCGGGCGTGCAGGTCGAGGTTCTGCCGCACCGTCAGCTCGGTATAGAGCGAGAATGCCTGGGACATGTAGCCGACATGCCGCCGCCCCGCGACGTCCTGCGCCGCGACCGGCTGGCCGAACAGCTTCGCCGTGCCGGCGCTGGCCGGCAGCAGGCCGGTCAACATCTTCATCGTCGTGGTCTTGCCGCAGCCGTTGGAGCCGAGGAAGCCGAAGATCTCGCCGCGCGGGATGCGGAAGCTGACATCGTCGACGGCGGTGAAATCGCCGAAGCGCATGGTCAGGTGATCGGCCTCGATCGCGATCTCCGCTGCCGCCGTCTCGGGGCGCGGCGGTATCGCCACCGCCTGGTGGCCGGCGCGCCGTGCCTCCGGCAGCAGGGCGATGAAGGCGGCGTCCAGATCGGCCGCGCCGGTTTGCTCCAACAGGTCGCGCGGCGTGCCGGTGGCCAGCACGCGCCCGGCCTCCATCGCCACCAGCCAGTCGAAGCGTGCCGCCTCCTCCATGTAGGCGGTCGCCACCAGCACGCTGAGGCCGGGCTGGCCCATGCGGATCGCCGCGATCAGCTCCCAGAACTGGCGGCGGGAGAGCGGGTCCACGCCGGTGGTCGGCTCGTCCAGGATCAGCAGCTCCGGGTCGTGGATCAGCGCGCAGCACAGGCCGAGCTTCTGCTTCATGCCGCCGGAGAGCTTGCCCGCCGGCCGGTCGGCGAAGCGGGACAGGTCGGTGCTGCGCAGCAGTTCCGCGATGCGGCGGGCCCGCTCGGCCTTGCCATGCCCGAAGAGCCGGCCGAAGAAATCGACATTCTCGAAGACGGACAGCGTGGGGTAGAGATTCTTGCCCAGGCCCTGCGGCATATAGGCGATGCGTGGCCCGCTGCGCCGGCGATGTGCCGCCTGCGCCATGTCCCCGCCCAGCACCTCCACCCGCCCCTGCTGGATCGCCTGGGCACCGGCGATCAGCGCCAGCAGGCTGGACTTGCCGACGCCATCCGGCCCGATCAGCCCCACCACGCAGCCTGCGGGCAGGTCCAGCGTCACCCCGTCCAGCGCCTTGTTGGCCCCATGGGACAGGGCGACCTGGTCCAGCCGCGCCACCGGCGTTGCCGTCACGGCGCGATCGTCGCCTGCAGCGCGGCCGGCCATTCCGTGGTGGGGTCGAGGCGGACATGGGCGATGCCGGGCAGGCCGGTCTTGACCTGTTCCATATGCTGGCGCAGCAGCGCCGGGGGAATGCGCACGCGGATGCGGAACATCAGCTTCTGGCGTTCCTGCGCCGTCTCCACCGTGCGCGGCGTGAACTGTGCGGTGTCGGAGACGAAGGAGACCTCGGCGGGAATCACCAGCCGTGGCGCCGCATCCAGGATGATGCGCGCCTCCGCGCCCTAGGCGGTGCGGCCGGCCTGTTCGGTCGGCAGGAAGAAGGTCATGAAGACGTCCGTGACGTCGATCATGTTCAGCACGCGCCCGCCCGCGGCCAGCACCTCGCCGGGTTGGGAGACCAGGTACTGCACGCGGCCCTCCCGCGGTGCGCGCAGAGTGCTGTCCTCGATTTCCACATCGATCCGTTCCAGCGTGGCCTGCGCTGCCTCCACCGCCGCCTCCGCATCCACCACCTGCGATTCCGCGGCGCCGATGCCAGCCTCGGCGGCGGCGCGCTGGGCGCGCGCGGCGCCGGTGGCGGCGATGGCGCCCTGCAATCGGGCGCGGTCGTCATCCAGCAATTGCTGCGAGGCATTGTTGCCGCGGGCGAGCTGCTCGGTGCGGGCGGCGCGGCGTTCCGCCGCCTCCTGCTCCGCCTCGCGCTGCGCCACCACGGCGTCCGCGGCCATGCGTTCGGCTTGGCGCTGGGTGACCACGCTGCCGGCGGTGCGGATGCCGATGCGCGCGCGCCGCAGCTGCGCCTCGGCCTCCCGGCGCTGCGCCTGCAACTGGTCGGTGTTCATGCGCGCGATCACCTGGCCGGCGGTCACGAAGTCACCCTCGCGAACCATCACCTCCTGCAACCGGCCGGCGAGCTTGGTGGCGACGTCGATCTCCACCGCCTCGATGCGGCCATTGCCGCTGGCGATGCCGTCTGGCAGGCCGGCGGGCTGCCATGCGCGCCAGCCATAGAAGACGGCGACGGCCACGATGAGAAGCAGCGCCACCAGGGGAAGGTGGCGCCGGGCGTTGGCCATCATGCCGCGTATCCGCTTTCGATCAGGCGCTGGGGCCCTGCAACAGCTTCCACGACCTGCCCGCCTCTGCGGAATAGGCATCCATCGCCGAGCGCAGGAACTGGCCCTGGCGCTCCATCAGCTCGGCCGGGCTGCGGCAGGCGGCCAGGCCTTCCAGGAACTCCGCCTGGGCGCGCAGTCGCTGCGCGGCGAAGCTCATTGCCTCCTCCTGCAACTTGCCGGGCACGTCCATCAGCGGCTTGGTCCAATCGCCGGCGGCGAGGAATGGGTTGGCCGGCATGGTGCTGGTCTGCGGCGCGGCGGCGGCCTTGTGGTTCGACATGATCGATCCCTGCCTCTTGCGGTAAGGCGCCTGCCTAGGCGCCAGTGCCTCGCCGGGCATTGATCTGCGTCAAGGATTTGCGGTCGCCGTCACCGCTACTGCGCAGCCACGCCAAGGGCTTCCACGATTTGCCGTGGTGCCAGTCCTGCATTGCCATCTCACGAATGCGAGATCACAGTTTCCGGGGCAGGACAGTGAAGGATCGATGACATGACCGGGGCGAACATCGATGCCTGCGCGACGCGGCGTGAGGATCCGATCGACACCGCGAGTTTTCGGGCCATCGACCGCATGGCGGAGGCGCTGAGCGCGAGATCCTCCTCCGGCATTTCGCGCGCCGCCCTGGCGCTGGCGCTGTTCGACTGGTCCATCCATCTGGCGCGCGCACCAGGCAAGCAGGCGGAGCTGTTGCACAAGGCGCTGCGCAAATCGGCGCGGCTGGCCGGCGAGATGGCAACGAGTGCCCTGCATCCGGAATCACCGCCCTGCATCGCGCCGCTGCCGGGCGATACGCGCTTCCGCCATCCCGGCTGGCAGCAATGGCCCTTCCGGCTGTGGCAGCAGGCCTTCCTGCTCAACCAGCAATGGTGGCACAATGTGACGCATGACGTGCCGGGCGTGACGCCGCATCATGAGGAAGTGGTCTCCTTCACCGCACGGCAGATCCTCGACATCTTCTCGCCCGCCAACGTGCCCTTCACAAATCCCGCGGTGCTGCAGGCCACCTGGCAAACGGGCGGCATGAACCTGCTGCAGGGGATGCAGAACTGGATGGAGGATGCGGGCCGGACGATGGCCGGTCAGCCGCCCCCGGGGCACGGAGGATTTCGTCGTCGGCCGCGATGTGGCCCGCACGCCGGGGCGCGTCATCCACCGCAATCGACTGATGGAGCTGATCCAATACGCGCCGGCGACGGAGCAGGTGAGGGCGGAACCGATCCTGATCGTGCCGGCCTGGATCATGAAGTACTACATCCTGGACCTGTCGGCGCAGAACTCGTTGATCGCCTATCTCGTGGCCCGTGGGCACACGGTGTTCTGCATCTCCTGGCACAATCCGACCGCGGCGGATCGTGACCTGGCGCTGGATGATTATCGCCGCATGGGCGTGGTGGCGGCGCTGGATGCGGTGGGCGCGATCCTGCCAGGGCAGCGGGTCCACGCGACCGGCTACTGCCTGGGTGGCACGCTGATGGCCATCGCCGCGGCCGCCATGGCGCGCGCCGGCGACCAAAGGCTGGCCTCGCTCACGCTGCTCGCCGCGCAGACCGATTTCACCGAACCCGGGGAGCTGGCGCTGTTCATCGACCACAGCCAGATGCATCTGCTGGACAGCATGATGTGGGACCGCGGCTACCTGGCCGCGGACCAGATGGCCGGCGCCTTTCAGCTGTTGCGCTCCAGCGACCTGGTCTGGTCGCGCATGGTGCATGACTATCTGATGGGCGAACGCGCGCCGATGATCGACCTGATGGCCTGGAACGCGGACACCACGCGCATGCCCTATCGGATGCATGCCGAATATCTGCGCCGAATCTACCTGGACAATGAATTCGCGGCGGGGCGGCTGATGGTGGATGCCCGGCCGGCGGCGCTTCAGAACATCCGCGTGCCGATCTTTGCGGTGGGCACGGAACGCGACCATGTCGCGCCCTGGCGTTCCGTCTACAAGATCCATGCGCAAGCGGATGCAGATCAGGTGACCTTCGTGCTGACCAGCGGTGGCCACAATGCCGGCATCGTCAGCGAGCCTGGACACGCGCACCGCCATTTCCGCATCGCGACACGCCAGGCTGGCGACGTCTGGATCGACGCGGATGAGTGGATGGAGCTGCACGCGCCGCAAGAGGGATCCTGGTGGCCGGCCTGGGCCGGTTGGCTGGAGGCGCAGACGCCAGGCGAGGGCGTGCCGCCGCCGCCCATGGGGGCACCGGAGGCCGGCTTTCCCGCGCGGGAAGACGCGCCCGGCACCTACGTACTGCAAGGCTGAGAACGATCGGCCAGCCCCTTCTCAGAACCGCACCCGTCCGGGTGCCGCTGGCGGTGCGGAAGCAGTGGGGCGGGCAGCTGAGCCGGCACCCCTCCTGAAGCTGGGCTCCAAAAACGCGCGCATCTGACGTAACCTTCCCGGTCTCGTGGACGTAGAGCAGGGTTAACAAAGCGGATGAGGGGCGATGGGTCTGGGGGCCGCGATTGCGATTGTCTGCAAGACGCCGGGCGTTGGCGGCGGAAAGTCACGCCTTCGGCCACTGCTCGGGGCGGAGAGGGTCGCACGACTATCCGCCTGCTTCATCCGCGACGTCGCCGCCGCCCTGGAGGCCGTCCCCGGCCCGCTCGACCGACACCTTTTCGCACTCTTCAGTCCGGCCGGATCGGAGGCATCGCTGCGGGCGCTGCTGCCATTGCCCTGGACGCTGGTGCTGCGCCAGGAGGCGAGCGTTGGCTCGGTTCTGGATATGAGCATGACGGCCTTCCTCGCCGACGGCCACGACTGCGCAATCATGGTGAACGGCGACAGTCCGACCCTGCCGACGGATGTTCTCGTCGAGGCCATCGCCGCGCTCCGCGCGCCCGGCGACCGCGTCGTCCTCGGCCCCGCGCTCGACGGCGGCTACTACCTTGTCGGGTTGAAGCGGCCCCACCCCCGGCTTTTCCAGGACATCGCCTGGAGCACGCCGGAGGTGCTCGCCTGCACGCTACACCGCGCGACGGAAATCGGCCTGCCTGTCACGCTGTTGCGGACATGGTACGATGTCGACGAGCCCCAGGACTTCCTCCGACTGCAGAACGAACTCGCCGGGCCAGCGCCATGCCTGGCATCGGGCGTGGACGGCGGCGCGGCGCGGCACACGCGCGCCCTGCTGGCCGATTGGGCCGGCGCCGAGACGGCCTGCCCATAGCGACGTTCCGTGATGAATAGGGCGGCCCCTCCCGTAACCAAAACGACCCGTCCGCCGAAGTGTCGTGCAAACCGAATGAGGCCTGACCGTGATGGATGCGACGGGCCAGCCCACGGGGCCAACCCACGGGGCCGGACATGGCGACGTGCTGGCGGAGATCCCGCTCAAGGCCCGTTTCGCGCGCAACTGATGGAGCAGCACATGACACGCCGCCGTACCCTCCTCGGGCTTCCCCTTCTCGTGCTGCCGATGATCGCGCTGCCGCCGCGCGCCGCGTATGCCGATGCGGATGCCGCGCTGGATGCGCTGCTCGCCCGCCATGTCGTCCCGCACCCCGATGGCGTTACGCGCCTGCGCTACGCCGCCTGGAAGGCCTCCGCCGCCGATATGGGCGCGCTGGATGGGTGGATCGCGGCGGCCGCGACGCGCCGCCCCTCCGCCATGGCGCACGCGGAGGCCTTCGCCTTCTGGGGCAATCTCTACAACGCGCTGACGCTGAAGGTGGTGCTGGAACGCTACCCGGTTCGCTCCATCCGGGACATCCGCTCCACCGGCGTGCCGCTCGACCCGAAGGGCTGGTTCGGGCCGTGGCGCACGCGGCTTATCACCGTAGAGGGGCGGCGCATGTCGCTTGACGACATCGAGCATGAGACGATGCGCCCGACCTTCCGCGATCCGCGCGTGCACTATGCGGTGAACTGCGCCTCGATCGGCTGCCCCAACATCTGGCCGCGCGCCTGGCGGGCGGCGACGCTAGAGGCGGAGCTGGACGCCGCCGCCGTCGCCTTCGTCAACCACCCGCGCGGGGTGACGGTGCTGCCGGACGGGCGGCTGCGCGTCTCCTCGATCTTCACCTGGTTCCGCGAGGATTTCGGCGGCAACGAGGCGGGCGTGGTCGCCCATCTGCGCCGCTACGCAGCGCCGGCGCTGGCCGCGCAGCTCGGCGAGCGCACCACCATCGCCATCGCCGAGGATACCTATGACTGGGCGCTGAATGACGCCCCGCCGGGCGCATGAGCCGTTGTTGCTCAGCCGCCGGTCATCCGCCGGAGCAGCCGGCCCCAGCCGGTGTCGAAGGGATGCACGCCGGTGGCGCCGGGGGCGAATTCCAGCGGCCCAGCCTCGGCATGCCACCGGAAGATGCCGCCGCGGAGGTTGAGCAGCGCCGCGGCTGGCGCCTGCGCCGCGGCCTCCCGGATGCCCTGCACCATCAGGCCCGAGCGCCAGCCCACGGCGCAGTAGAGCACCACCGTCGCGCCGGCCATGCGCGCGCCGTGCTCCGCCAGGACGGACGCGCCCGAAGCTGCGGGCGGCACGCGGAGCGCGCCGGGGATGCGGCTCTGCGCGTATTCCTCGGCCTCCCGCACGTCGAACAGCACCATGCGCTCCCCGGCCGCGAGCCGGCGTGCCAGTTCGGCCCCGGTGATCTCCGGCACGGGCAGCAGCCGGGCCACGGCCTGCTCGACCGCCTCCATCGTGGTGCGCGGATCGGCGGGATCGGGCAGGCCGCTGCGCCAGGGCCAGCCCAGCGCTACGCCCCCCAGCGCCGCCAGCGCGGCGCCACCGGCACCGGCCGTCACGACAAGGCGGCGGCTCAGGCGGAATTCTGTCAGCATGGTGTCGCTTTCATCGGCGGCGTGGCGGCAGCGAAGCCCTCAGCTCATCATCGCCGCAGGCAAGGCCAGGGTTACGCAGATGGGGCCTGACACCGCGCGGGGCGAGGGATGGCGGCTGATCGCGGCGGCGGCAGTGATGGCCCTGGCCCAGGCCGGCATGGTCGCCCTCGCCCCCGCCCTCGCCGACGAAACGCGCGCGCCGGCGCCCGGGATCTTCGCCTTTGTCGGCCTCGCCCTGCTCGGCGGGGCGGCCTGGTTCGCGGCGATCGGGCCGCTGGAGCGGCTGCGGCCGCGGCCAGCGGTGATCGTGGCGGTGTTCGCCCTCGGCGTGGCGATGCGGCTGGCCTGGTTCGGCACCCCGGCGGTCCTCGACACCGATGCGCTGCGCTACCTGTGGGACGGGGCGCTGGCGGCGCATGGCCTCTCGCCCTGGGGCCCGCCGCCCGCCGCTGGCGTGCCGCCCGCGCTCGGCGAAGCGGGGGCGGCGCTGCGCGCGGTGCTGCCCTTCGCGTGGCTCCGCAGCATCTACCCCGGCACCGCCCAGGCGGCCTTCCTGCTGGCGCATTGGATCGCGCCGTGGGAACTGCTGGGCCTGCGCCTCGTGATGCTCGGCGCGGAGCTTGTGGCGCTGCTGCTGCTGGCGGCGCTGCTGCGGCGGGCGGGCCTGCCCCTGATGCGCGCCGCCATCTGGTGGTGCTGCCCGCTGCTGCCGCTGGTGCTGGCGAACGCCGCGCATGCGGACGCGCTGCTGCCGCCGCTGCTGGTCGGCGCGCTGCTGGCCACGCTTGGTGGGCGCGGGGCGCTGGCGGGGGGCCTGCTCGGGCTGGCGGCGGGGGTGAAGCTCTGGCCGGTGCTGCTGGTGCCGCTGCTCGCGCGCTGGCTGCCGGCCGGCGCCAGGCTGCCGGCAGCCGCGGTTTTCGGCCTGACGGCGGCGGTCACGCTGTTGCCGTTGCTGGCCACGGCAACCGCGCCGGATGCCGGGCTCAACGCCTTTGCCACCGGCTGGGTGGCCAACAACGCGCCGTTGGCCTGGGTGCAGGCGGGATTCGGGCCTGGCCTCGCCGAGCTGCTGCGACCTTTGCTCGGGCTCGCCGGGGCCACGGTGGCGCTGGCGGTGGCGCGCCCGCCACCGGGGGAGCCGGCAGCGCTGATCCGGGGCGCGCTGATCGTCGCGGCCGCGATCTTCTACCTCTCCCCGGCGCAGTTCCCCTGGTATGCGGTCTGGTTCCTGCCCTTCGCCGCGGCGCTGGGCTGCCGGGCGCTGCTGCTGCCTGCGGTGCTGTTGCCGATCTACTACGCCTTCTTCGCGTTGCGCGGATTGGGACTCGGCGGGCTTTTCGCCTATGGCCTGGCGGCGATCCATCTTGGGGGGGTGCTGGTGCTACTCATCATGGCCTGGACCCGGAAGTCGGCGCGCGTATGAGCGCGCCAGGCGGCCTGCGCATCGGCATCGTCATTCCCGCCCACAATGAGGCTGCGGCACTGCCGCAGGTCCTGTCGGCGATCCCGGCCTGGATCATCGAGGTGATCGTGGTGGACACCGCCAGCACGGATGGGACGCCCGAGGTTGCGCACCGCCTCGGCGCCCGCGTCGTGGCGGAACCGCGTCGCGGCTATGGTCGCGCCTGCCTGGCCGGCATCGCGGCGCTGTCGCCCGAGGTGGATACGGTGCTGTTCATGGACGCCGACGCCGCCGACCGACCGGAGGATATCGTGCGGCTGCTCGCCCCGATCGCGACGGGAGAGGAAGATCTGGTGATCGGCGCGCGCACGCTTGGCGTGGAGCCGGGCGCGCTGACGCCCCAGCAACGCGTCGGCAATGCGCTGGCCTGCCTGCTGATCCGCCTGATCTGGGGGGTACGCTACACCGATCTCGGCCCGTTCCGCGTGATCCGGCGCGATGCGCTGGCGCGCCTGGCCATGCGCGACGAGACCTGGGGCTGGACGGTCGAGATGCAGGTCCGTGCCGCCCGCCTTGGCCTGCGGGTGCGGGAGGTGCCGGTGGGCTACCGGCGCCGCATCGGGCAATCGAAGATTTCGGGAACCCTGTCCGGCACTGTCAGGGCGGGCTGGAAGATCCTTTGGGTGATCGGTGCCGAGGCGCTGGACGGATTGCGCGCGGGGCGAACCCGGCGCGCACCGTGATCGGGCGCGTAACCTCCGCGGGGCCTCTGGTGCCAGGGCGCCGTGACCATCGGGCCGCGAGACGTTTCGGGACCCGGTCCTGACGCCAAGGGGCGGGCACCGCGCATGAACAGCGTCCTGGGCGGGCGTGTCGCCCAGGGAAACGGTTCTACACGCTCGTCCTGTCCCGCCGTGGCCGGGCTGTGTCGTGGAGCGGCTTGTGGTCTATCCGTGATCGTCGCTGCCGACCGCAGTTCCCGGCATCCCCCTTGTTCGCGACCCACGCGCGTGGAAACGGTCGGTGAACGAGGCCGGAGCCACGCTGGTGCCGCGCATCCGGTCGCGCCGCACCGTGTCCAGCGGCGATTCGCCGAAACGAGGACGAAACGCGGTGGCGAACCGGGATGCGATGGTGAACCCGAAGCAGCGCGCGCCAGCCCCGACTGGGGTAGTGATGTGCCCGGGCAAGGGGGCGCCATCGTGATTCCTGGCAATGGCAGCCCCAGGACCTTCGCCGGCTTACCCATGCATCGTGCTCGGCGCATCCGGCGGGTAGCCCTTCTGCAGCCAGTCCACGACCTTGAGTGGCCTACGCTTCGGGGTGCGTGCGGCTTGGCGTCGGGCATAGACCGCGTTCAACAGCACCTCTCCGGCTTTGGAGCGATGCAGCGCCAGCCGGCGATCAAAGGCTTCGGTTGATCCCGGATGCTGACCGATCAGCACCACCGCCGCCTGCGGCAGGCGCGTGGCAACCAGGCGGAGCAGCGCATCGGCTGAACCCGGGTCCAGCGCATCCGTTGCATCGCCCAGCACCACCCAGCCCGGCCGGAGCAGCAGCAGCCGGGCAAAGGCAAGCCGCTGGAGGTCAGCGCCGTTCAGCACCTCCGACCAGTCTTCCGATTGATCCAGGCGAGCCGTCAGCGAAGCCAGCCCGACCGCGGCCAGCGCCTCCAGAATGGCTTCGTCAGCTTCCTCATCCGATAGCGCCAACGCATTGCGCAGCGTGCCTCGTGGGAGGAACACCCGGCGGCCACTGGCGACCAGCAGGGCATCTGCCGGCAGGTCGATGCGGCCGTGGCCCCATGGCCAGATGCCGGCAACGACCCGGAAGAACGCAGCCGCGGCCTCTGCGTCGCCATCCACCAGCACATGCTCGCCGGGTTTCACTTGCAGCGCCAGGTTTGTCAGCAGCGCCGTGCCATCGGGCTCCGCCACCCAAAGATCAGAAACGCCGAGCCACGGGCCGGGAGAGCGGTCCATGTTGATGGCGGTCTCTCCTGCTCGGGCGGTCTCCAGTGCGACCACCTGAACCGCCTCCTCCAGCGCCAGCACACGCTCGACAGAGGCGCGCCATTCGGCGATGCGCGGTAGGTTGTCTACCGGCCAGGACAGCGCCGCGGTGACCTGCTGGAATGCCTGCGCCGATTGCATGAGGCGGCCGAGCGACAGCGTTCCTTCGAGGAAGCGCGGCGTGCCAACCAGAATGGGGAACACGGCAGCGAGCGCAACATAGCCCGAGGAAAAGGCAATCAGCCGGGCCAGCCCAACGGACTGATCCTTCCAAGCCATCGCGATCGTCTCGAACCCCACTGTCAAACGGCGACGCTCGGCGGCTTCCGCGCGCGCAATCGCGATCGGCTCGGCGGCTTCGCGTGCGCGCACCAAATCGTAGCGGAAGTTGGCTTCCTTGGTTTGGCGAATATCCGTGGCCTGCACCAGCGGCCGGCCCAGAACGAAGGCAACAACGGCTCCGATTCCGGCATAGAGGAACGCTAGCAGCACCAGATGGCCCGGCACATTTACCCCAAGCACCGTTATCCAACCTGACAGCGACCATAGAATGCCGACAAACGTCACCAGCAGCAGCAGGCAGTAGAACAGCGTGCTGGCAAGATCGACCGCGGCCTCGGTCATCACGCGGATGTCCTCGGCGATGCGCCCATCTGGATTGGCATGGTCGCCGGGGATGAGGCCAGCCTGGAAATGCCGTGCATCCTCCATCCAGTGCCCGACGACGCGGGCAGTCAGCCACCGCCGCCAGTCCAGCTGCAGGTGCCGCTTGACCGTCAGGTGGCCCATGTTCGTGATCATGGTGCCCGCCAGGATCAGCACAAAGATGCCGATCTGCGCCATCGCGTTTTCTGCTGAGCGCCGTTCCAGCGCGTCGAACAGATCCGCGCTCCAGACATTCAGCCGCAGCACCAGCGCGATCTGGGCGACCACCAGCAGGACCAGCAGCCCGGTCAAGAGCCGCGGCCGCCAGCGTCCCTTCTCGGTCCAGTAGGGCAGGGCAAGTCGGGCGAAGTCACGGAAGAACTGGCGGCTGACGGGCACAGCGTCGCTCATGGCCTGATGGTCGCTTTGCTGGATGGGGTTATGATTTCAGAAATTCAGCGCGCGGCTGGACGCGCACCACGCCGGACCATGGCTTCACAGCGGTTGTCTTCACCGATGCCGAACTGGATGGTCGGCAGCAGCCCGGCAACCGGCGCCAACAACGCAGCCAGCCCCACCGCAGCGCCGCCACGCGCGGCCAGTTCGCCGAGCTCCGGCCCAACGGAGGGGTTGCGAAAGCTGCCTGCAATCAGGATGGAGGTTGGGAGGGTACCGATGGTGAAGCTTTTCGACTCGCTGCGCAGCCGCACGTCCAGCCGTTCCCGCGCCAGGTTCACGCTGCCGGTCGCGGCGACCAGCACATCCTCCGTGTCCAGCAGCACCGTGCGCAGGTTCAGCACACCACGTTGGAGGACCAGATCACCGACGAAGCACTGCACGGCCGTGCGCCCTGGCACGCCGAGCGAGGACAGCAGCGCGTTTGCCAGCCGCAGACCGGACAGATCGACCAACAGGGCGGAGAGGTTGCCGCCGGACATCGCCAGCGTCAGCGTGCCGTTGCCAGCGCCGAGGATGGCGGCGAAGGAATTGCCGGCACCCTGGATGCGCGCCCGCCCGCTGATCGTGCCGGCACCCTCGAAGGTCCGCGTCGCCTGCATCAGCCGCGACAGGTCCAGGCGCTGAAACTGCACATCGGCCTCGGCCTGCATGCGGCCTTCCTCGGCCGGCGTCAGGGTGACGTTGCCGGCAATCTGGCCCCGCCCGACGCCGAGCGTCAGCGGCCGCAGATGCACCACGCCTTCCTTTATCTCCAGCTCCGCGCGGAGAGAATCGAAGGGCACGTTGCGACCGATGACGCTGTCGGCGCGGTAGCTGATGCGGATGTCGGTCGATTGCAGTTTCGGCAGGTTGATCGGCTCATCCGGCAGCATGCGGGCGCGGGCCTCATTGCGGGCCAGGTCGCGACGCTGTTCAGGCGTCTGGCCGGGCGTGGTCACGCGGCCGGGTTCCTCGCCGATGAAGCCACCGAGATCCGCCAGGTCGACGCGGCGCGAGTGAAGTTCTCCTTCCACATTCACGCGCGTTCCCGCCGTGCCGACCGTGAGCGTGCCGTCGATGTCGGTCTGGCCAACGCGGCCGGCGATTTCGCTGAAGCGAAAGCGATCCTCGGCATAGTCGAGGCGCCCGGCGACCTCGTAGTTCGGCGTGCGGGGGATCGGCACACCGGTCAGCTTCTCCAGCAGCGCCATGTCGGGCCCCTGCATCACCAGGCGCAGCTCGGCGCCCCGCAAGGCCAGGGGGTCCCGCAGCGTGCCCTCAAGTGAAATCCGTGTCGGGCCGTTGGCGAGTTGCAGGCTGAGCGCCCAGGGCGCATCTGCCTGCAAGTCCAATACGGCGCCGCCCAGCGCCTGCCCCGTGATCGGCTGGCCGGCATAGGTGCCGGTGATGTCGGCCGCGAGGCGCGGCGCCGTACCGGCCTCCTCGCGCGTGGCGATCGCCAGCCGCAGATCGGCCTCAAGGTGCGGCAGGACGATGTGGGCGACGCCCTCGGTGATTCGCAGGGTGCCGATTCGCAGCGAGGACGGCTGGCCCGGAGGCGCGGCCGCGACATCGAGGACCCAGTTGCTGCGGCGATCCTCGTGTGCGGCCGCCTCGACAACGGGCTTCACGATTTCGACCTCCGGCAGCACCAACGCTGCTGCGCGCCAGGACCCCAGCAGGTCGATCCGTGCGATCAGCCGCTCCGCCTGAGCGAAGGGTGGATCGGCGACGAAGCCTGGGGGGTTCGCGATTCGGACATCTTCGGCCGTCAGCACGACGACCCGGCCGAGGCGCAGGTGCAGATGCGCGATCGTCACGGGCCGGCCAATGGCGGCGGAGGCGCGGCGTTCAGCCAGCGGGATGAACCAATCCCAGGACCAGAAGGCGAAAAGCAGCAGCAGGATGACCAAGGGCAGTGACGCCCAGGCCAGCCAACGCGGCAGTTGATCCAGACGAGTCACGTCGTTCTCCAGATGCACTCAGCCCGCCGATCCGGGATGGCGATGTTGCGGGGCCGAAAGTGTCAAATTCACGGCAAGCGTGTGCCGGTTCAGTAAATAAAAAACGCCTCTTTCAAACAACGTGTTGTGTCTTTTCAAGAAAGGTTGCATCACCTACAAAAAATTAATCTGATTTTTAAGAGTTGAACGATTACCGCAGTGTATTTATAGGTTTTCTACATCAGAAGCCAAGCGGGACGTTGTAACTGCAAAGATCCTTGACTTCCCTTCGGTCAGATTTTTACCAAACTTATGCTTCATTAACCGTGTTTATTGCGTTCCGAACCACCCCCTCCCCCGTGGAAATTCAGACCCATGCCAGCCCCAGCTGTAAAAAAAACCATCGTTGGCTTGACCGCATTGGCAGCCGGTAGCGCGGCTGCGCTGGGCTGGGGCTGGGAACGCCGTGATCCGCGTGCCGCCGCGGCCGACCCCGTCCTGGAGACCGCGCGACGCGGCGCGAGCGGACAGACCCTGGAGCAGGAGGATGTCGCGGTGGTTGCCGTTCGGGCTCATCTGCGCGATGCAGGTGTGCAAGGCCAGTTGTCGGACGTTCGGCTGTACCCACTGACCGTGGCCGATGAGATCGTGGTCTGCGCGCTGCTGCCAATGGCGGGCGCGGAGGCCATGCAGGTCGTTGCCCGGGTTGTCCTGCACAAGCCAACCGCCGCCGCCCGGGCCGCCGCAGCGCAGGACGGCGAGGCAATCGCGAGGACGCGCCCGGCCATGGTCATCATGGAGGTCGGGCCGGGACTTGGGCGTGGTGGCTCGCAGCAGGGTCCAGCCCTCCGCTATTGTCGCGACCCGCAGGTGGCAACAGCCGCAGGCGCTGACGCGTCGCAGGTCACGGCGCTCGTGCAGCCGGATGCCGAGGCCGCTGCCGCACCGCTGGCTCGGGTGGTTGTGGTTTCGCCGGTGCGCGTGCGTGCGGCGCCAGCAGGCGACGCGGACATTCTGTGGACTGCGATGCGCGGCCGCAGCTACGTGGTGCTCGACCGGGCGCCCGGGGGCTGGATCCATCTCGGCGATGGCCAGACGACACTGGGATGGGCCCATTCCAGCCTGTTCAGCCCGTCTCCCTGACCAGAACTGCCGGCTCAGCTTGCCCCACTGTGGTCCTGACCGTGTCAGGACATGCGGCGCAACGGCGCAACACGCGAACTTCCCCACCCTCGATGATGCGGCCAGCCCCGAGCAACACGCGATGATTTGGGCGAAAGATGTGGCAAGACCATGCAGTACGACATAGGCAGAACCACCCACAGCAGCGACTTTCCCATCGCGGGCGGCATGATGGGCGCGCTGATCCGTGCCCATGACTGGTCAGCGACGCCGCTCGGCCCCTCCGAGACCTGGCCGGCCGGCCTGCGCGCGACGGTCGATCTGGTGCTCGGTTCACCAATGGCCATGGTCCTGCTGTGTGGACCCGACTTCGTCCAGGTCTACAATGACGCCTACGCCCGAATCATGGGCCCAAAGCATCCTGCGGGGCTTGGCCAACCGAACCGCGTCTGCTGGCCGGAGATCTGGGCCTTCAACGAGCCGATCTTCGCGGCCGTATTCCGCGGCGAGACGCGGTCCTTCGAGAACCAGAAGCTGACCATTGAGCGGAACGGCCGGCAGGAGGATGCCTGGTTCAACCTGACCTTCAGCCCACTCCGCTACGTGGGCACTGCGGTCGCGAGTCTGCTCGTCACGGTCGTCGAGACGACCCAGCGTGTCCTCGCCGAGCGCCGCGATGTAGCCGATCGCGAACGTATGTCGCGAATGTTCGAACAGGCGCCCGGCTTCATGGCGATGCTCAGCGGCCGTGCGCAGAAGTTCGAATTCGCCAACCACGCCTTTGAGCAACTCGTCGGCCACCGCAGCGTGGTCGGCAGGTCGGTGCGGGAGGCGCTCCCGGAAATTGAAGGACAGGGGTACTACGAGTTGCTCGACCAGGTTTATACCACCGGCACGCCATTCGTCGGGCGCGCCTTGTCCGTCGCGTTGCAGCGCCAACCTGGAGCTGCGGTGGAACAACGCTTCGTCGACCTGGTCTACCAGCCGATCACCGACTCGGACGGCGCAGTAACGGGCATATTCGTCGAGGGCTCGGACGTGACCGAGCGCGTGGTCGCCGAGGCCGATCTTCGGATGAGTGAGCAGCGCCTCAACGCCATCTTCAAGCTCGCAGCGGTGGGCCTTGCCGAGGTGGCGCTGGATGGTCGCTTTCGGCGTGTCAACGACGCCTTCTGCCGCATGCTCGGCAGGTCCCGCGAAGACTTGCTGGAGAGCACCTTCGTGGAGGTGACCCACCCGGACGATGTTGCGGTTACGCTGGAACAGTCGGAACGAACGGCCCGCACCGGCATGCCGGCATCATTCGAAAAGCGCTATCTCCGGCCAGACGGAGCGAAGGTCATTGTCAGCTGCACCCTGACGCGGCTGGACAGCGAGCACAACCAGCCGCCCGCACTGCTGTCCGTCACCATCGATCTGACCGAGCGGGTCCGGGCGGAAGCCGCCCTGCGGGCCAGCGAGGAATTCAACCGCCGCATCATCCAGAGTTCCGCTGACTGCATCAAGGTTCTTGACCTCGACGCCCGTGTGATCTTCATGAGCGAAGGCGGCATGCAGGTGATGGAGGTGGACGATTTCGGCGTTGTCGAAGGCACCTGCTGGCCCGATCTCTGGCGCGGCGAGGAGCACGCGAAATCCGTGGCCGCCGTCGAGGAGGCTCGGCGTGGCGGGACCGGTCGCTTTCAGGGTTTTGCCACCACGATGGCGGGCTCGCCGCGTTGGTGGGACGTGGTGGTGACGCCGATCAATGGGCCGGACGGCACGCCGGTGAAGCTGCTTTCCGTCTCTCGCGACATCACCGCCTCCCGGCAGACCGAGGAGCAGCTTCGCGAACTGAACGAGTCGCTGGAAACTCGGGCCGCCCAGCGGGCCGCCGAACTGACCGAGGCGCAGGACCAGCTGCGCCAGAGCCAGAAACTGGATGCCCTTGGGCAGCTTACCGGCGGGGTTGCCCACGACTTCAACAACCTCCTGACGATCATCCGATCCTCGGCGGAGCTACTGCGTCGGCAGGACCTCCCGGAGGAGCGCCGGCGCCGCTATGTCGATGCGATTTCCGACACCACGGAGCGGGCGGCCACGCTGACGCGCCAGCTTCTCGCATTCGCCCGACGCCAGGCTTTGAAGCCAGAGATCTTCGACGTGGCCGGGCGCGTGCAAGGCATCGCCGAGATGTTGCAGACCATGATCGGCGCACGCATCCAGCTCGAAATCGGCACCGCGGCGGTGCCATGTTTTGTTGAAGCTGATCCAAGCCAATTCGATACCGCCCTGGTCAACATGGCAGTGAATGCGCGCGATGCCATGGATGGACAGGGAACGCTGACCATCACGGTCGGCATCGTTGGGGCCCTGCCTGGAATCCGTGCACATCAGCCTGTTGCCGGGGAGCACATCATTCTGTCGATCACCGATACTGGCACGGGCATCTCCGCGGACACGATGCAGAGACTGTTCGAACCGTTCTTCACGACCAAGGAGATCGGCAAGGGAACGGGCCTGGGACTCAGCCAGGTGTATGGCTTTGCCAAGCAGTCGGGTGGCGACGTGGATGTTGCAGGCCGGCCGGGCGAGGGCGCGTGCTTCACTCTCTACCTGCCTCGGTCTGAGCCACCCGCCATGGTTTCAGCGGAAGTCGGCACGTTCGACCACGCAAGGAAGGCCAGGCGCCGCCGCGTGCTTGTCGTCGAGGATGATGCGCAGGTTGCTGAGTTGGCAATGCTGCTTCTGCGCGATCTCGGCTGTCAAACGGCGCTTGCCATGAACGCGACGGAGGCCTTTGGCCTGCTGGAGGAGCATGGTGGCGCATTTGATATCGTCTTTTCGGACGTTGTCATGCCGGGCATGAGCGGCGTTGAACTGGCCGGGCTACTTCGTGTCCGATGGCCGGACCTACCGGTCGTGCTGACCAGTGGCTACAGCCAGGTTCTCGCAACCGAGGGGCGCCACGGCTTTCCGCTGCTCCACAAGCCCTACTCGGTCGACGACCTCGCTCGGGTTCTCAGTTTGGCGACAGTGGCCCCTGCGTCGGACCACGCCTGTGCTGGTAGCAAACGCACCAAGCGTTGATCCTGCGGAGATCAGTGCCAAGCCGCCGGACGCCAAGCTGGGCAGATCCCCCATCGCCTCCGCTGCCAGGGTTCGCGTCCGCGTCCCAGCGGGCAGCCACAGACGATCGCCGGCGCATCCTCCGGCAGCCCATAGAGCCGCAGCGCCTCCAACTTGACCTGCCCGTCGTGTCCGTCGTCGAATGCTTC